>JAZDHF010000017.1:0-58021 GCA_043806315.1 Planctomycetota bacterium | reverse complement strand
GCGGGGGTTCTGGGCCAGCCCCAGCACGAAATCCACGCCGTTCCCTTCGCACCAGGCCATGATCGCCTCGCGGCAGAATCCCGAGTCGCCGCGGATCACAATGGAAACCTGCGGCCACTTCTCGCGGATGGCGGCCACGATACGCTGCACTTCCTTGAGGGCCCCCGCAGCACCGTCGATGTTACTGGGCCGCAGCTTGGCACAGAGCAGGTGGTCCCCACAGAAGATGTACAATGGCAGGTAGCAGTAATCTCCATAATAACCGTGAAAGAACCGCCCGGACTGGTGCCCGTGCAGTGGATCATCGGTAGCGTCCAGATCCAGCACTATCCGCTCCGGCGGTGCCGTATGGGATTGCAGGAAGACCTTCACAAATAGATCCTGTACCGCCCTGCGGTCCACGGTGATCTTCTTGTAGCGACTGTTCTCATTGGCCCGAACCGGCGTGAGCTCGAGTCGATTCAGTGTGCTCTTGCCGGCCAGGGCCTTGCCCTTATCCCGCTCCCGAACCCGATCCTCCCCCAGCGGATCCTCTTTCCCCACCAGCACGGCCAGCAAGGGATCGTGTCGCAGGGCGTCGTGATCGTTGAGATCTTCGTAGCCCAGGCACAGGGCATAGACGCGCTGGGCGATCAGTTCCTCAACGGTGTGCTCGATCAGGTCCGGGTCGCGGTGATCGGTAAAGCAGGCGGCAAACTGCCCGATGATGCCCGTGGCCCGCTCCGTCTCCCGCAACAGCAACGCCCCGGCGTCGGAGGTAATCTTCCCCCCGTCAAACCGGGCCACCACTTCTCTTTCACCCAAGGCTTGGAAGGCGAACGATTCTTGGGTACACTCTGTTTCCATACAGGCTGCTCCTCCATAAACGGTAAGCCCTTGAAACTACAGGTGTTATCGCACAGAGGGCAGCCTGTTTCTATCCCCTCGGTGAGAAATGCGGGTTAGGTTGGTCCTTACCGATCGGCGTGAACAGGGGTTGGCCGGTGTCCCACCGGATGCGGTCAAAGAGACCGTGGTGGTCCGGTGAAATGCCACGCCGTGCTGCGGCATCTGCGCCGAAACGGGTGCGCGCTCAAGCGCGAGGGGGCCAAGCACTCGCTTTGGATGGACCCTCAGACCGGCGCGGTCTGAGACGGTGCCTCGTCACACGGAGATCGCCAACCGTTTGGTGGAGAAGATCTGCCGCGGCTTGGGCATTCCACGCCCATAGCCGTAGGGAGCGACACACGCCCTACCGACGCCCACCGTTTATATCGCGGGTTGGGGTTTCGCCAGTTCGGCCGGCGCGACCTGCACGACATCTACAATTCATCCGAGTAGGGTTTCGAATGTGAATTGACGGCCGTGCCGGGATGACAGGTTGTGCATCCGAACTCCGGGCGCCAGTGAGGCGCCTTTGCTTGACCCGTCATCCTGGCGTGCCGGGACTCTGGGCTCTGGTTCTTGTTTGGTGCGGCACACGCCTACTCATTCAGGCAACATTTCTTGTACTTTTTGCCGCTGCCGCAGGGGCACGGGTCGTTGCGCCTCAACCGGCTTCCGGGTCTGACGATCGGCTTGGGCTTGCCCGACGCGGCCTCCTGGAAAGCATCCTTGAGCGCCCAGGCGTAGGCTCCGAGCATTCGGCCGCCCCCCAGTCGACCTTGCGCCTGCAGATCGACCAAGAACGCTCCACACAACGCGGGGACCTCGCCTTTGACCGACGCCGGCAGGTTGAGCTTGGCTACCGGTCCCAGCAGGGCCGATCTCACATCAGCCTCTTCCACATCCTCCGGCTCGACGTCGCCATGTTCACAGGCAGCAGTCAGGAATCGGACCAGCACGTCGCGGGCGTATTCACGCAGTCCGCCGGGAACGCCGCGGATGGCGTCGGAGGCGTAAAAGTCGCCGACCCAGTTTTCGATGCGCTCGCGGGTGTACGGTCCCATGATGCCTGGTGCTTTGTCAGTGGCGCGCTACGGTTTGACGACAGGTCGCTGGAGCAAGAAAGCGCACTCCTCGAGCCGGTTTTGGCCGTCGGCGTAAACGGCGAACTTGCCCCCGGACCAGATGGAGGCTCCCGCAAACCGACCGTCCTTGGCGAGGGCGTAAAACTTCAGGTCGAAGTTGGGCCGACCGTCTTGATGCAACAGCCGTTTCTCGGTGGTGTGATGGACTGCCCGCTGCACCGCTTGCAGGGTCGCCTCGGCGGGCGTCGCCCCATGCCGCATGGCCTCGACGATCATATGTGCGCCGCAGATTTTGATGTTGGCCTCGCCGCGACCGGTGCTGCCTGCGGCGCCCACGTCGTTGTCCACGTAAAGTCCCGCCCCGATGATCGGTGAATCGCCCACCCGGCCGGGGAGCTTGTAACTCAATCCGCTCGTCGTCGTGACGCCGCTCAGGTCCCCCGCCGTATTCAACCCCAAGCAGGTAATGGTTCCGTAGGTGAACGCGAAGTCCCGCCTTGCGTCGGAACGTTTGTTCGGATCGGGCACTTCCGGCGGAATCCAGTTGTCTTTATCCGAATGCCGCTCTTTCCACTCCAGCCACAGCTTGCGCGACTCCTCAGTGAGAAGATCGCACTCCTTGAAGCCCTGCGCTCGGGCGAAGCGTAACGCTCCTTCGCCGACGAGGAGCAGGTGATCCGTCCGCTCCATGATCACCTTGGCGACCTGCGAGGGCGTCTTGATGTTCCGAAGAGCGCCGACCGCCCCCGCGCGACACGACGGCCCGTGCATCACGCTCGAATCGAGCTCCACAACGCCGTCCTCATTGGGCAGTCCGCCGTAGCCGACGGAGTAGTCGTTGGGATCCTCCTCGACGATGTTGACGCCGGCGATCACCGCATCGAGCGTATCCGCACCGGCGGCAATCATCTCCGCCGCCTTTTCCGTGGCCCGAAGACCGTTGGCGCTCGAAACGACGACCGGGCCGGACAGTGTTACCGCCGCTTGCGTCGGCTCCTCGGCCAGGGCCGGATTCAACGCCCCCACGGCGGCCGCGGCGGCTGCGGATTGTAGAAAGTCTCGTCGCGAAAGATCGGTCATGGACATCCCACCGCCACGGCGGCACGACGCTTGCGGGAGGGACTCCCGAACCCATCGAAGGACGCCGCTGTCGTCGCGTCGACCGAAGACCCGTCCGTCGGTAGGTCGAGCGACACATTTTCCAAACGTAGAAGTCTGATTTTCTCAGCGACCCCGCGGGCCGACGAGAACCCGCCGATCGACCCATCCGAGCGAAGGACGCGGTGGCACGGAACCACCAACGGCAGCGGATTATGCGCCATGGCGCCGCCGACCGCTCGCGCTGCGCTCAGCTTTCCGGCCGCTCGCGCAAGGTCGCCGTAGGAGGCCGTGCGTCCGTATGGAATCCGACGACACGCCTCCAACGCCAAGCGATGGAACGGCGGCATGGCGCTCAGGTCGATGTCGACCGAAAAGTGGACGGGCTTCCTTTCAAAATAGGCGACGATGTCCCGCTGGAAACGCGGCAGCAAACGCTGCGTTTCGACCGCCTCCGCCCACGAGGCGCGAATCGCGGTCAGGATTTCCCGCCGTGCCCGCGGCAAGAACGTCGCGACCAGGCGCTGATCTTGGGCCACAAAGCCGAAGACGCCCCACGCAGTGTCGAAAACAGCGTATTGCATCATCGCAGTCCCTCCCGCCGATCCCATCGTGACTGTGCCCCGTCCGTCGCGATTGGACGACTCCGGCATTGCCCCGGGGTCCCGGTGCACGGCCCCGGGGACGATCGTACAGCCGGTCTTCATACGGCAAGTCGAGCACGCCGGCAAGTCGTCGAGAACTCGAACGCGCTTACGATGAACTTGCGCCCGTGGCGATTTGGATGGGCAGGGACTCGATGTGCGGGGTTGACCAACTCGAGACGTAGCAAAACACGCCGTTCGTGCCGCCGGCGTGCCTTCACCGGACCCGCAGCCGGGTCCCGTTCGCCTACTCACCGGACCGCGAGATGCGGAAGGGCGACGCGAGTTGGGCGTCAGCAAACCTACTGCGGAACGAGGCTCCCGACTGCGCCGAGGGTGCTGTTATTCGTTATCCTTGTTCCCGTTGTCATTGTCTGGTTTGGCGGCGTCTTTCTTGTCCGGGGAGTCCGGTTTGGCGGCCCCTTTTGCATCCTCGGTCTTGGGCTTGTCAACTCGGTTCGGGCCTTGGTTTGTGGAATCGTTTAACTCTTTCTGCTCAGCCTTGAACATTTTGAGGTTCGCTTCGATCTTGGAACGCTGCAAAGGTGTCAATTTCTCGCAGATGGTGGACCGCGCTTTATCGGCCGCCGTCTCCATTTTCTCCGGGTTGCAGTCGGGATCCGATTGGAGGGACTTGAGCGTGTCCCGAAGAACCTTGTCGGCGTCCGCCTTCTCGGATTCTGACAGGCCCACTTCTGGATCCTGCAACGCCCTCCGAAGTTGCAGGAGCGGGCCCGTCCGCGGTCCAAGCGACGTGATCACCTTCCAGCGTTCGACGACCTTCTCAAAAGCCGGAACCTGATCGGGATTCAGTTGCGCCCTGACCTTCTCGATCAGCACCTCCGAAGGGTCGTCCGTAGGGGGGAGAGGCTCCTTCTTCAGGGGCCTGATTTCGCCGCCGACGCGCTCCACCGCGGCGGTGTCGCCCGCCTCTGGGGGCGTCTGCAACTGCCTCTGGGGCACGGCGTTCTTGGCGGTCTTAATGAAATAGTTGAACAGGCCGTCGACCTTCCTCTTCTGCGTCGACGTCAACTCGACCTTTTCGTCCATCATCTCACGAAGTTTGTTGATCTGCACAATCCTCGCCTGCATCCGCACCCCTGGTTTGGGCGCCCTGGCGAGGGTCTTGGAGGATCGGGCTTTCGGGGCCGCGGCAGGCGCTTGGGTCGCCGCCCCACCTCCCGCTTTGGTGTCGTCGGCGACAACCTGCGCCGTCTTGGTCGGTCTGCTCGCGTCGTGTCGGGCGAACGCGGGCCGCGCGTTCGCAAACCCGGCCACGACCATCGAAAGAGCGATGATGCAACCCATGGTCGTTCGTGTGCTGTTCATACGTATCCTCTCCGGGTACAAGTTCCGGTCGTGTTGGGACGCTCGCCCAAAGCGCGACGGACACCGCCGTTACGGTCGGGCGGTCGCTCTACTCGAGCCGCCCAAACGTATCGGAAAAAGTCCGTTGGGCCGTTTCGTGACCTCTTCGTTCAACATGCCTAATAGTAGGCTGAAGGCACAGTGTTTCACAAGGCGCGGAACGTCGATGGACGGCTTGGCATCCGTAAATTGTTTGTAACAAATGCACTTATTTGCCATTCTTGCGTTTGCGGTCCTGTTCTGGCGAGCCGAGGCCCCCGGCGAGTGGCGGCTCGTTCCGGGTGACGACGTTTCAAGGACGCTGCTCACCGTTTTAAGCCAACCGTTGCTGTTGGGCCTGGCCGCTGCATGGGCGGCGAGCCGCGCCCGCAGGCTGCATCACAAGCACCCCGACGCGCCTCACGTCGCCCAACAGTTTCACCATCGGGCGGTCTTCGTTCTCCGCACCGCGCTCCTCGTTGCTTTCGCCGCCGCAGTGTTGCTCACACGCTGGGCCGATTGGTTCGACTTCGGGCGCATCACGCCTGCGCTGCAAATCTTCGGCGACGCGATCGTTCTTTCGCCCTTCTTTGCCGGCGCGGTGGCGTTGTGGGTGGCGGCCTACCCGGCGGAGCGAGCGCTCCGCCTGTTCGGCGATCCGCGATCCGACGGTGCGCACCTGACGAGCGCTCCGCGCTGGCGGCTGGGCGTCTATCTCGATTTCAATCTCCGCCATCACCTTCTGGTCGTCGCCGCCCCGATGATGCTGATCCTTTTCGCGGCGGACATGACGCGGGGGTACGACGCCGCGCTTCGACGATGGAGTGGGTGGGTCTGGACGCCCGACGCGCTCCTCGGCGTCGTCGCCGCGGGAGTTTTCGTCGTCGCACCGGTGATGCTCTGCCGGGTTTGGCGCACGATGCCGCTGGAGGCCGGCCCGTTGCGCGAGCGCCTTGAAACCCTCTGCGATCGGATCGGGCTGCGCTGTCGCGACATTCTCGTCTGGAAGAGCGACGGGATCATGATTAACGCCGCGGTCATGGGCGTTTTCGCCCCCGTGAGGTACGTTCTCCTTTCCGATGCCCTGCTGGCGACGATAAGCCCGAGGCAGATCGAAGCCGTATTCGGGCACGAGGCGGGACACGTTCGGCATCGGCACATTCAGCACTTTCTGGTTTTCGCCGTGGTCGGTTGGTTGGTGGTCGCCGGCCTCATGGAGGGGCTGGCCCAGGCCACGGCGGGGTCACGCGCCGCGGGCGGTCTCTCGTCGGCGGCGATCCAGGGCATCGGGTTGGCTGCGACCGTCCTCTTTTGGGGCATCGGGTTCGGATGGGTCTCGCGGCGGTTCGAGCGGCAGGCCGATCTGTTCGGCGCTCGCTGCGTCACTCCCGCGGAATCGGACTGCGACCGCCCGTGCAGCGTTCACCTCGGTCCGCGGAGCGCGCGGACCGAGGACGGACGCGTCTGCGCGACGGCGGCGGCGATCTTCGCGTCGGCGCTGCAACGTGTGGCCATCCTCAACGGCATCCCCGCGGAGGAACGGAGCTGGCGGCATTCCTCGATCGGCAGCCGAATACGATTCCTCATTTCGTTGGCGGGCGATCCGGGCAGAGCCAGGCGATTCGAACGTCTGATCCACCGCATCAAAACCACGCTCCTTGCGGCGGCCGTTCTCGGCGGGGTTTTCTTCATTTACTACTGGACGGTCGTTCCCCCACCCCGCTGAAAAACCAACAGTCACAACTCGGTTGACGAGTCTCACCACTTCTGATACACTGTAAAAATCGCCTCGCAACGCCGTTACGGAGGGCACGCCATGAAACCCGGTCGGATCGCATGGAGCATCGCAGTTTTGCTGTCGGTTCCCGTCGGCGCAGGGGCGGACGACGACGTGCTCCCGGAGCCTGGTGTGGTCCACGTGTTTTGCCGCCCCGGGCCGAACTGGGTCGAGCACGCGAACGGAGTGGAACAGCGTTCGCAGCTCTCCTTTGAACCCGCTGTGAAACTTCCCTACGAGGCTCTGGATTTGGCGGGGTGGGTCACGTGCCTGACGGGCCCGCAAGGTGGCCCGTACCCGAACGGTTGCGAAGCGTTTGACTTCGACGGGGATGGCGATGTGGACCTTGCGGACTTTGCTGTACTCCAGGTGACGCTCACGCAATGTGAGAAGGCTAAACTCACCGCCGCCGACGCCGCCAGGGAGCAGCACTTTGGGGCGTCCGTAGGCATCACCGGCGACGTTGTGGTCGTCGGCGCGGCGGGCGTTTTCCTTGGGGGCGATCCCGGGGCCGCTTACGTTTTCCGCAGGTACGGATCGAACTGGGTGCAACAGCAGAAGCTGGTCCCCTCGGATCTGCAACCAGGCTCCAGCTTCGGGTGGAAAGTGGCCATCGATGGTAACGTCGCCATGGTCACCGCTCCTAACGACAGCGGGGCCGGGGCCGTGTACGTGTTCGGGTGGAATGGGGCAACATGGGCTCAACATCAAAAGCTATTGCCGACTGATCCCGTGGTGGCCGGCGGCTTCGGGGTATCTGTTGCGATCAATGAGGATGTAGTCGCAATTGGACTGATGGGCGACGTCTTCTTCGGGAAGACCAGACCAGGCGCGATCTACGTCTTTCGTTGGAACGGTTCCAGTTGGCTCCAGGAGGAAAGGCTCGCGCCGCCTGAAGTAGGGGTTTTCGATCGCTTCGGAACCTCTGTTGCCGTAAGCGCAGGTGTGATCGTGGGCGGAGCACCGGGAACGGGCGGGGGCGGCGCGGCGTACGTCTTCCGCTGGGACGGAGCTTCATGGGTCCAAGAGCAGAAGCTCACTGCGTCCGATCGCGCGTCTCCAGCTAACTTTGGGCGCTCGGTCGCAACGTACCAGAACGTTCTCGTAGTCGGTGCCTATTCTGCCGACGGCGCGTTTGTCGGGTCGGGAAAGGCGTATGTCTATCGCTTCAACGGGTCGACCTGGGGCGACGAACAAAAACTGAATCCGCCGACCGAGGTCCGATACCGTTCCTTCGGATATAGCGTTTCCGTGCTTGGAGATCGCCTCTTCGTGGGGGCCACCGGCGCAGGCACTCCCGGTCCTGCTTCGGGAGCGGTGTATCTTTATACCCTCAGGGGCGCGGAATGGGTTGAGAGTCTGGAGCTGATTCCTTCCGACGGCGAAGCATCCGATGGGTTCGGAGGCGCGGTGTCCCTGGGAGTGGACCTAGCCATAGTCGGTGCTTCCGGCACGGACGACGCTTGCTCTGGGGATCCGTTCTGTAGTTCCGGTTCGGCGTACATCTACGACATCAACGTGTGTCTGAGCGGTGTTCCGGCTGCGTCCAGGGGGGACTTTCCGTGACGCCCGTGGGAATGGGCCGGGTGGCACTGTTGTCCTGTGAATGTGGATGCGTGGTTGTGTGCCACTGCTCTTGAGCAGTGGTATTCTCCCTCCGCGTGAAGACCCGGCCGCGAAAAACTCGTGTGGCGTGGGACGAACCATTCGTGTGTTGTCCACTGCTCAAGAGCAGTGGCACACCCCCAAGCTGGCGTCCGCTGATTCGGCGCGGTATGCAGGGACCATGACCGGCGCACGAGTCATCGACGGCAAGGCCTCGCGGAACGCATCAAACGGGAAACGGCGGCCGGAGTGCCATTGACGATGTGTGCCACTGCTCTTGAGCAGTGGTATTCTCCTTCCGCGTGAAGACCCGGCCACGACAAACTCGTGTAGCGTGGGACGGACACGGGCATTGTTCAGAGCGTCACCCGCACGTCGGCCGCTACCGCGCCGCGCGCCAGGGCGAAGACCGGATTGATGTCCAGTTCCTGGATATCGGGGTTGTCAGTCAGCATGTGTGAGACGCGCTGGATGATCTCCGCCAGGGCCCGCACATCGACGCCCGGCTGACCGCGCACACCCGCGAGCAACGCGTGTGCCCGGACCGACTCGATCATCTCGCGCGCTTCCGGTCCGCTCACCGAGGTGAGCTGGAAGCTCACGTCCTTCAGCACTTCGACGAAGATGCCGCCCAGACCGAACATGACTACATGTCCCAAGCCAGCCACCGCCTGGGCGCCGACGATGACCTCCCGGCCTCCGCGCAGTTGTTCCTGCACGAGGAACCGGGGCGAGGTTTCGGCGAAACGGGCGGCAAGGTCTTTCGCCCGGGCGTGCAACGCCTCGCGGTCGCGGATGTCCAGGACCACGGCCCCGGCGTCCGTCTTATGGACTAAGGACTCTGCATCGACCTTGAGCACCACTGGGTAGCCGAGCTCGTCACCGCAGGCGACGCATTCGTCAACGCTGCCGGCCCAAGCGTAGCGCGCCACGGGAATCCCGTAACAGGTCAGGAGCTCGAAGCCATCGCCGGCGCTCAGCGACTTTCGGCCGGCTTGCCGGGCCGACTTCAGCAGGGCGCGGGCCATGTCGGTGGCTACGTTGGGGAATGAAAGGGGACGCGGCCGGGGTCGCTGCCGGAACGTCGCATAGCGTCCCATCGCCGCCAGGACGCGAGCGCCGGTTTCAGGCATATCGTAGGTCGGTACGCCGGCGACACGGATGAGTTGCAAGGTCTCGGCCCAGATCTGCTTCTGCGTCATCACGGTGGCGACGATCGTCTTGGCGGAGCGGCCGTTAGCGGCGGCAATCTCTCGCGCGATGCCCAAGGTGTCCGCAAAGAACGGCGTGATGAAGTTCAGATAGATCGCATCGATGCCGTCGTCTTGTAGCATGGCGTCGATGGCGGCCGCGAAGTGCTCAGGGCCGGCGGTCGCCAGCACGTCCACCGGGTTGCTTATGGATGCTTCAGGATGAAGCTTGTCACGCAGGATCGTCTCGGTCTGCTTCGCCAGGGGCGGCATGACCATCCCGCCCTCAATCAACTCGTCGGTGGCGATGATGGCCGGCCCGCCCGTGTTGGTGATCATCCCCACGCGGTTACCTCTCGGCACAGGTTGCGCAGCGAAGCCGATGGCCGACTGACAGAGATCCTCGATGTTGTGCAACGCGACGACGCCGGCCTTCTCGAATACCAGATCGACGGCCCGATGCAGCTTCATCATCTTGCCGGTGTGCGACGAGACGGCTTTGGCGCCCTCGGCCGTGCGGCCGACACTCATGGCCAGGATCGGCTTGCGGCGGGCGACGTCGCGGGTCACCTCCAGGAAGGCATGGGGGTCCGCCAGGCTCTCAATGTGCACGACGATGACCGTCGTCTCGGCGTCCTGACCATAGTGCTGAATAATCTCCGGGATGGACACGTCGCAGGCGTTGCCGTTGCTGGCGTACTGGCGGACGCCGACGCCCAGTTCGGTGATGCGCTGATGAATCACCTCACCCACGCCGCCGCTCTGGGCAACGATGGAGACGTGCCCGGGCACCGGCCTGGTGAAGGTGAAGTTACAGTAGGCGCGCACAGCCGGGTCGGTGTTGATGATGCCCTGGCAATTGGGGCCGAACACTCGGATGCCTGTCCTCATGGCGACGCCGGCCAGTTCGTCCTCGAGCCGGGCGCCTTCCGGCCCGATCTCGCGAAAGCCGGCCGTATTGACGATCACTGCCCGCACCCCCTTGCGGGCGCAGTCCTCGACACAGGCCGGGACGAGCGTGTTCTTGATGACGAGGTGCGCGACGTCCACGGGCTCGGGCGCGTCGAGGATGGAGGTATAGGCCGGTAGCCCGCGGATTTCGCCGCCTTTCGGGTTGATCGGGTAGATCGACCCGCGATAGCCGAAATCCAGCAGGTTCTGGATGATGCGGTAGCCGATCGTCAGCTCCCGGTTGGAAGCGCCGATGACCGCTACGGCACGGGGTGAGAACAAGGCCTCGAGCGTCATGATCCAGTCTCCAGCGGTTCCACCGCCGCGCGCCAAGGGGCATCTTCGCGGCCGCGGGAATTAGGCGTCTGCGGCGAGCAGGGCCGCCCCCAGTGCGCCGGTGTATTGGGGATGGTCCGGGACAAGCACCGCCCGACCCAGTGCCTCAGAAAGCAATTCCACGATGACCGGATTGTGGGCCACGACGCCGCCGGTCATCACAACCTGCCCGCTCAACGGGTCCATTTCCAGAATGCGCTTCACCACAGAACGGAAGGCGGCCTTGACGATCTCAGGCAGCGGCGCGCCCTGGGCGAGCAGCTTCAGGAGTTCCGTCTTGGCGAAGACCGTGCAGAACGAGCCTAATTGGAGGGTGCCGGTCGCCTGCCTGGCCAACGGGTTCAGCGTCGCCAACGGGATGTCCAGGTGAGCCGCGATCTCCTCCAGAAAAGCTCCCGTACCCGCGGCGCACTTGCGATTCATCTTGAAATGGCGGCGCGCGCCGCTGTCGTCGATCACTATGACCTTGTTGTCCTGGCCGCCGATGTCAACAATCGTCATGGCCTTCGGCAGGTTCGCGTGGCAGCCGTGGGCGTGGCAGGTGATTTCGGTCGCGATGGCGTGCGCGAAGCGCACGTTGCGCCGGCCGTAACCGGTAGCCAGCGCACGACCGATCACTGCCGCGTCGATGCCGGCGGCCGCCAGGACTTCCGCGAGGCAGGCATCGGCAGCCGCGGCGAAGTCCGCTCCGGACTTCCGCACCGCCCGGGCGCATACCCGCCCCTCGGCGTTCAGCAACACCGCTTTCGTGGCCGAGGCGCCGACGTCGACACCCACTGACCAACGCTGCGTCATTTCCCGATCCTCTGCCGGACTGCTCCTGCCATCAAGCTGCCCCCTCCGCGAACAGCATAGCTGAGTAGCTCCACAACCTGACGTGCTGAATGCCACGGGCGGGTTGTCCGCCCGCGTTGTCCGCTGTGGGACGCATCCCGCCGGCAGCAAGCTGCCAGTGCCACCCGACGCACACACGCTCTAAGGCCGGCGCGGCGACGTCGCTTCCCCGAGCTGCTCGACAAAGGCCTCAATTTGCGTGCGCGCCTGCTCATCCGAGTAGCAACGCAGATCGTTCAGGTCGCCGGCCACGGTGATCGAGGGCACGCTCAGATGCTCGAAGATTCGTTGCGGCATGCCGTGCCGGCAGTTCGTGTTGTTGGGGCACGTCTTGGAATCGTGGAACACGATGCCGTCCACGGCAAACCGATCGATCATCTCCGCGAGATACTCCTCCTTATAGGGGTCGGACCGCACGATGAACAACTCGGTGTACGCCCGGGCCATGGAGTCGAAGGGGTCGTCCGGGTCAAGGGCGGCAAAGATCCAGGAGTTCGCGTAGGTGCTGGCCACGACGCAGGTGCGCAGTTCGAGCAGCATGGTGGCCAGATCCCGCAAGCGACCCCAGATCGGCATGCCTTCCCAATAGAGCCGGAAACGCTCGCCTTCGACCGCCGCCACGCCGTCGGAGATCCGCTGCTTCAGCTCCGGCAGCAGTTCCCGGTAATAGTCGACGGCCGCCTGGGTGCCGCGCATGACCACGGCCGGGGCCATGTGTACAGTGCTGTCGAAGAAAGTCAGCGGGGAAGGCCTCGCCGCCGCCGTCTCCAGCACCTCTTTCCACAGGTCGGAGCATTCTCGCGAGAGCCGCACCGCCTCGCGCAACTGCGCCGGGTCAAGCTTCCGGCCGGCGATCTTCTCCAGCGGGGGTACCAGCGCCCGGAGCTGGCCCGCGATGCCCGCCACGTGCACGTCGGTCACATTGCCGACCCCGCGGTAGCACTCGATGCCGAGCACGGGCCTGTCCCAATGCCGACCGTACCAAGCAAGCCAATCCTGAACCTCCCGGCATTGGTTCGTGTTGTAGACCAGCACGTCGGGCCTGGGAATGCCCTCAATGCCCTTGTAGGCGTCGGAAAGCGGCGTGCGCTTCTGCAGAAACGCGCCGATGTCGCTGGTCATGTATGAGCAGACCTCGGGCGAGTAGCCGATGGCGTTGGCGGCGGGGATCGTTTCCGTTGCCACCCGCGAGGCGCCGAGCATCGCCCCGTGGTTCTCGGGGAAATACACGAGGAAACCCAGTGCCCGCAGCAACTCGGCCGGGCCGACGCTCGTACACCAAGCTACTTTCGGAGCGCCTGCCTTCGCCGCCCGGTCCAACTCATAGAAGTGCTCGGCCAGCAGTCTTTTGAGAGTTCCGGCTGCCGTCAGCTTCCGGAAGCCGATCTGCTTCCCGTCCGTCATGGGCCAACCTCCGCGCCGGTGGCGACCGGCGACTTGCTACCCGTGAGTTGTATTCGCCTGTGTGCGGCCTGTCACGCCCCGTGCTCACCCGTCGGCAGGGCGCCCAGGGCAATCGCATCTAAATCACCCCCTGGGCGAGTATCCTGAGTAAGTAGTCCTCCTTCAGGCACGCCTGAAGGCGTTTTCCCTTGAGGCCCGCCCTACAGGTCTGATCCCGTCGCAGGAGATTCAGGGCCAGGCGGCGAATCCGCGAGAAGTTTTCAGCGGAGTGTCCGACGCGGTTGCGGAGGGTGTCCTCCCGGAAGGTCACGTCCAGCGACCAGTGGAGTTGATTTTCGATGCCCCAGTGTCCGCGAACGTATTCCAGCATGGTCCGGGCGTCCACGCCGCTCAGGTCGCTGATGGAGTACCGGCGATCAGTCGAGGTTTGGCCGTCGATCGTTCGCTGGCTCTCCACGCACACGAAGGTTCGCAACCCGGCCCAGTCGTGGCGCTGCGGATATCCGCCACGACATTCTACACTTTCGTGCGCGAGTTCTCGCCACCGGCTGCGTGAGGGCCGCCTGTCGGAGACATGGGACGGGGGCGATTTCCCCCGCGCGTCTACCCACGTTCACTTCCTGGCTGGTTCCTGGCAAATGGGTGCTTTTCGGCGTCTTTTCGTGTTATCGGATGTCAGTGCGAATAAGGGGGGGGGTTTGCGCCTATCGCGTTCCCCTTGTGCACAACGCCTCACGCCCGATGCACGCCAAGCCTCAACCACGCTCAATCGGAGCGGTATGAATAATTCGGGTTAGCGCCGCCGAACGGCCGAAGGGGACTTCTTCGATGCGAGGAGTTTGGTATGCCGCGGCGGTTTTGACCGTCCTGGGTCTGGCCGGGTGCGCGGGGGCGGCCGAACGTCGGTTCGTCGCCCAGGTGAAGGACAAGCCCGCGCCGGACTTTCGGTTAACCGCCCTCGATGGGGCGAAGGTCCGCCTCAGCGATCAACGCGGCAAACCCGTTCTGGTGGCCTTCTTCGCCGATGGCTGAGCTCCCTGCCGTGCGGAGGCTCCGCACGTCAGTCGCATCGCCGAGCAGTACAAGAAGGACGGATTGGTGGTCCTGGCCGTCAACGCCTGGGACGAGGACAAGGAAATCCTCAAGCAGTACGTCGAGCGAAACAAGCTCAACCAACGGGTACTCCTCGATGGCGGGAAAACCATCGAGCAGTACGGCGTCCCGGACGGGATCATTCCCACGGCCTTGTGGATCGATCGCGCGGGCGTCGTCGTGGACGTCGCTTTGGGCTCCGGCGACGTGAAGAAGCTCGAAAGCAACACCCGGAAACTCGTCAGCGGGGAAAGCCAACCGCCCGTTGAAAAACGCATTGCTCTTGTGGGAGCGACTGTCTCTCAGCGCGCCGGGACAAGTTCCGTCCACGGCTCTGACGGCGTGCGATTGCGTTAACGGCTGGGGCCCGGCGGGCGCGATGCTCACCGGGCCCTTTTGCTGCGCGGCTTTTGGGGGGAGGCGTCAGATCGCGAGTTGATGACTTCCCATAGGACAGGTATCATTCTTGTTGTCATGCGTGCAGAAGAGTTGAGACAGCTTCTAGACCGGCGCCCGTTCGTTCCGGTTCGCTTGTATTTCAGCGACGGGACCGCCTATGACATTCGGCACCCGGAGATGGCGTTTTTGACCCGTTCCACGGTCGAGATCGGCCTATCGGAAAGGGAAGGAGTGCGTATTGCCGACCGAGTGATTTATTGCACATTGCTGCACATCGTCCGCGTCGAGGACCTGAACGGGCAACCGATGCAAACGGGCGACGGACGAGAGAAAGGCCAGTAGCCTACGTCGGGGCATCGACCCGACAACGTGAGATCCGACGGGGCCCGGTGGGCGATTGCTCACCAGGCCCTTTTTCTGCGCGTGGCCTCAGAGCGCTGGGTCAGAGCACCGGGCGCGAGCCCGGCGACACTCCAGGATGCGTTACCTCGTGGGGACGCGCGTGTCCGTGGGCTGGCGCCTCCCGGGTGAAAACGGACGCGACCACTGGCCGCCGTAAGGAGCAACTCGGTGTGTACCAGCGGCGTGAACCGTTGCGCGAGTGGCAAGCGGGTTCACGGTTCGTTGGGCGGAGTCAAGGCGCGTTCATCAGAACCCCAAGCGCGAGCGCGGGGCCCGTTCGCTTGGGCCGTTGGCCCGTCGCTTGCGCTCCGGGTTCGGATCATGCGCCGTCGGGCAAACTTGCGGGCGCGCAATATCAAGCGTACGATGCGCGGATGCGTTCGATCGAGGCGATCATCGTCATCGGGTCGGGGAACTGGGGGCTGACGCTGGCGTCGCTTTTTTCGAAGAACCGTCCGACGCGGGTGTGGACGATCGACGCCGCGACGGCCAAGCAGCTCAACGAAAACCGAAGCGGCCCGTCGCCGATCGACCCACGCCCGATTCCGGTGTCCATGATCGTCGAGGAAAAGTACGCGACCGACTTCGATCCCAACCGGACGCTGTTGGTTCTCGCCGTGCCGTCGGGGCAGGTGCGGACCGTGGCGAAAGAACTTGGGCAGCACGCGGTCCGTCCGTTGGTCCTCAGTGTGTCGAAGGGCTTCGACGCCGAACAGCAACGGACCATGAGCGAGGTCATCCGCAGCGAAATCCCCGGCGCTTCGGTGGTGGTGCTCACCGGCCCGACCATTGCCAATGAGGTGGCACAGGGAAAGCCGACCAAAGCCATCCTCGCCTGCGAGGACCTGATGCACCTCGCCCTGGTCAAGGATACGCTGCGCAACGACGTGATCTCGTTCGAGGTGAGCCGCAATCCGCAGCACCACGAGATCTGTGCGGCCTTGAAGGGGATCGTGGCGATCGCGGCGGGTCTGGCGGAAGGACTCGAGTTGGGGGCCAACGTCCAGGGCGTGCTCATGACCGAGGGACTGAAGGAGCTCGCCGCGGTGGCGTCGTTTTTTGGGATTCCGGAGAGCGTGGCCTTCGGCATCTCCGGGGCCGCCGATTTGATTACCACCTGCATCAGCCCGGACAGTCGCAATCGGCAGTTGGGGACGTTGCTGGCCAAGGGGAGGACGTTGCCCCAAGCGCTGGACGAAGTGCGAATGACCGTGGAGGGAGTGGCCATGTCGCAGACCATCGAGACCCTCTGGGCGTTGGACGTTTCGATTCCCCTTTTTCATATGGTGAACGCGATTTTGCGCGGCCGGCGCTGCGACCTGCGGAGGGAGATCGCGGGCCTGATCGCGTCGATCTAGTCCGGTCCATGAAAGCGGTGATCCTGGCAGCGGGGCAGGGGCGGCGGCTCGCGTCGACGGGGTGGGACAGGCCCAAGTGCCTTCTGCCGTGCCCTGAGGGGACACTGCTCGGGAACATCCTCCAATCCATTCTCGAATACGGCATTCACGACGTGGTCATCGTGGTCGGATACCGGCGGGAGTTGGTGGAGCGCGCCGTTCTCGGTGAGGCCGTGAGCTGCCGGCTCGTCGTCAATGAGGATTATGCCGCCACCAACACGGTGCATTCCTTGTGGCTGGCCCGCGACTATCTGGACGAGGGGATTCTCTATTTCAACGGCGATGTCTGGTTTGAGCGGCCGCTGCTCTCATTGCTGCTGCGGCGGTCGGACTCGGCGCTCGCGGTGGACACCAAGCCCTGCGGAGCGGAGGAGGTGAAGGTCAAAGTGGACCGAGCCGGGCGGATTACACGCATTGGCAAAGATGTTCCTCCGCAGGACGCGCTGGGGGAGTTCATCGGAGTCGCCAAGTTTGATCCATCGGCGTGTGCGGGCCTGGTCGAGTCGCTACGGCGCTATAACGAAGAGGGTGCGCGACGGGACCTCTTCTTTGAGTCGGCGCTGAATGACATTCTGGATCGACACGTGTTCGTGGCCGCCCCGATCGGGAATCTGCGGGCGGTGGAGATCGACACGCCGGAAGACTACGCCCGGGCGAAGGCGCTTTGGACGCGATGAGATCGACTAGTCAACTTCCTGGGCGGCGAGGAACATGGCCTTGCCCAAGGCATCGAAGAACTGCTGGTAGGGTTGGGGGTCTTCCACGGCGCGAAGGCCGTATTGGGCGTTGGCTCGAACGAGCAGTTGCGTCGTCCCGCGAGGACGCACCGTAACCGTCATCCGTAAGGCGTATCGGTCCAGCTTCGTGGCGCTCACCGTTCCGATGACGTCGTCGGCGCTGTCGATTACGAAGCCGAGGTCCTGCAGCGTGGCCATCGCCGTGCGGAGCGTCGCCGTCTTGTCGGTGGTGTCGAACGCCCGGGTCTGGATGCTGCGGAGCTTGACGGCGCTGGAGTCGGCCTTGAGAAGCTCCGCCTTCGAGGATTGACACGCCGGCACGGCGCAGACGCAAAGGCAATACAAACCGAAGCCGACGCCGCTCCGTGTCATATCTGATGCGCCTCCAGAAAGACGGCCTGCGACAGTTTCTCGAAGAACTCCTGGTACATCTTGGGGTCGTCCAACAATTCCAACTTGGAAACCTCGTTGCGGTCGTTCCAGACGATTCGTTGGAAGGTGACCCGCACGGCGATCTCGTTTCCACTCGGATGGGTCACGACCGAGGCACGGAACTTCTGGTTGCGGTCGATGGGCACGTCGGCCCGGAAGACGATGGCCATGACCACCTTGCCCGCGACTTGTCCGCCTTCGACGGCCGTACGGTCTTTGGAGGCGACGATCAGGCCCAGCTCCGATCTGGTATTGTCGATCGTAAAGCCCAGGTCTTGCAGTGTTCCGGCGGACGCGGCCAGAATCTGCTTTTCATCGGTGGTGAAGAACCGCCGCGTGCTGCGCTGACGCCACTCCAGCGACTGGGGGCGCATGGCCAGGGCATTCGGCGGGATGTGCGGCGCGCAACCGCACAGGTCACCCGTCGCCAGAAGTCCGCCGATCCACACCTTGGAAGTGATCGACCGTCGGGACATTTTCGGCTTCTAAAAACGGGACGAGTGATACGCGAAGTCGCGCACCTTCTTCTCTTGGTCGAACTTGATGATGATGGTGAGCGTCCGCTGGCTCGTGGAAGCCGCACCGGCGCTGCCCCCGGCCCCGATTCCTCCTCCGCCCGCGCCGCTGTGTCCGAATCCGCCGCCCAGGCCGAAGATCGACCAGCTACTGCCGGAAGCGACGACGTCGGTGGCGAACTTGTCGTAGACCCAGACTTCGCGACCGGCCTCATCCGTGGACACGACGTTGGGACTCCCCAGGGTCTCCAGAACCTCGCTCCCGCTCATGCCCTTATGGATTTCGCGCTGGACGGCGCCGACCGTGAGACGGTCGCCCTCCAGACCGGACTGTACGTCTTGAGCGTGGTGACGGGCCGAACACCCGGTCAGAAGGACCACGAGTGCCAGCGAGATGAACGGCGGCGAGTATTTTGCGACCATGCACACAACTCCTACCTTGCGACTAACGCCATGTCAAGGGCTTTCTTATGCTTGTTTCCGCCTATGTATCGAGATTAGTGCGGCTCGTCCAGGGCCTCACTTCACTCTAACTCGAGGCGACGGATTTGAGGTGTGGGGCGTCGAGGAGTTGAAAGCGGGTACGCAGGGCGGCGATCGGCTCGCCGCGTTGAGCGATGTTGGATTCGTGGATGGGACCGAGGCGTCCGGAGGCCTGGGCGAGGTAAGGGACGCCGTAAGGGTTGAGGTCCATCATTCGCACGCAGGTGGCGTCGACGGCGGGCAGATTGCGGCCCATGACGATGCAGCCGACCTCCTTCGGCGTGCCCATGATCGGCCCGTCGCCTTCCATGCCCACGACGGCGTCAACGATGGCGAGCGAGGGCTTGACGGTCGCGTTGATGTCGAGGATGGACTCCGGGATGCCCGCGTAGTGCAGGACGTTCTTGGGCCAGCCGTACACCACGCCGGGCATCACCCCGAAGAGGTTTTTCATCGAGCAGGTGACGCCGGCCCAATGATGGGTTTTCAGTTTGGGAACGGAGATCACCCAATCCGCGCTGAGCAGCGTTTTCGGGAGGTAGAGCGGTGCGAGGTTCGTCCAGCCGCCTCTGTTGGGCACGGCGACGAACTCGTCGTGATTCAGATCGACAAAGTCCGCGCCGGCCTCTTCCAAGGCCGCGCCCGTTCCGGATTCATCGAGAATCAGCCGACTGTCGCGGTGGTGTCCATGTCCCTCGGCCACGATGACGGCACGGGCGTCGAGACGGCGCAGGGCTTCGACCGCGCCGACGATCACCGCCGGATGGGTGTTGATGTGGGCCTGACCCGGGGCCGTCTCGACCAGGTTCGGTTTCAGCAGGATCCGCTTTCCTTGGATATCCCCCCGTCCGATCCCGAGTGCGGCGAATCCCTCTTGAATGATAAATGTGAAATCGGCGTGATAGTCGCGCGCCTTGCCGATGAAGACCTCGGCGCGCATTCCACGTTCATGCCCTGAGGCCCAGCGAAATCCGGTTGCGATCCCGCCGCCCAGGAGCAGCGCACCGCCGACGCCGAGCATTTCGCGGCGCGACAGTTTCCGACTCGCGGCAGTTGCGACGGAGTTGTAGACTGCGTCATCCATTGGTCGTCGCAACCTCCAGTGAACGATGGGTGATCGGGCAATGATCCGCGTCGGCCAAGAGCAGGAGGGCGTCGTTCATGGCGTTGGGCGTGCTGCGAAGAACGCGCCGGGCGCACTCCTCAAGCCATTGCGGAGATTCGTCCGGGCGCTTGCCCCGGGCGGAAAGTCCCATTAATCCCCAACTCAACGAGAGTGGAGCACGCACGCGTGGCAGTTCAGGGATTAAATAGGCGATGCCCGAATCAATGCGCGAATCGGACGGCTCTCCTCCCAGCGCCGTGAGAGCGATCCCCGTGGGACCGGGAAATGGCCGCAGGGTGTTTGCGAAAACACGGGTATTCCCATAATTCCACCCGCCAGTCGGAATGGCGCGATCCAAGATCAGTCGAATGCCGTCCCGTACTCGTGGGTGCTTTTCCTTTCCGGCGGCACGGAGAGCGAGGACTGCGTACGCGGTTGGTTCGACCCAGGAATGGGAGTTTTCGACCCAGCCCCATCCTGTCAAGGTAGGGTCGTGGCCATAGACTCGTGGGTTGGGTGCAATCGTTTTGCCATAAGTTCGGAGTAACCAAGCGGCGGCTTTCTCAATCTGCGCGTGGCAGTCTACGGCGGTTTCGCCGATGGACGCAGACCAGGCCAATACAGCCAGCCCCGTGGTCCAACAGGGAGACGTGACGTTCGAGGCAACCGGGACACTGCCGTCGGGACGTTGCAGTCGGGCGAGCCACGCCAGTCCTCGTGCGTAGGTTTCTGTGTCGGTCTTATAGGCCGATAGCGCCAGACAGGCGAGACAAGTCGGCTCAGTGCATGGCGCGGCGCCCGCGAGATATCCCCACCCGCCGTCGACGTGGGCCGCGGCGGTGAGGCGATCAAGTACGGCAACCGGCCAATTCATGCGCATCGCGCACCTATCGTCCGCATATCAGAACTGCTTGAAGCCGCCTACAAGGTACGACACGATTCTGACGCAGGCGCGGCTCCGATAACCGCGTTCAGTGCGGGCTGGTCGGTTTTTTCCGGATCGGCCGGCGGTTTTCGCTTGCGGAGGGGGTGAACGTATTCGATGCTGAGATTGGATACTTCTGAAGCGGCGGAGTGCGCGTCACGCGCCGCCGCTGATGGAAGTTCGGGAGAGGAGCGCGACCGTGAATGCGTTTTGCCAAAGACTGCGGCGGTTCGTGGGATCCGAAGATGGTCCGACCGCGACGGAATATGCCGTTTTGATTGCGGTGATCTGTGTGGCCGTCATCGGGGCGCTAAGCAGCTTCGGTGCGCACATGGACAACTTATACACGAGCATCGCCAGCACCGTGCCCGCCAGCGGTTCGTAGCATGAGAAACGTAGCACAGTTGAGGGCGTCCGCAGTGCGTGGCAGCCGGGTTTCGCGCCGCGATGAGCCGGTGACGAAGATCGCCGGCGTCCAGATTCGCAGTGCGAGGCCAAGAGATTCACGGAAACCGTTTGCCCGCGAAGCCTTTGTTTCGTAGGTTTGACTAGTGGAGGGGGAGACGACGGTTGTACGTCGTCGGTCGGCGGGGGAGGAGGCGATTCATCCCTTCCGATCCGACTCCCTCAGACGCGAAGTAAGTCCAATCGAGTGGTTCAAGCTCGTGCCCTTAGGAGGTTCGAGCGGTTAAGTGGAGGGGTCAGGCCCGGTCGCGGCGCCTGAGCAACCTTCGAATTTACCTTGGGCTGCCGCGAGCAGCCCCCTACAGGAGAGGAGTCAACGTATGAGTAATTTCCTGAACCGTGCAAAGAACTTTCTGCGGTCTGAAGACGGCCCGACGGCGACCGAGTACGCCGTGATGCTTGCCCTGATTATTATCGTCGCCCTCGGCGCGATTACCGGGCTCGGCACCACGGTCGATACGATCTTCACGAACGTGGACAGCAGCCTGCCGACGGGCACCAGTACCTAAGCCTCGGTTCGCCTCGCGGGGCGCTGAGTCACGTCTAACGCCCGCGAGTTCGAAAGGCCAGGACGGGGGAACCGGTGGGCGCCGTCGGATGCGGCGGCGCCCACCGGCCTGCTTTTTCCTGAAGTTCAAAGTTCAAAGTTCAAAAGAACTCTGACGCGACGGGCCGGTTCTTCGAACTTTGAACTTTGAACTTTGAAACGAGGTTCTCAGACGTTCCGTCGCAGCGAGGTTGCATATCGTAGACTTCTACCGGGTTCGCCGGCATTGCCCGTTTGGGGCTGGAGTAATTTCCTATGGAATTCGGTTTCTGGCACACGACTTGCGCGATTCTTATACCCGGTATTCTACTGGCCTCATGGATTGATTATTCGCAGAAGCGCGTGCCCAACTGGCTCAATGCCCTGCTGATCGCGGTTGGCCTGGTCGTCCAGGGTTGTTACTTCGGAACTTCCGGACTGACCGTCGGATTCTGGGGTCTGCTGACGGGGTTCGGACTGCTCATCGTTCCGTGGTTGATGCACGGGATGGGCGCGGGCGACGTGAAGTTGATGGCCGCGATCGGCGTCTGGTTAGGTCCGCTGCTGACGCTGTATTCCTTCGCACTGGGCGCGGTGATCGGCGGAGTTGCGGCCGTGGTAATGATTTTGTCGACGGGGCGTCTGCGGATGGCCTGTGTCAACATCGGGGTGATTCTGGCGAAGGTCTCCACCCCGCAAGCGGCATTCAGTGAGGTCGGGTCGGCCAGGAGCTTCGGGACGACGTCCCAATTGCTTCCCTACGGTGTGCCGCTCACGGCCGGAACGTTGCTGATCTTGGCGGCCAAAATGTTCGGATGGTGGGGGGTATAGGATGAGAAGTTCAAACATTAAAGTTCAAAAGTTAAAGAGGGGGACATTCCCTGTTTCGAACGTTGGGCCGCGGACTTCACCATTTCGCCGGGCTGCGGCCGTAGTTGAGTTCGCCGTCGTTCTGCCGCTGCTTCTGACGATTCTGTTCGGGATCATGGAATACGGATGGGTGTTCATGGTTCGACAGACGCTGCAGACGGCGGCCCGCGAGGGAACCCGCATCGCGATCCTGCAGACGTCCACATCGCCGTACACGTCGGTACTGACGCGTGTCGCCGAGGTCATGGAGCC
The DNA here is from genome assembly GCA_043806315.1 of Planctomycetota bacterium. Taxonomy (GTDB): domain Bacteria; phylum Planctomycetota; class Phycisphaerae; order UBA1845; family UBA1845; genus SBAX01. The sequence continues at coordinate 35,286 of JAZDHF010000017.1, read as the reverse complement.
GACGGGGCTGACCGGCTATTCCGTCAGCATGACGCACGCCACGGTGGCGGACCCGGTCGAGACGATCACGGTGACCGTCCCCTACAGCGAGGTGTCGCTGATGGGCGGGTTCTTCGGCACCCACGCCTACGATCTGGGCGGGAGCTGCAGCATGCGCAAAGAGGGGATGTAACCTCTGGTTAAGTTCAAAGTTCGAAGTTTCAAGTCCAAAGAGCATCGGATCGGTCGGCGGTCCTGTCTTTGAACTTCGAACTTCGAACTTTGCATTTTTCTTTTCTTAGGTCGAACGTCGCCGAAAACCATCCGATAAACAGACGAGATTGGGATTACGGGGCGGCGAGGCGGGTACTCCCGGACCTGACGCCCAGAGGAGTCAGGGACCCCCGACCGAACCGGCGCCTCGCCAGGCGTGCAACGAGAAAGAGGACGAACGATCATGAAGCGAAAGGCAATCATACCGTTGGTGCTCGGTTTGGGGATCGGGCTTCTGGCGGTGAAGTTCGGCGTGGACTCGATCCGTAGGGCCCAGGCCTCCAACGCAGCGCGGCAGACGGTCACCGTGGTTCGCGCCAAGCAGGACATCGCGGGCTACGAGGAAATTCAGAAGGACATGGTGGAGACCGTCGAGACGGCCGACAGCCTGTTTGCTCCGGCGAACGAGCGGCTCGACAAGGTGGACCTAGCGATCGGGCGCGTGGCGTCGAAGCCGATTCCGAAGAACACGCCCGTGTTGCTGTCCATGCTCGCCCCGCCGGGAACCCGAGCGGGGATGGTCGGTCGAATCCCGCCCGGGTTTCGCGCCGTGTCGGTCAAGATCGACGAAGTCTCCGGCGTCGCCTACCAGGTCCAGCCCGGCGATTGGGTGGACGTGATCGTGGTGATGGACGTGGAGACGGGGGCGCGGGGCAAGAAGGAGACGATTGCGGAAGTCATCCTGCAGCATGTGCAGGTCGCGGCGATCGGTCAAGGGACCGGCTCCGAGCCGGAGCCGGCGAAGGGAGCACAGATGAAGCCGGCCAAGTCGGCGACGCTCCTGGTTCCCGAAATCGAGGTGCCCAAGCTGCACCTGGCGGGCACCCGGGGCAAGATCACACTGGCGATGCGCGGGGAGGACGACAAGACGCCGACGTTGCCCGCGAGGGCCTACGAAAGCGAAATCATGAACTCGATGAGGAGCGCTGCAGCGGATAAGGCGCCCCCCGCCCCGACGCCTCCTCCGCCGCCGGTCACCAGGAGAGCTACCGCCCCGCCGGAGCCGGAACCGCACCCGGTTCTGGTCTTCCGCGGTTCGATGACGAACCAAGCGAGGTCGGTGGAACGGATCACGTTTGAGAGCGCCCATTCCGCCCGAATCCTGGAGATGTCGCAGGGCGGGCCTACGCGGGCCTCGGCCATGATGAGCGGCGTGAAGGGCCGCAGTCCGGCACCGGCGCCCCAATCGACCGGCGCCGCGCAGGGACCCGCCGAACCCGGCGATGTCGATAACGTCGATGAGACACCGGGCGACCAAGGCGGGAGCCCGGCGCCCGGCGCGGGTGAGTAGCAGCGTAGCAGGGTTGAAGGGTTGAAGGCTAGGAGAACGCCGCCAATGTCAACGAAAGTCAGGGAAGACGGCCTGTCGATGGCCAATCGGGTGAATCGCGCGAGCCGTCGGAGCCGTTCGGGTTGGGTCGCATTCGCTCTGGGAGCGCTCCTGCTGACCGGCGCGGAAGCGCAGGGTCAGGGCAAACCGGAGGCCAAGCCCGGGGGCAAGGAGTTCCGCGCCTCCGTTCTGGACTTAGCGGCCAGTTCGCAGCGGATCACCATTCCGATCCACCGAAGCGTGACCGTCGAGACCACGGTCGAGGCGCAGCGGGCCGACGTCGTCGCCAAGCAGATCGCCGACGTCCAGGTGGTGAGCCCCACACGGATGCTCATCACCGGCGGGGCGTTTGGCAGCACGACCGTGGTGCTGAGCGGGACGGACGGTAAAGAGTACGTGTTCGAGGTGACCGTGGAGTTGGACCTGGAGAAGCTCAACGAGGCCCTGAAGGGCATCGATCCGCAATCCAGCGCCAAGGCGACGTCGGTCCGGGGCAACATCGTGCTGGTCGGCACGGTGAGCAGCGCGGAGCGGGCTCGGCGGATCGAAGAGCTGGCGGCGTTGTTCATCCCCTCGACGACCGAAGGCAAGGCCATGACCAAGGTGCAGAACCACCTCGAAGTCGCCGGCGAGCAGCAGGTTCTCTTGAAAGTCGTGGTGGCCGAGGTCAGTCGGGCCGCGGCGCGGGAACTGGGCATCAATGGCTTCCTCGCGGGCGAGAACTTCCGCGACGGCTTCATCGTCAACCAACTGGGCGGCATCAACCCGATCGACATCGGCGCCGCCGCCGGCGCGCCCGTGACCCAGAACCTCCCCTTTGTCACCGGCACAAACGGGATTCCGCTGGGGCAAAACTCGACGCTCTCACTGGGATTCCCGCGGGCACAAATGCAACTGTTCATCAGGGCCATGGCGAACAACTCGCTGTTGAGCGTGCTGGCGGAGCCGAACTTGGTGGCGATCAGCGGCGAGACGGCGACCTTCCTTGCGGGCGGCGAGTTCCCCATCCTGGTCCCGCAGGGCGACTTCCGCGTCACTGTGGAGTTCAAAGAGTTCGGCGTGCGGATGAACTTCACGCCCGTTGTGCAGGGGCAGCAGCGGATTCGCCTCCGCGTCTCCCCGGAGGTCTCCGAACTGGACTTTACCGCAGGCGTGCAGTTTCAAGGGTTCATTGTGCCGGGTCTCACGTCGCGGTCGATGGAGACGACGGTGGAACTGGGGAACGGCCAGACGATCGCCATCGCGGGGCTCCTGAGTGAGCAGGTACGCGGGTTGTCGTCACGCGTTCCGGGCATCGGCGACGTGCCGATCCTGGGGGCCTTGTTCCGCTCGGTGAACTTCCGCCGTTCGCTCACGGAGTTGGTGGTCCTGGTGACGCCGGAAATCGTCGCCCCGCTCGATGCCCACCAGAAGGTGCGTTTGCCGCAGGACGACCGCATCGATCCCAACGATATCGAGTTGTACGCGATGGGGTTGTTGGAAGGCTCGGGGAAGTGTCCGTGCGAGGGAGCCAACTGCCCGTCGAAGTGCAAGAGGCATAAGGGCCCGGGGATCGAGTCGGCGCCGGATGAGCTTTCGGTCCACGGTCCGTGGGGACATGCGGGCGGAAGTGACGTACGCTGAACTCTCCCAGCGCGCCGGGATTGAAACTTATGGGACGGCTTTGCGTCCCGCTCCCGGCGCGCCGGTACCACATCCTGCCTACGGTTGGCATCCCGCGTTATGAGGACGCTGCGACTCCCCCGCGCCGGAACTCGCAAAGTCTCGCTCCCGCAAGCCGATAGATAGATCAGGCAGCCACTCCCGGCGCGCCGGGAGCGAAAGGCATGAATTCGGAATGGTGAATGCGGAATGCGGAAGGGCGCCGAGCGGACCGCCCACCACATGTTTTCAGCATTCCCAATTCCGCATTCGACATTCCCCAACGAGGGGAGGAGTCCCGGCGCGCCGGGAGAGTCGATGGGGCAAGACCTCAAGTTCATCGTGCTGAACGAGAACGAAGAGTTCGCGCTGCAACTCCGCGCCATGCTCCTGAAGTTAGAGGGGGTGAAGATCCTCGCGGAGGTGGACGAGCCGGCGCTGCTCGCCCAGGCGGTCGGTCAATTCCCCGTCGATATCCTGCTGGTCAACCTCGACCCGAACCCGGAGGCCGTCCTGCCGATCATCGGCGACGTGGCGGGCGCCAACCGGAATCTCACCATTTTCGCGGCTTCGGAGTGCACCGACGGACCCCTGATTCTGAAGGTCATGCGCCTGGGCGTGAAGGAGTTTCTCCCCAAACCCATCGACGGAGAGGCTCTCGGCGAGGCGATCAACCGGATGGCCAGTCACCGCGTTGCGTCGGTGACGCATGGTAGGCTCATCACCGTCGTCGGGACGGCCGGGGGAGTCGGGGCCACGATGCTCGCGGCCAATCTCGGCGTGGAGCTGGCCGCTCTCGCGTCGGGGCACGTGACCGTCGTCGACCTCGACTATCGCTTCGGGCAGGTCGCCACCTTCTTGGATGTCGAGCCGATCTACACCCTGGCGGACCTGTGCGGTTCCCCGGAACACTTGGAACCGTCAGTGGTCGGACGAGCGCTCTCCAAGCACGCCACCGGCGTACAGGTGTTGAGTCGTCCCTCGAATCTCGCGGAGGCGGACAACATCACTGCGGCCGCGTGCATGGGCGTGTTTTCCACGCTCCTGCCCATGAGCGAGTACATCGTCGCCGACGGACCGTTGCGCTCCGACATCGGGGCGAAGTCGATCCTGGCGCTATCGGACGTGAACCTCCTGGTCGTGCAACTGTTGGTGCCGTGCGTGCGGAACGCGCTACGGGTAATCGAGAACATGCGGGCCAACGGCTACAACCTGGATCGAACCAAGTTAGTCTGCAACCGCGTCGGACGCGAGGCGGGACACTTATCCATCGCCAACGTCACGGAGACGTTGGGGCTGGAGCTGTTCGCGTCCATCCCGGACGATTGGCCGGCGGTCAGCGGAGCGATCAACCTCGGTGAGCCGCTGCTGACGCACGGTCCGAAAACGAAGGTCCGTCGCGCCATCCAGGAAATCGCCGAGCGGCTGCATGGGGGCGACTCCCCGACCGATGATAAGGATGCGCGCAACAAGAAGGGCTTTGTCGGTCGCATGTTCGCCCAGAGCTAAGGCGTGTGCCGGTCGTCTTGTGGGCCTTTCGTGTGCGGGGTGTAGGGACGGGGGATTGGGGATTGGGGATTGGGGTATGGGGTTGAGAGTGCAATGCCCAACCCCCAAACCCCAGACCCCATCGCAGATTGCGAACGGGGGAGTGTGCGGATGTTTGGTAAGCGGTCATCCAGTAACGTAGCGGCGCCGCCCGCGCCGGCGCCCAGCGTGCCTAAGCCGATCTCTCCCGGCGCGCCGGGAAAGCCCAAGGTCTCCAAGGATAAGGTTGAGCAATTCAACATCCTGAAGATGCACTTGCATCGCAAGCTCATCGACCAGCTCGATCTCACCCGCATGGTCGGCGACGACGAGACGCTCCGCCAACAGGTCAAGGAGGTCGTTTCGCAACTCGCCGACCAGGAGAACACGCTGCTCAACTTCAACGAGCGGCAGCGGCTCATCAGCGAGGTTCTGGATGAGACCTTCGGTCTCGGGCCGTTGGAAGTCATCCTCGCGGACTCGACCATCAGCGACATCCTGGTGAACGGGCCCAAGCAGGTCTACGTCGAGCGGCACGGCAAGCTCGAGTTGACCGAGGTCGAGTTCCGCGACAACGCTCATCTGATGCACGTGATCGACAAGATCGTCAGCGCCGTCGGTCGGCGATGCGACGAGACCTGTCCGCTGGTGGACGCGCGCCTCGCGGATGGAAGCCGGGTCAACGCCGTGATCCCGCCGCTGGCCATCGACGGGGCGAGCATGTCCATCCGCCGCTTCGGCGCCGACCCCCTGACGTGGGACGACTATATCAACTTCAAGTCGGTGACGCCGGAGATGCGCGACTTTCTGTCGGCCTGCGTGAAGTCCCATCTCAACATTCTCGTGGTCGGCGGAACGGGATCGGGCAAGACGACCCTGCTCAACAACTTGTCCACGTTCATCCCGGATACCGATCGGATCGTTACCATCGAGGACGCGGCGGAGTTGCAGTTGCGACAGCCCCACGTCGTCCGCCTGGAGACCCGCCCGGCCAACATTGAAGGCAAAGGACGGATCACCATCCGCGATTTGCTCATCAACGCTCTGCGGATGCGACCGGACCGCATCGTGGTCGGCGAGTGCCGCGGGCCGGAGACCCTGGACATGCTCCAGGCCATGAACACCGGGCACGACGGCTCCCTGACCACCGTCCACGCCAACTCCGCCCGCGACGCCGTGGCCCGCGTCGAGACCATGGTCATGATGGCCGGGTTCGAACTCCCGGTGAAGGCCATTCGTCAACAGTTCGCCTCCGCCATCCACGTGCTGGTCCAGGCCCAACGGATGACCGGCGGGTCCCGAAAGCTCGTCGCCGTCACGGAGGTGACGGGCATGGAAGGGGATATCATTACGATGCAGGACATTTTTGCCTTCGAGCAGATCGGGGTGACCGCTACCGGCCGAGCGCAGGGACATTTTATCGCCACGGGGATTCGCCCTTCGTTCTTGGAACGGCTGAAGACTTCCGGGTGCGACGTGGATCCAGGCCTTTTTCAGCGGCAAGTGCTCATGACCGACGAGGGGGACGCGGCGTGACCAAGGCGGGAGCGACGCGACGCCGCCATCGGGGGATTCTTTCATGCTCGAACTGACCACGCCCATGCTGCTAGGCGAGTCCGAAATCTGGGTGTACGTTTTGCCCACGGTCGGATCGATGCTGCTGTTCTACGGCATCTACCAGGTGCTCGCGGAAAGTAAATCCTCCGAATCGCGGAAGATGCAGGAGCGGCTTCGGGGCGACCGCGTCAAGCGGGATAAGGCCACGGCCACGATCATGCGGCGAGGCGCCATCGGACAGGCGGGGTCCTTCGCGGACATGCTCGTGGGGAAGTTCAGGTTCGTCCCCAAGCTGCAGACGCTGCTCGATCAAGCGGACGTGGACTGGTCGGCGTCGCAGACGTCGCTCAATCTGTGCGGGGTGGCCGTCTTGGTCACGTTGGTGCTGTGGGCGGTGCAGGTCAAGCTCATCGTCGCCCTGGGGTGCGGCGGGGCCGTCATGGTCTTGCCACTGGTGGCGTTCAACTTCCGCCGCAAACGGCGGATGACCAAGCTGATGAACCAGTTGCCCGATGTGTTCGAGATGATGAGCCAGGCCTTGCGCGCCGGACACTCCCTCGCCGGGGCCATCCAACTGGTCTACGAGCAGATGCCCCCCCCGATCGCCACCGAGTTCGCCCAAGTCTACCACGAGCAGAACCTGGGGATCAAAGTCGAGGAGGCGTTGCAGTCGATGGCCGACCGCGTCGACTCGCTCGATGTACGATTCTTTGTGACCGCGGTGATGATCCAACGGCAGACGGGCGGGGACCTGGCGGAGGTCCTGGACAACATCAGCGGCGTCATCCGCGAGCGCATCGAGTTGGCCGGGCTGGTCCGCGGTCTGACCGCCGAAGGGCGGTTGTCCGGGTGGGTCCTTTTCGCCCTGCCGACGCTCGTGTTCGTGGCGTCGATGTACCTGAATCCGAACTACGCGCGGATCCTGCTGGAGGATCCGCGGGGGCAGATCATGCTGATGATCGCCATCGGAATGCAGCTCATGGGCATCGCCATGATTCGATGGATCGTGAACATCAAGGTATGACGAATTACGAATTACAAGTTACGAATTACAAAAACGACGACGGCAGAGAGCGACACTTTCGTAATTCGTAACTCGTAATTCGTAATTCGTCGAGGTCTTCGCTATGAATGCAACGATGTACCTACTGGGCGCGATGGCGGTGGTCGGCGTCATGCTGATCGTCTACGCCTTTTGGCCGAAGCCGACGGAAGACGATGAGGCCATCAAGCGGCGTATGACCGGGCGACGGGCGCAGAGCGCGGTCCAGGAAATGCGTCGTCAGGCCAAGGAGTCCGTCGCTAAGCGGGTCCTCGACACGCTCACCCCGATGGCCGTCCGCTCGTCGATGAAGAACGACGCGGCGCAGATGTCCAAGCTGCGGATGAAGCTGGCGATGGCGGGTCTGCGCTCCGAGACTGCCCCCACCACCTTCCTGGCGAGCAAGACGATGATGGCCGTGCTGGTGGGGATAGCCGCCGCGGCGTACGTGTGGGCGAAGGGGACGCACCTGGAGAACGCCATCGGCATTACCATGATCGCCGCCGGAGTGGGCTTCCTGGCCCCGAACCTGTGGCTCAGCTCGGCGATCGCCAAGCGCGGGGAGAAGATTCGCAACGGGCTGCCCGACACGCTGGATATGATCGTGATCTCCGTGGAATCCGGTCTGGGTCTGGACGCGGCTTTTCAACGGGTCGGCGACGAGATGAAGAAGGTCCACCCCACGCTGGCCGAAGAACTGCAACTCGTGACCCTCGAAAGCCAAATGGGCATTCCTCGCGCGGAGGCGTTGTGTAACCTCAGCACCCGGACCGGTCTGGACGAGGTCCGCTCGCTGGTGGCGATGATCAACCAGACCGAGCGGTTTGGCACCAGCATTGCCAAGGCGCTGCGCAATCAGTCGGACGCGTTGCGGATCAAGCGCCGCCAGGCCGCCGAGGAACGCGCTCAGAAGACGACGGTCAAGCTGATGGCCCCGCTCATTCTGTTCATCTTCCCGGCCATTCTGGTGGTGCTGGCCGGTCCCGCGGCCCTCAAAATGATCGAGGCCCTCAGCAAGACTCCGGGGCTTCTGTAAACCGCGTTTCTTGGCAGGCGCCGCAGTTGAAGGCGTCCCACCCAAGGCGACATCCCTTCCGTCGGTGCGGCGTTATCGGACAGCCCTTTGATAAAGCCGTGGGGCCGCGGCTTCCAAAAGACCCCTTCTAACTGTGCCGATAACTCAGGCGGCGCACGGCTGCGCTGACTCGGAGACTGCTGGACCGTCGGTTTTGAGGGAATCGCCCATGAAGGTTCGACTGCGTACGACCGCTGTTATGCTCGCTGTGGCTTCGGCTGCGACCCTCGTCGCGCTGGGAACGTTCGTGGGTTGCCACGGACGCTATGGAACTTCCGACGTCGGTGCGACGAGCGACGACTTCCTGGCCACCGGGCGGACGCTGAGCTTCTTCACCGCGATCCAGGTCGATCCGCGCAGCGAGGACTCCGCCGGTCCGCAGTTCGTCACTGCGGCGGACATCGACGGGGACGGTCTGATGGACCTTGTCTCGGCGTGGAATCAATCCCAGCCGGTGCAAATCCATTTCCAGAGACGCAACGCAGCCGCCGCCATCAGCTTTGAGACCATTACACTCGCAGGCAACATTCCCGTGGTGCGCGTGGCCGGGTTGGGCGTCGCAGACTTCGACCAAGACGGCGCCCCGGACGTGGCTGTGCTCGTCAAAGAGACGGGAGACCAAATTTCCACCACCTGTTTCGGAGGTGCGGTCGGGGAAGGCTACCACGGCGTGATCATCGTCTATTTCGCTCCCGTTGACCCCGCCCAAACCAACCAGGCGCTGGCCTGGACTGAACAGCCGGTGGAAAGCTCTCGCCTATTGGGAACAGAGAGGCCGGCATTTGCGGGACCGCCGGAAGAAGAAGGTTATACCAGCCTCGCTCTTGGCGACCTCGACGGCGACGGCGACACGGAGCTCCTGGCGGCGCTCAACGATCCGTGCGACGCATCGAATCCCAAGGTGCTCATCTTCAACAACGATGGCTTCGGCGCCGTGCGCGACGGCACCTGGTCGGTCACGGCCATGCTCGATCCCTTTGAAAAGGGACCGCGACTGCTCGATGAAGGTGGATTGGATCCGATCCGAATCAAGAACGTGGCCGTCGGCGACGTCGACAACGACGGCGACCTGGACGTCATCGCGACCTATCCGGATGCGGTGAGCATGAACGTTCGCTGGCACCGCAATCCAGCAATTGACATTCCGGACGATTATCATTGTTCGAGCACGGATTGGCTCACTGGCGCGGCGGGCCAGATTTCACCGAAGAATTCGCAGTTTCCGGGGCCTTTCGAGGACCTCGGCGGGGCCGACATGATTCACGTCGGCGACGTGGACGGCGACGGTTTGCTGGACGTGGTCGTGCGTTCCTCTGGCGGGAAGGTCATCCAGTGGCTCAAGGGCCCCGGCTTTCAGGCTACTACGCCGGATCCGGCGAACCCTGATTGCATCGTGCGCAATATTCCTTGGCGGGTCTACACCCTAGCTGAATACAGCGAGCGAGTCCCGGAAGCCATAGCCCTGGGAGATTTGAACATAGATGGTCAACCGGAGGTCATTGCGTCCGCGGCAGGCGGACTGGCCTTCTTTGACGCCAAGGTAGCCTTGAGCGTCTTCGATCAATGGGTCGAACGTTTGATTGTTGATGATCAACCCCCGGGGCAACCCGGCGATGCACCGCCCACGACCGACCCGAACGTAGCGCCGCAAGAGGTCGCCGGAACGACCTTCATCAACTCGATCTTGGTGGTCGATCTCGACGGCGACGGGGCCAACGACTTGGTGGCGACGTTCGACCGGTCCGGTCTCAGCGGCCTCAGCAACGACGCCCTGGTCTGGTTCCGCAATACGCGTTGAATTGCCGATTGTCGATTGCACTCCGAACCTCAACGCCGGCACGGGGCTATTGGGCCGGCCGCCGGCGCTCCCGGTTCGGATCGGCGGTTGGATCCCGGCGCGCCGGAACTTGGCCGTGCCACACGTCGGATCGTCGTCCTCGTCGCGGGCACAGTCCACGATAAACTTCCCCGCCGGCCCTGTCGAATGGGCGACATCCGCATCGCCGTGGCGTCGGACCTGCGGCGTGGTACGCTAGGCGCATGGACGACCGTCTCGCGCCGGGTTACCGCGCTACGACGATCAGCGTCGGGCTGAACGGCGCACTGGGCGTCGTGAAGCTCGTCTGCGGGATCGCGGGAAATTCGTACGCTCTCATCGCCGACGCCATCGAATCGTTGGGCGACATCTTCAGCTCCGCGATCGTGTGGAGCGGGTTGGTGATCGCCTCCCGCCCCGCGGACGCCAATCATCCCTACGGTCACGGTAAGGCCGAGCCGCTGGCGGCGTTGTTGGTCGCCCTCATGCTCGTGGCCGCCGCCGCCACGATCGCAACTCAGGCCGTTCACGAAATCCACACGCCGCACCACACCCCCGCGGCGTATACCCTTTTCGTTCTGTTGGGCGTGGTGGTCGTGAAAGAGGTCATGTACCGCTACGAAGCGCGCGCCGCTCGGAAGAGCGGGAGCACGGCGGTCATGGTGGACGCCTGGCACCATCGCAGCGACGCGATCAGTTTCGGCGCCGCGGCGATCGGCATCACCATCGCCTTGGTCGGCGGGCCGGGTTACGAACCAGCCGACGATTGGGCGGCGATGGCGGCGTGCCTGGTCATCGTGGTCAACGCGGTGCACTTCGTACGGACCGCGGTCGGCGAATTGATGGATGCCCGTCCCGAAGCGGCCTTTGTCGAGTCGATCCGAGGGGCCGCCCTGAAGGTGGAGGGGGCCCGCTATGTGGAGAAGGTGCTGGTGCGAAAGATGGGGCCGCAACTGTACGTCGATCTGCACTTGGAGGTGGATCCCGAACTGCCCGTGCGCGAGGCCCACCGCATCGGTCATCTGGTGAAGGACGGCATCATGGCGGGGCGTCGCGAGGTCGCCGACGTGCTCGTGCACATCGAGCCGGGCGTCGACCGATCCGCGGCTGTCAGATGAACGAGTGTGTGCCACGGCTGTGTCAGCCGTGGTCGCCACTGCCGACACGGCAGTGGCACACTGCGACTTAGCTGACCAGGGTGCGGAGATAGTCGGCGGCGTTGCGGATGGCGCCCAGTCCCGCTTCGCGTGTGTCACACTCGATCAGCAAAGGCCCGTGGTAGCCCGTGGCGCGGAGCTTGCTGACGACCCGCGCGATCTGCACGTCGCCCGCGCCGACCGGCGCCGGGCGGCCGTAATCCACGCCGGGTTGCGAGGATCGAACGGCGTCTTTGACGTGCACCAACTCGATCCGGTCCCTGAGCTTGGTCACGGCGGCCACCGGGTCGTCCGTGCTGTAGATGATGAAGTTGCCGGAGTCGAAGCTGACGCCCACGTTGCTCCGGTCCGCCATGTCGATGAATCGCAACAGGGCGTCGGCTGATTCGCGGCCGGTTTCGAGCAGTAGTCGCAGGCCCGACTGAGCGGCAATATCCGCGACCTCCCGCAGGCGGACGAGAAGTTTTGCGTACGTCGCCGAAGACGCGTCGGCGGGGATGGTTCCGGCGTGGACCGAAAGCGATGGACATCCCGCTGCGGCGGCGAGATCGGCGACCGATCGCGTGACGGCCAAGCGCGGCGCGTAGGCTTCATTCGGCGTAAAACCGCCGGTTTCGGCGATACGCGAGATCGAGGAGTAGTCCTCGCCCTCGAAGGCGACGAAGGCCCCGGCGAGGGTGACGTCTGCGGCGCGTGCCGCTTCGACGATCGCGGCCGGATTCGCGTTTCGCACGGAATCCTGGGTGAAGAACCCGATCTGGACGACGCGCAATCCGAGGTCGCGCCCGGCGATCTTGATGCTTCCGCGCGGATCGTGACGGTCGATGCACCAGCCGCAGACGCCGATGGGAAGTTCCGTCGTCACGATCGGTTCAGCGAAAGCGTCGTTGTCTCGCGGCGGCGCAGTTGTCCGCAGGCCCCGTCGATGTCGAGTCCGCGGCTCTTGCGGACGTGGGCGTTGACTCCCCGCGCGCGGAGGGCGTCCAAGAAGCCCACCACCGCATCGTCGGCCGGACGGGCGTAGGGTAATCCGACGACGGGATTGTACGCGATAAGGTTGACGTTGCTGCGCATCCGCTTGGCTACGGCGGCGAGGGAGACGGCGTGCTCCCGCGAATCGTTGACGCCGGCGAGCAGGATGTATTCGAGGGTAATCTCCCGCCCCGTTTGTTCGAAGTAATAACCGGCGGCCTCGACGAGTGAGTCGATGGTGACGCGTTCCGCCCAGGGGATGAGTCGCTTGCGAAGGTCATCCGTCGGGGCGTGCAGCGAAAGGGCGAGGGTGATTTGCATCTTTTCATCGGCGAGTCGTCGCATCGGCGTGGGCAGACCGACGGTGCTGACGGTGATCTTTCGGGCGCCGATGCCCATGCCCCACTCGGCGTTGATGGTGCGGATGGCGTGGACCGTCGCGGCGTAGTCGGCCAGCGGCTCGCCCAGACCCATGAACACGACGTTGGAGAGCCGCGCCGACGGCTCGCACAGTTCGCGAATGCGCATGGCCTGCTCGACGATCTGCCCGGCGGAGAGTTGGCGTTGCAGGCCGTTCAGACCGCTGGCGCAAAAGACGCACCCGACCGGGCATCCGACTTGGGTGGAGATGCAGGCCGTGCGGCGTGTGGCACCGGCTTCCAGCCGGTGTTCGTCGGGGATCAGCACGCATTCCGACGTCGCACCGTCCGGCCAACGCAGCAGCCGCTTGATCGTCCCGTCGTGTGACTCCTGCTGGGCGGCGATCGTTGACTCGTAGAGCGGAAGCTCGCCTTCGAGCCGTGCGCGTAGCGGCTTGGGAAGGTTGGACATGTCCCCGAACGAGCCGGCGCCGTCTTGATAGACCCAGCGCAGGATTTGCGCCGCGCGGAACGAGGGCTCGTTCCACGAGGCGAGCCGTTCGCGCAAGGAGTCGAAAGTGAGGTCGAACAGAGATTCGGTCATTCCGAGCACGCGCCTGCCGCGATCCTCAGGTCGCAGCCTTCGGCGTCCGACGGCGACCCACGCTGGCGAATTCGGGCCTCTGCGATCGACACCGCTTCCTCGACCTCGACCCGAACGGGCGCCGTCCCCCGTCGACGCGTGATCAGAACGACGGCCGTGACGATCACCGCCGCGGCTACCATCGTTCGCGGCGCCAGCGGTTCGCCCGCAAGCACATAGCCTAGCACGACCGCCACCACCGGGTTTACGAACGCGTACGTCGAGACCCGCGCCGGCGTGCTCACCCGCAACAGCCAGACGTAGGCGCTGAACGCCACCAGCGACCCGAAGAAGGTCAAATACCCCAGCGAAAGCACGGAACGCAGCGACACGTTCTCCAAGGCGAGCCTCGCCCCCTCGCCGCTGATTGCGCCCGACAGAAGCAACAGCACGCCGCCGCACAGCATCTCCATGGCCGTTGCGCTGAGCGGCGACTCCGGGAGCGGTGCGTGGCGCGAGTAGATCGATCCGATCGCCCAGGACAGAGATGCCGCAATCAGTACGAAGGCTGCCATGCGATTGACCGGCCCGCCATGGACGAGATTTTCCGAACCGATCAGGATGGCCACGCCCACCAGACCCAGTGCGACCCCGACAATTTCCAGAATTCCGGGACGTACGCCGTCGCGTCGCAGCCAGTTCATCAACACCATCCAGATAGGGACGCTGGTGACGAGCAAGGCCGCAAGGCCCGACGGCACCGTCTGCTCGGCCCAACACACGCCTCCGTTGCCGCCCAGCAGCAGCAGCGCTCCGATGATTGCGGCCGATCGCCAGTGCAGCAGCTTCGGACGTACTCCGCCGCTCAAACGCAGAGCAACGTACAGAATCCCGCCGGCTACGGTGTGACGCGCGCCTGCCATCAGCAACGGCGGCAGCGTCTCCAACGCATACCGGATGGCCAGATACGTCGAACCCCAGATGACGTAGACCGATGCGAACGCGGCGATGACGCCCATCCGTGACGGCTCTTGTTTCGCACGGTTGCTCATCATGGAACGCCCTCCGCTCCCGCTGCTTCCCGAAGATCGATCTCGGTCGTCTCCTTGACCGTATCCAGCACGATTGTCGTCCGGGTCGATCGGACCGCTTCGATAGCGCTCACCCGATCCCGCAACAAGGACCCCAGTGCGGCCGTGTCCCGCGTCCGCACTTTCACCAAGAAGCAGTCCTCGCCGGCGATGTGATGCACCTCCTGCACTTCGGGGATGGCCGCGATCTTCGCCGCCGGGTCGGCCTGCCACGCCCCGCTATCGGTTCGCACCAGGACATAAGCAAGCAGCCCCTGCCCGAGCGCTCGCGGGTCGAGATGCGCCGCATAATTCTTAATGACGCCCCGGTCCTCCAGCTTGCGAATCCGCTCCAAAATCGCCGAAGGCGCCATTTCCACTTGCCGCGCGATCTCCGCGTTGGAAACCCGCGCGTTCTCCTGCAACATCATCAAAATCGTCCGGTCCGTTCCGTCGATCATTCTGATAAACTCCGTCTATTGAGAACATATATCATATAAACAGCCCTTTGTCAAGGCGATCGTTCTGTAAAACGTCGTATTATAAGCAATACAGCAATACACGCTTTTATGTTCTCTCAACGAACATTCGTTCGCCGAGACGACGGGCGATAGAGTCTGCATGCTGCACCCCGTTCGAGGGGGCTTCCGGCGAGCGGTGCGAATGAGTGTGGATGCTGTTCCGAGAACGATCGAGTGGATCGGTGGGTTGGACGGCCACGTTCTGATGATCGATCAGACGCGGCTGCCCGCGGAGTTGGTCATGCTCGAATGCCGCGATGTGCGCACCATGTGGGACGCGATCCGGCGGCTCTGCGTGCGCGGCGCGCCCGCGATCGGCATCGCGGCGGCCATGGGCGCCGTGCTCGGTATCCGCGAACACCACGGCGATGATCGCGCCGGATTCGTGAAGAAGCTGAACGAAGTTTGCGACTACCTGGCTTCGTCTCGTCCGACGGCGGTCAATCTCCGGTGGGCGCTGGACCGAATTCGCCGCCGCGCGGAGTCCACGCCGGGCTGTGATCCCTCGGCGATCCAACGCGCCTTGCTCGAAGAGGCCAAGCGGATTCGAGATGAAGACGAGGGCATGTGCCGCGCCATCGGACGACTCGGCGAACCGCTGATTAGGCCCGGCGCCGGCGTCCTGACCCACTGCAACGCGGGCGGCCTGGCGACGGCGTGCTTCGGCACCGCACTGGCGCCGCTTTACACGGCTCATCAGCTCGGACGCTCCTTCCGCGTGTATGCCGGTGAGACCCGCCCGCTCCTCCAAGGATCAAGGCTGACGGCGTGGGAGCTTCAGCGGGCCGGGATCGACGTCACACTCTTGTGTGACAGTATGGTCGGGTCCTTGATGAAGTCGGGTCGGGTCGATCTGGTCGTCACGGGGGCCGATCGGATCGCCGCCAACGGCGACGTGGCCAACAAGATCGGCACCTACGGGATCGCGGTCCTCGCCGAGGCCCACGGCATCCCGTTCTACGTCGCCGCCCCGACCAGCACGTTCGACCTGTCAATCGCAGACGGCTCGCAGATTCCCATCGAGCAGCGCGACCCGGATGAAATCCGCCGCGGCTTCGGTTCCTTGACCGCCCCGCCCGACGTGAACTGCTACTGCCCGGCCTTCGACGTCACCCCGGCCGAACTCGTTCGCGGGATCATCACCGAACGGGGGATCATCCAACCGGTTACGGCAGATCGGGTCACCGCGGTCGTTAAACGATAGCGTTGTTCGGCTGATGTTGAAGTTGCGGTTCGCTGCGATGCGTACACAACCCCAAAAAACTCTGTTGCAGGGCGAAAGGGGGAAGCGAATCACCATCCTTGAGGACTTGGTGCAATAACTCAGAACAATATCAAACCGCGTTATTGCCGTCCAAAAACCATCGGAGAGGGGGGGATTCGAACCCCCGGTACAGTTTCCCGCACACTGGTTTTCGAAACCAGCCCCATCAGCCGCTCGGGCACCTCTCCAAGGAATTACATGTTCTTACGAATGCTCGGTTTCGTTCACGATCGGCAGTATGGTCGCGGCGGCGACGGGGGTCAATGTCCCGGCGGACGGTCGCGCTGCGGCGACCCTTGCCGTGGATCGCGGAGGGAACGATACTCGTCGCGGGGCGGCCGGCTCGCGGCAGGTTCGGCAAGGTTCTGACCGCGAGGGAGATCGAAGCCGCGATGGATTCAGTGTAGGAGGCATGGACATGACGCGACGTGTGACCGTTTCGTTGGCGTGTGGGTTGGGCCTCGCGGGGGCTGTCCCCGCAGCGCAAGGACAGGACGTCCGCTATGAGAAGTACAAGCTCGACAACGGAATGACCGTGATCCTCCACGAGGACCACAGCCTTCCGGTGGCGGCGATCAACTTCTGGTACCGCGTGGGGTCGAAGGATGAACCCGTGCGGCGCAGCGGTTTCGCGCATCTGTTTGAGCACCTGATGTTTATGGGGACGGAGCGCGTGCCGGGCAACAAGTTCGACACGATCATGGAGTCGGGCGGCGGGGCCAACAACGCCAGCACCAGTTCCGACCGGACCAACTATTTCTCATCCGGGCCGGCGCAGCTTCTGCCCACGTTGCTTTGGCTCGACGCGGATCGGCTAGAGGACCTGGCCCGAACGATGGACCAGGAAAAGCTCGATAAGCAACGCGACGTGGTCCGCAATGAACGGCGACAGAGCTACGAGAATCGCCCGTACGGCAAGGCGGAGTTGAAGCTGCCGCAAATGCTCTACCCCGAAGGGCACCCCTACCACATCCCGGTGATCGGAACGCACGAGGACCTTGAGGCCGCGGCGGTCACGGACGTGAAGGATTTCTTCGGAACGTACTACGTGCCGAACAACACGAGCCTCTGCGTGGCCGGTGACTTCGATCCCGCGAAGATCAAGCCGTTGATCGCGGACTTGTTCGGGACGCTTCCGCGGCGCGCGGACTCGCCGCACCGTAAGGCCGAGCCGGTAAAGCTCGACCAGGTCAAACGGGTGACGCTTCCGGACAAAGTGCAACTCCGCAAGATCATCTTTGCTTATCACAGTCCCGCGCAATTCATGGAGGGGGACGCGGAAATGGACCTCGTCGCCGCGGTGCTGAGCGAGGGCAAAACCAGCCGACTCTATAAGAAGCTGGTGTACGACGACAAGATCGCCTCCGAGGTGAGCGCGTTCCAGGATTCCTCGCAGTTGGGGTCGGTGTTTCGCATCGACGTGATGGCCCAACCGGAGGCCGACCTGGACCGCATCGAGAAGACGGTGGATGAGGAACTGACCAAGCTCGTCGAAACGGGCCCGGCGGCGGCGGAGCTGGAACAACGGAAGGCGACCTTCGAGTTGAACATGCTCACGCGCTTGCAGACCATCGAAGCCAAGGCGGATCAGCTCAACGCGTACGAATACTTCTGGGGCGAGCCGAACTCCTTCAAGCGAAATCTGGACCGGTATCGGACGGCGACGGCGGAGTCCGTGAAGAAGTGGGCGAGGCAGGTGTTGACGCCCAACGCCCGGGTGATCGTGCGCATCGTTCCGGGGGCATCCGCGGAAGCGGGTCAGCCGTCGGAGGCCGTCACGGCACCGTCCAAGGCGGGGGCGGCGGGTGGTCCCGCGGGTACGGAAGATAAGCCCACAACGGCGGCGGCGCCCGCGACCAAGGTCGAAGCTGCGCCGCGACCGGCGTCGGCGCGCGACGCCCAACCCAAGGCGATGTCCGCTGAGCCGTTCAAGGTCCAGTCGCCTGAACCGTTCAAGCTGGCCAACGGCATCCAAGTCATGTTGTGGCCGAAAACCGAGCTTCCGCTCATCGCAATGGTGGTCGTATTTCGTCCGGGTCACATCTTGGGCGACACCCGACACGCGGGGGCGGAATACTTAGCCGCCGACATGCTCGACGAGGGGGCGGGAGATTTGGACGCCTTGGACTTCAGCGACGCGATGCAGTCGTTGGGAGCGGTGTTCTCGCCCGGGGCGGACCGTGAGTCTATCCGTGTGTCGCTCACCGTGTTGAAGCGCAATTTCGCCAAGGCCGCCGCCCTGACCGCCGACGCGATCCGCCGACCGAAGTTCGACGAGAACGACTGGCAGAGGGTTCAGCGATTGCATCTCGAGGAGCTCAAACAGCAGGACGATCAGCCGACCCTGGTGGCGGCGCGTGTCGCCTCGCGGATGTTGTTCGGAGACACGCACGCTTATGCGTGGCCGGTCGTCGGTACGCCTGAGGCCGTGCGGAAGATGATCCTCGATGATGCGAAGCTGCCGTATCTCTCGTACGTCCAACCGAAGTTCGCGACCGTTTTCATGGCCGGGGACGTGACCGCCGATGAGGCGAAGGCCGTATTGGACAACACCTTGGGCGCGTGGAAGCCCGTGCCCTTGATCGGCCCCCGTAGCGAACAGCCGCAAACGCCCGCCATCAAGCAACTGAAGCTGGTCCTCGTTGACCGGCCCGATGCCGTGCAGACCGTCATTCAGTTCATCATGCCCGGGGTGAAATACACCGACCAATATCGGGTGCAATATCGGTTGTTGAACACCCTTCTCGGCGGCAGCTTCACCAGTCGACTGAATATGAACCTTCGCGAGCAGCACGGCTATACCTATGGAGCGCGGTCCTCGTTCGTGATGCGGCCTGGGCTGGGATATGTCACGGCCTCGTCCAGCGTCCGAGCTGATGTGACCGGGGAATCGCTCAAGGAATTCTTAAAGGAGTTCAAGAGGATCCGCGGCGGAGATATTTCCGAGGAAGAGACGGTGAAAGCCCGGGAGACCTTGCGGACGGAGGTGATTCAGTCGTTCGCCGGATTGAACGGCGTGTTGCAGGAGGCGATTGAGCGGACCGGGGCGGACATGCCCTATGAAAGTCTTCTTCGGGACATGGCGACGATGCAGTCGGCCTCGACGGACGAACTGAACAAGATCGCCGGCCCGGGGCTTCCGCTGGATAACGGCGTGCTCGTCTTGGTCGGCGACAAGAAGAAGATCATGGAACAAATCAAGGACTTGGGACTGCCGGCGCCGATCGAAGTCAACGTCCGCGGGGACAAGGTCGGATCATGATCCTCAACCGAGCCGCGGGCGTCAGTCCGCGCGGGGGGAAACCGGGACTACGGACCCAGGCTCCATCGAAATGGCCGGTGTGGGCGATCATCGTCGCCGCCGCCGGCGTCCAACCGGCGATTTCCCAGGATTCAGCGGAGCGCCCGGCTTCCAATGCCGTGCGCATCGACGAAATCCTGACGCAGTTGCAACAACGCAGTGACGGGCTGCAGGACATTCGCTGCGAAGTCCGGTTTGTCGAAGATGATCGGATCAACCTCACGCAGCGGACGAAGTTCGGCGGCATCTTGTTTCTGATGACGAAACCCAATCCCCATTTCTTGATCCACTTTGAGAAAACCGAGGCGGACGGCGTATTGGGAAAACAGGAATGGTACTTGTTCGACGGACAGTGGCTTTATCAGGCTGTCGAGAGGATCGCCCAGGTCACCAAACAGGAAGTCGCGCGGCCGGGTATGGAATTCGACCTCTTTGACCTGGAAAAGGCGCCGTTCCCCGTTCCCTTTGGACAGAAGCGAGAGACCATTCTGCGGAACTTCAATGTCACGCTCGCGTCGCCCACACCGGGAGACCCGCCAAAGACGGATCACCTGATTTGCGTTCCTAAGGCGGACAGTCGTCTCCATCGTAAGTACGAGCGGCTCGAACTGTTCGTACACCGGGACGTCCATCTGCCCAGTCGGATTGTCGTTACGAAAAACAATGGATATGAGATCAATACGGCCGACTTTCCCGATCTCTCCGAAAAATCCATCAATGCCGGAGTGAAGCCGACGGATTTCGAGAAGCCCGCCGCGTGGAAGAAATACAAGGAGGTCGTCGAGGAATTGGTCCCCGACGACGGATCGCCGTAAGGACTGGGGATCGCACGTTCATGGCTGAGACGATGCTGGCCGTTTGTAAGACGAAGGCCGACGCCGGGCTGGAGGTGCGCGAAGTGCCGCGTCCGAGACCCGGCCCGGAGGATGTGCTCGTTTACGTCGAGGCGGCGAGCTTCTGCGGTACGGACCTGCATATCTGGCGATGGGATCCGTGGTCGCAGCGGCGCATCAAGCCGCCCCTCACCCTGGGTCACGAGTTCTGCGGGACGATCGTCGCGGTCGGTGACAAGGTGCGGCACGCGGCAGTGGGGGATTATGTGTCGGCCGAGTCGCACGTCACCTGCGGGATGTGCTATCAGTGTCGCACGGGACAGGCGCACATGTGTCCCAACACGGAAATCCTCGGCGTGGACCGCGCCGGGGCCTTCGCTCCCTACGTCGTGGTCCCCGAAAAGGTGATCTGGCAGAACGACCGGGCGAAGCTGCCGCCGGAGATCGCTACGTTGCAGGAGCCGTTCGGCAACGCCGTGTTCGCCACGATGAATCAGAATCTGTCGGGGCAATCCATCGCCGTGCTGGGCTGCGGACCGATCGGCCTCTTCACCATCGGGATCTGCAAGGCCGTCGGAGCCAAGAGCATCTTCGCTTCCGACGTGCATCCATTTCGCATCAATCTCGCCCGCGTCATGGGCGCCACCCAGGTGTTCAAACCGACGGACGGTCCGGCCGACACCGTGTCACAAATCGTGGAGGCCAACGGCGGGTACGGGGTGGACATCGTGTTGGAGATGAGCGGCGCACCGGCGGCGATCACGACCGCCTTTCGCGTCGTGCGTAACGGCGGCACGGTTGTGCTTTTCGGCATTCCGGCCAAACCCGTGGAGATTGACGTCGCGGAGAACATGATCTTCAAGAACCTCACCGTGCTGGCCCTAAACGGGCGGCGGATTTTCGACACCTGGTATAAGACCCGCTGGCTGCTGGAGGGGGGAGTGGTGGACCTGCGACCGCTCATCACCAAGACGATCGGCTTCGACGAGGTCAACGACGCCATGGAGATGCTCGCCCGCGGCGACGCCTGCAAGATCGTCCTTCTGCCCAACGGCGGAAAACCGGCGAACATTCCCAAACGAGGCCGCGTCCGCACTCCCGATCCCAACATCACCGGCGCGCCGGTGCATCGCTAAGCAACGCGCCCTCATCGCCTCGGCGACCGATTCGGCGGATTAGCAGGGCCAGTCGCCGGTGAAGACTTCCACGGCCTCGCCGGTCATGTAGACATGGTCGTCCTTGGCCCACTCGATGCGCAATTCCCCGCCCGGCAGTGACGCGGTAATGGCACGCTGAGTTCGCTTGGTGAGGACACCGGCCACGCAGACCGCACAGGCTCCGGTCCCGCAGGCCCGCGTCGCTCCGCTGCCCCGCTCCCAGGTCCGCATGGTGACATGGGTCGGTGAATCCACCCGCACGAAATGGGCGTTGATGCGGTTGGGGAATTCGGGAGCGTGCTCAAACTTCGGGCCGATCTCCACTAAATCCACCTTGTGTAAGTCGCGGACGAATACCACGGCGTGGGGATTGCCCATCGAGACGCACGTGACGCGATAACCTACGCCGCCGATCCGCAACGGATGGTCGATGACTCGATCGGCGGCGATCGTCGTGGGGATCGCTCTCGCGCTCAACTCCGGTCGACCCATGTCCACCCGAACCGACGCAACCTTGCCGCCCTCCATCCCGCATTCGACCGTTTTGACCCCCGCATCCGTCTCGATGCGAAGCTTCGGTCCCGGGGCCAATCCGCGCTCGACGGCGTACTTGGCCACGCATCGAATGCCGTTGCCGCACATCTCCCCCCGCGACCCGTCGGCGTTGTACATCTCCATTCGCACGTCGGCCTGCTTGGAGGGGTGGATGATAATCAGCCCGTCGCTGCCGATGCCTGTGTGTCGATCAGAAATGATGCGGGATAGCTTCGACGGTTCGGTCACGTGCTCCGTGAACCCGTTCACGTACACGTAGTCATTGCCCAGCCCGTGCATCTTGGTGAACTTCATTCAGGTATTGTACCGCGCGATAACGAAATGTAGCGCCGCCCCTTGTGGATGGCGCGATCAGAGCCGCGAGCGCAGGCGAGCGGGCGGAGCGCGTCGTGTCACTGCCGCTCGCCCTCCGCATCCTCCCGCGCGCCACCCACAAGGGGTGGCGCTACTTTGGCCCGTCGCTCGCGCTCGGGGTTCGGATCCCCGGTAGCCCCGTCATCGACTCTTGGGTCGTTCGGCGGCCAGGGCTTTTTCGACGGCGTCGACGATCGTCTTGTCGTCGGGGAGCGTCTTGGGCCCCCACTTGGCGAGGACCGTCCCGTCGCGGCCAATCAGATGCTTGGTGAAGTTCCAGGGCATATCGCCGGCGATGGCCTTGTCCGGGTGCTTCGTGAGGTAGCGATAGAGTGGGCACTGGTCTTCGCCCTTCACCGACACTTTGGCGAACATGTCGAAGGTGACCCGTCGCAAGTGCATGACGAGCGGGCCGACGGTCGATAGCTAAGCTGAGGTTCGGACGGTCGGCCGACAGCCTATAATGTGCGAATGTGGCACAGCGGCCCACCGCTGTGCTCGCCCAGCCGGGGGCGGCTGGGCCACAAGAGGCACCAAGCTACTCACGCGGAATCCGTGATCGTTATGGAGCATCAATCCTTGATCGTCGTCGCCTTGGGCGGAAACGCCATCTCCCGTCCCGAGGAGGAGGGCAACGTCGACCAGCAGTTCGACAACTCGCGGGCCACCGCCAGGGCCCTCGCGGACCTGATCGAACAGGGCCATCAGCTCGTCATCACCCACGGCAACGGACCGCAGATCGGAAACTTCCTGCTCCGCAACGAGGCCGCCGCGGGGGCGATTTATCCCCTGCCGATGGAAGTCGCCGTCGCCCACGTGCAAGGCGGCATGGGGTTCATGATCGCCCAGGCGCTCACCAACGAACTCAACGCCCGCGGCTTCGATCGAATGGCGACGGCCATCGTCACCACCGTCCGCGTCGATGCCGATGACCCGTCGTTTCGCGACCCGACCAAGCCGATCGGACGCGTCTTACCCAAAGAGGACGCCGAGCGCTTCGCTCGCAGCGAAGGCTGGGCCATCAAGGAAGTCTCGCCCGGCAAGTACCGCCGGGTGGTGGCTTCGCCGATCCCGCGGCACATCATGGAGATCAAGACCATCCGTCGTGCGGTCGCAGCCGGGGACCTCGTCGTCGCGTGCGGCGGCGGCGGCATTCCGGTCGTCCAGGACCCCGTCGAGGGCCTGCGCGGCGTCCGCGCCGTCATCGACAAGGACCTCGCCAGCGCGCTCCTGGCGGCTGAGCTGGAGGCCGACATGATGATGATCCTCACCAACGTCGATCGCGTCAGCATCGACTACGGCAAGCCGACCGAGCGGCAACTCGACCGCATGACGCTCTCCCAGGCCGACCAATATCTTCAGGCCGGTCAATTCCCCGCCGGCTCGATGGGCCCCAAAGTCCAGGGAGCGGTCAACTTCCTCGAAGCTTCGCGCAACGGCGACGCCTCGGTCATCATCGGCCCGCTTCACCGAGCCGTCGACGCCGTCGCGGGCCGCATCGGCACGCGAATCACCCGGTAGAGTGTGTCGTTGACGCACCTTTTCCAACTCGTCGAGATTTTCGTGCGGCTCGTGGGCGTCAGGATGGCGCCCGCCGTGCCGCGCCGCAGTGCCCTCCGCCCCACGACATGCGGTCAGGCCCAAAAAGAAGGCCATCGCGGCAAGACCACAGCCGCGTCTAATCGTTGTTGAATCGCCGTGACGAGTCCTCGGCTCCTCCGCGAGACCGTTTGTTCCCCAGGGCGCCACGTACTTCCGTCAAGCGTTGCCATGCCGTAGTCTGGCAACGACCGCCGGTCCAATATATGATCGTAAGCAGTTGGAAGCGGCCTGCAATAGGACTCGGACCCAGCCGTCCACGACGGCCCCAGCGCCGACGGCGCCGGAACGTGAGGTCGAAGGGATGATGAGTGACAAGCCGTGGCACTTCGCCGGCCCCGGTCCCGGTCGCGCGTGGATCATGTTCGGCGCTGCGTGGATGCTGACCGCGGGATGTTCTACGACATGGGATCGTTTACGGCCCAACGGGTGGGCCGCGGATTACGACACGGCCGAAGCCCGCGTGCGCGAATCCGGCCGCGAACGGCTCATCTACTATCACCCCACCGATCAAGGCCTGCATGACCCGACGTTCGACGCCCTGCGGAGCGGCCCCCTCCGACAACAGACCGCTCCCTTTGTCCTCTGCTCGTTGTTTCGTTCCTATGAACGGGACCGTCGTTACGCGGCCCAGTTCGGCGTGGAACGGGCGCCGGCCCTGATCGTCGTGCACCGCGACGGAACCTACCATGCGCGGACCGGCGACATGTCCGCCACGCAGATCGCCGAGTTTCTCGCCGCCGCAAAAGCGCCGGGAGCGCCGCCCGTCGTCAATCCCCATATTCCCCGTGAGCCCAATTATGTCTGGCACGGCTCGCTGGAATCCGCCGAGACTACGGCCCGAAAAACAGGGCAGTCGATCCTCATCGTACTGGACCGCTGGTGGCCGGGCGACCGGCGAAAACTGAAAAAACTTCTCGAACATCGCGAGGTCTACAGCCGTTTCGCGGACATGGTGCACTGTCGTCCTGGGTCGATCTGGGGGCCGACCGATAAGTCCATCACCCGCTTCGGCGTCGTGAACTTACCCGCACTGGTGATTCTCCATCCGGACGGTGCGCATCAGGTGTTGGAACTGCCCACCTCCTATGAGGCCGTCGTCCGTTTCGCGGACCGCGCCCGCGCGACAGGCGGCAGCGCGTCTGCAACCTCCACTGCTGCTGTCGGACCCTCATCAGGAGAGAAATGACAAGTTACGAGTTACGAGTGACGTATGACTGGATCGTCGAGTCTGAGCCCACCGAGGTGAACCGCGTCCCTCCTAGGGCGTTCGTAACTCGTAACTCGTAACTCGTAATTCGACCATGGCTTGGCTGAACTGGCCCAATCGCATCACTATCGGTCGGATCGTCCTGGTCGTTCCGTTTGTCATCTGTTTGCTGAATCTCAACGAGCCTTGGGTAGGATGGCGTTACCTGGCGATCGCGCTCTTTGTGGCCATGGGTCTGAGCGACGCTCTCGACGGCTTCCTCGCTCGACGCCTCCAAGAATCGACGCCGCTCGGGCGCTTCCTCGATCCCGTCGGCGACAAGCTCCTCATCGTCTCCTCGGTCATCCTTCTCTCCATCGACGCCACGGCCGTGCCGGGGTTTCGCCTGCCGAGCTGGGTGCCGGTGATCGCCATCGGCAAGGACGTGTTGACCGTGATCGGTTTTCTTTTGGTATACGCGACGACCGATCAGTTCGTCCTCCAGCCGCGCGTTTTGGGCAAGGCCTGCACGTTGATCCAATTGCTGATGATCGGTTACTGCCTCGCGGCGCCGGACATGGCGCCGTGGCTCCACCGTCCCTGGCCGATCCTATGGTGGCTGGCGAGCGCCGCGGCCATCGCGGCTCTGGTCGATTACGTCCGTCTCGGAACTCGCTTCGCGGCCGAACATCACGCCGGCTCGTCGATGTGAGGGTGGTCCGCGAGTCAGTGAAGACGCCCGCTACGGAAGATGGCCCAGAGGAGGCCCGCTCCGAGAACGCCGGCGATGAGATACCCGAGCATCCCCAGCGTCTGAACGCCGAATCCCAGGACCTTCATGTTGGTATTGGCGCTGACCACGACGGAGCTGCCCACGATGATCGCGGCGATGACAATGGAGAAGGCCAGACGATTGCTCGAGCGGTCCAGTTCGTTGGTCAGTCGATCGATGTTCTCGTGCCGCACGTACAGTCGCCAGCCGCCGGACGCCAGGCGACGCAGGCCTTCTCGCAACTGTCCCGGGGCCTGGCGGGCGATGCTCAGCAGATGCCACCCGAACCGCGTCGCCCCACGCGCGAGATGGGCGGGTGAGAGCTGCTCGGCCAGTGCTTGCCGCAGTCGAGGCTTGACCAATTCGAGCAGATCGAGTTCGGGATCGAGCCGCGAGGTGACCGCGGACACGGTGCTCAGGGCTTTGATGAGCATTAGCAGGTCCCGCGGCACGACCACGTCGTGGCGGCGCACGACGTCGGAGAACTCCGTCAGCAGCGTGCCCAGGTCGAAGCGTTTGATCGGCAGGCCGTAGTATTTGTCGTGGAGGATTCCCAGAGCGCGATGAAGGCTGCGGCGGTCGGTTTCCGCACCCAACGCACCCATGTCGGCCAGGGCGTCGATAACCACGCCGATCTCGCGGTTTACCGCGGCGTAGACCATCACCAGAAGCTCGGTCCGCCACTCGTCGGTGATCGACCCGACCTGTCCGAAGTCGATCAAGCCGACGTTGGCGATCGGTTCGACGAGGATGTTGCCCGGATGCGGATCGGCGTGGAACAGGCCGACCTCGAAGACTTGCTTGAGGTAGCAATCAGCCAATCGCCGGGCGACGAGGCGGCGGTCCACGGTGATCCCCGGCGGTTCGCGCCCGCTCAGCAGCGTTTCCAGTTTCACGCCGGGCAGGGCTTGCAGGGTGAGGACCCGCGGTCCGCACAGGTCCCAATACACTTTGGGGATGCGTAGTCCGGGGTCGCCGGCGAAGGCCGCGGCGAAACGGGACGTGGTCGAGGCCTCGTTGATGTAGTCCAACTCCCGCGTGAGCAGTTGCCCCAGTTCGGCGACGATCATCGTCGGACGGTAGATGCGCAGCTCGGGCATCAGCGTCTCCAACGACTGGGCCAGCCATTCGAGGACCTCGAGGTCCAGGCGGATCACGTCCGCGATGTCCGGACGCCGGACCTTGACGACGAGCTGCTCGCCCGCTTTTCCCACTGCCCGATAGACCTGCCCGATCGAGGCGCTGGCGATCGGTTTGTCGTCGATTGACGCAAAGCAATCCCCGACGGGTTGGTGCAGCTCTTCGGCGATCGTGGCCATAGCGATGGAAGTGTCAAACGGCGGCACGTCATCTTGGAGTGTGCGGAGTTCCCGGAGCACGGCTTCGGGGACGATGTCGGGCCGGGTGCTGAGCATCTGCCCGAGCTTGACGAAAGTCGGGCCCAATTCGCTCGCGGCCATCGTGAGGCGGCGACCGACCGACGTTTCAGCGCCCTCGGTTGATTCGCCCGCCGGCTTGTGACGAAGCATCCAAACCGGCACGAACCGGCCGAGGTGGACGCGGGTCACGATGTGGCCAAACCCGTGCCGGGTGAGCACCTGAGCGATCTGCCGCAGCCGGTTCAAGCTGCGTACGCCGCGGGTGAATTGGAGTGGAGTCATACGCGGCTAGGCTCGCATGGGAGCACGGTCTCGTCAAACCACCGGAGCACCCTCACGGTTGAAAGTCGAACGAGAGTTGGACGAGCGGCGTTGCCGACGGCGCAGAGTCGGCGGGGCGTGCTCCGGGCGGTCGTGCGTCCGTGCGGACCTCTGCGGGCCCGACGCGGCACTCGCACGATGAGCCTGCGCCATCCCGATCGAGTCCGAAGCGTTTCTTCGAGATCTGGAACAGGTCGTCGATGCTCTTCCAGTAGGTCCCGCTGCCGCGCATCCGCTTGCCGAAGCGAGATTCGCTGAGTCGCCCGCCGCGGATATCGCGCAGGCGGTTGAGGACACGGTCGGCCCGCAGCGGTAGCACTTCGCGAAGGCGGGAGACGAACACGCTCTCCACGCTTCCGGGCAGTCGCAGGGCGGTGTAGCTCGCCGATTGCGCTCCGGCCGCCGCCGCCTGCTCAAGAATGCGCGGGATGTCGCGATCGTTCAGGCCGGGGATCACCGGCGACACGAAGACCGTCACAGGGATGCCCGCGTCGCTCAACCGCCGCACGGTCTCGAACCGTCGTGCGGGCGGCGGCGCCTGCGGCTCGATGAGCTTGGTCGTCTCTGCGTCGGCGAAGGGGATGCTGACGCAAACCGTCGCCTCCGCGGTCTGGTGAAGAGCTTGGAGTACGTCCGCGTCGCGCACCACAAGGAAGCCTTTCGTTACCACCGCGACCGGGTTGGCGAATTCCAAGCAGACTTGCAGGCACGCCCGCGTGATCCCATAGCTCGCCTCGATCGGCTGATAGCAGTCGGTGATGCCCGAAAAGTTGACGAACTCGCGTGTCCACGTCCGCTTGCGAAACGCCTCACGCAGAAGCTCGGCCGCGTTGCGCTTGACGATGAGCTTGGTATCGAAGTCCGTGCCCGCTCCCAGACCCAAGTACTCATGGTACGGCCTGGCGTAGCAATAGGCGCAGGCATGTTGACAACCGCGGTAGGGGTTGGCCGACCAGGTGAACGGCAGGTCGGGGCTGTCATTGCGGGAGAGGATGGAGCCGGAGGTCTCTTCGTAGATTTCGAGCCGCGCCGGCGGCGGCGGTTCCAACCACTCCGCGTGCTGGGAGAGGTATGGGTTCGGCGGATTGTCAACGCGACGAAGCTGCATCGTACGCCCGATCGTTCACCCGAGGGCCAACGTCATAGGAGTATATTCGGGAAACGTTAGGGAGTCCAGGCGCCCCGGCGGCTTCGACGGGGTCGCGGGGCGCCAGCGAAAGACCTTCGTCATTGGGCCGCCGGGATCAGATGATCCCGGAAATAATGGACGATCCGCTGATAAAGCCGCGTCGTCACCAACGGATCGGCCACCATGTGCGTGAAATCGCTCAGAGCTAGGAAGTCATGAGGCTTTCCAGCCCGGAAAAGGGCGCTGGACATCTTCAGGCTGTGACTGAAGTAGACGTTGTCATCGGCCGTGCCGTGGATGATGAGGAGCGGCTTTTCCAAATCCTTCGCGTACGTCAGCACGGACGAGTCCGCGTAGCCGCTGAGATTGTCCTCGGGCAGACCGAGGTAGCGCTCGGCGTAGTGCGTGTCGTAGTCGAGCCACTCCGCAACCGGGGCCCCGGCGACCCCCACATCAAATACGTCCGGGCGGCGCATCACCGCGATGGCGGAGAAGTAGCCCCCGAACGACCAGCCGTAGATCCCGACCCGATCGAGGTCGAGTTCGCGGTACTTCCGACCAAGGGCCTTCAACCCTGCCGCTTGATCGCCGAGCGGAACGTCAATCAGATTCCCCTTGAGGGCCCGCTCCCAACTCCGGCCGCGCGCCGGCGTGCCGCGTCCGTCAACGGAGACTACGATAAACCCGTGGTCGGCGATCCATTGCTGCAGGAGATAAGCCGACGGCGCGGCGACGACCGTCTGGGCATGGGGACCGCCGTACACGGATACGATCACGGGATAACGACGACGTGAATCGAAGTTGCGCGGTCTGACAAGGACTGCATGGAAGGACGGTTCCGAACCGACCGTCGTTAACTCGATATGGGGAACGAACGGAGGTTGCTCGCCCACTGACGGCAACAGGCCGAGTTTGCGCCCGTCCATGCTCCGCACGGCCTGCGCGCGCCGCCCGTCCATGGTCGAGGAGGCATGAACAAAAACTCGATGGTTTTCCGAGAACGTCGCGGAGTGAATTCCAGGCTCCATCGTTATTCGAACAGGCGCCGTATGACTGCCATCGATCCACAGCCGGTAGACATGGGTTTGCGTGGGATCGTCGCTGCCGGATAGATGAACAGTCCTGCTGTCGGGATCGAGGTCGACGAATCCCTTATACCCGAAATCGGTTCCGGTGAGCGCACGGACCAACTGTCCGTCCGCACTGTGCAGTTCCAATTGCCACGCCCCGTTGCGCTCTGTGGTCCAGAGGAATGCACTGCCGTCCGGGAACCACTTGGGCATGGATGGATCCAAGTTGATCCACGCCTCATCCTTCTCGATCAGTAATGGCGACGTATGTCCGGTCTCGAGGTCGACACGGAGCAACGCTTCCTCCGTCTGTTGACGGTTCTGGACCAGGATCGTCAGCGGGGCCTGGTCCTTCCAGCGCACCGTCGCGAGATAGGGATAGCGCTCCCGATCCCACATTACCCATCGCGTTTCCCCTCCGTCGACGGAAATGAGACCGAGGCGGACGTCGGCGTTCTTCTGGCCGGGCCGCGGGTAGGCCCAGGCCTGCGGCTTTCGATCGGGATGGATCGCGTCGGCGATGTGCATCATCTCCATCCCCTCCGTCGAGGTTTCCTGGCAGGCGATCATCTTGCCGTCCGGAGACCACCAATAGCCTTCCGTCCGGCCCATCTCCTCCTGGGCGACGAACTCCGCCGTTCCGTGAGAGAGCGTCGCACCCGCACCCGTGGTGAGTCTCCGCTCCGAACCCGAGGCGAGATCCATCACATACAGTTCCTTCTCGCGGACGCACGCTACAAAACGCCCGTCCGGCGAGAAACGCGGATCAAGAGGGTAGCCTGCGTCACTGACCAACTCCCGAACCCTGGCGGAAGCGCGTTCGATGACGAAGAGTCGGCCCGAGAGCGGAACCAGGATCTTCGTACCGTCTTTACTGAGTTGATACGAGGCGATGCCGCGGGCCGATATCCGCATTCGCTCGCGGCGGGCGCGCTCTTCGACGGACAGATTCTCCTCCGCGCCTTTCAGAATCTGCTCCGCAGTCAGCAACCGGCGCTCCTGGCCCGTCTGCGTGTTGAACTCATAGAGGTCCTGAACGAAACTGCGGGGGGGAGAGCGGAGGAACAGGACGGCGCTGCCGTCTGGCGCGAGCCTGATGGCCGTCGGCTGACCGGCGGAAAAGCGTCGTGTGGCCGCGTACTGTTCAAGAAATGCCGGATCGGCGATGACGCCCGATGTCCTGGAGCTGCCTCGCGGTCCGCCCGCAAGACAACCGGTAACAAAGAGCAACCCAAACCCCAGTCGTAGCGTCATTTACGTTTCCCTTCATCAACAAAACCCACTGCGATGATACCGGCGACCATTGGGGATTGCCAGTTTCCAATTGCCGATTGAAAAGGGGGCTAAGCTCGCTGTTCAATTGGAAATTGGCAATTGACAATTGGCAATTCACATCTCACCGTAGGTCGAACAGACCGTTGTCGTCCGTCTCGCCGAACCAACCGAGGCCCAGTCTAGCTGGGTCTCCGGTGTAGGTTCCGCTGGACCAGGTGAACGTGCGCCTCTCGCCGCTGACATGACCGTCGCACCACGCAACATTGACGGTCCGGGCGTGGCGGAAGTGGATCGATGGATCGGCGCGGGATCCGTAGGACGGATGGAAACGCGGCTCGGCGAAGCTGTACTCGATCAGGCTGGCGTCGGCGAACGCACTGTCGGTGAACATCACCGTTTCGCCGGGATGTTTCACCCGGTCGGCCGTCGCGCCGGCAAGGTCGCTCACGACGATCACCTTCCCATGTCGGTCGGTCGCCGTCCGAACGCCAACATAGGCGTTGTTGTAGCCGTAACCTCCATTGCCCGTCTCAAACCCTTTGGAGTCGGGAAAAAACGCCGGACAATCACGGATGGCTCCCTCGGGTCCCAAATACGGGACGAGCGGCCCGCGTCCTGAGACGAATGACTCATAAAGGGACGATCGCTCGCCGTGCCAACGGTGCAAATTCGACAGAAAGTCGGACGCGCCGGGGACATAGACGCCGCCCGATTCCTGCGCATAGAGTCCATTGGCCAAAGCCAACTGTCGGATGTTCGATCGGCAACAGGCCGCCTTCGCCTGCTCGCGCGCATGGCTAAGCCCGGGGAGGAGAACTCCCACAAGAATTACCACAATTCCCGCCGACACGAGCAGTTCGACTAGGGAAAAGCCCGCGGGTTCGTCCCTGTTTCCGATCTTCATAACGGTCCCGTCATTCGCCCGACGAAGGCGGCCGCGTCCTCGAGGCCGATGGTTCCGTTCGGCTCACGATCCACTCGCTCACACACCGGTGTGAGGTCGGAATCGTCCCCGAAGCAGTTGAGCAGCTTCGCAACATCCCTCAGGTCGATGTCGCCGTCGTCGTCGGCGTCACCAAAGGGATCGGGGGCGACGTCGGCCACGGCGTCAATCTCCGCCGACTTTTCTCCGAATATGGGGGATACGCTATCGACGGCGCTTGTCAGACGAATGAAATCAAACCCGCAAAGACCTGCCGGGTCGCCGGTCAGTGGGTCGATGGCCCATGCAATATCAAAGGCATCCCCACCCCCGGAACCTTGAGTCACGCCGACCGTTCGCGGGTCGTCCGGCCTCGTATAGAATTCTTCCGCGGCGATTTCCGGGTCATCGACGACGTTGTCCCCATTGAGATCACCTAAGACCAACGTTGGAGAATAATCGGCGTAACCGAATATCCCTTCCGAGTGTCCACCGGAGTCAGGATTAGTCACTACCGGCGTCCCGAATATAGCCGTCGGCAAGGCGAACGCCTGGGTATCCCACGCGCCCGAATATCCTGGCGGAATCCAGGATTCCTCGTCCGGAGGAAAACGGTCATCGTTGACGTCGTCATCCCAGTGCTCGATGGCAAGCTGATCACTGGCGTCGGTAATATGGGAACCGGGAATTAAATACCAAGGATCGTCGGCCAACCCATTGCCATTCACGTCTAAACTGATTTCTACGGTAGCGCACTCAGCCCAATGTCTTTGGGGATCGCCGCCGACCCAATAGGCGTTGCCGAAAACGATCGCGTCCATACCGAATGGATTGAGCGGGTCATCGACCACCGTATGGTCGAACCCCAGCACAATGTAGCCGCCGAACCCGCCCAAGCTGACGACGGACGTGTTGTTCGGGGCCGACGTGCCTCCGCCCGACGGCGGCCCCAACGCACGGGCCGGATCGTCGAAATCGGCGTAATTTACGAATTGCCCGGGCGCGGGCGCGAACTCCAACACTCGTACCGCAAATGGGTACGGATTGCCTACCACAGCATTGACCGAGAACGTCAAACACCATGCGACGAATCCCACCCACGAACGGTTCATTGTCCGCCTCCGTTTTCCGCGCGGCGAATGACCAGCGTGGCGGCCGTCAACAACAACAGCGTCATAGAGGCGAGGCCCCATTGCGAGAGGGTCGGAATGATGCTCACATCCATGTAGGTGTGCAGCGTGGCGCTTCCACTGTCATGTACATAGAGTCGCCCGAGCGCCGGATCGCAATTCACGGAGAAATAGTTGAAATCGTTGGCGGCATCAGGGTCAAGACGTCGCACTTGCTCCGGGTTGTTGGAATCGGCCGGTCCCATGCCGCTTAGGGCGCTCGAAACGGTGGACGCCCGAACCAACGCCACGAAGTCAGTGTCGCCACTGCTGGAGAAGTCTCCGCCGCCGACAAGAAGATTCCCTTGACGATCGAACGCCAGTGGAGATGCGGATAGGACATCAACCACGAGAACACCGCCCGCTTCGAAATCGAGCGGAGTCCCGCCTGT
The DNA here is from genome assembly GCA_043806315.1 of Planctomycetota bacterium. Lineage (GTDB taxonomy): Bacteria > Planctomycetota > Phycisphaerae > UBA1845 > UBA1845 > SBAX01. The sequence continues at coordinate 1,703 of JAZDHF010000017.1, read as the reverse complement.
CAGGGCCGCCGTCCACGCCGCATGGAGGAACGCCTTCACCGCGCCGGTCTCGCTTGGACCGCTAGTCTGGAAACCGTTGCCCGTGTACAGATTGCCGGCCGAGTCGAATGCAATGCCCCCGGAAGCGCCGCCGATGTTGTCGATGATCGTGGTATTCGTCGGGCTCGGCGGATGTGCACTGGTGGTATCCAACACCGTCACCACACTCGGATTCACGAAATCCCCGGCCGTCAGAGCGATATGCGCGCTGTCGATCCATTCAGCGTCGAAATGGTTTGCGGCAAACCAATTCCCCATCAGCGAATTGACGTCGAATACCCCCACTTGATAATTGGAGAATGACGTTCCTCCGTTATTGCCCACGGCGATCTGAGTTCCATCAGGCGAGACCCGTATGAAGGCGGCGCCGAACGAAGGGAAATCGGCGGCGGGCAGCGTTCCCGTCTGGGCGAAGCTACGTGAATCTGCGGCGGTCTCGACGTAGACATCGTCTCCGACCAGTACGATCAAGCGACCATCATTTAGAACGTCGAATACGCTCGCTCCGGCAGGCAAATTGAATGCGTGCAGATACTGATAACCGGGAAATCCATCAGCCCACACCCCACGCCCGTGCGATAGACACAGTGCTACTGCAAACACCCCGAATCCGAACCATCTTCTGCGTGCATGATCCATTGCTGCGACTCCTCTCCCGGAGCAGGATCGACCTCGCGACCTGCCGCCGGTAAAAAGAAAAAACCCGGCGCCGCACGAGGGCGGGGAGCCGGGATTCAGAGTCGTCACAGCCGGGCGCTGACTTGCGCCGTCAGGAGATCCCGCAAACGCGGGGTTCCGGTTGCCGTCACTGATCGCAGCGCCCCGACCTCGAAGGCACCACATCAACGAACAGCGATTACCGGCAGGTTTTCTGGTTTACGGATCAAACTACTAGCCGCGCCTTCTCCGCGTTTCCGCGCCCTGCACGATGTGCAACGCGCGGCCCCACGAATGGCCTTGTGCGGCGTTCGTCCCCGATCACAGCGGCGGGTCCACGGTGGATTCGCACCACCTTCCCTTTCGTCCGGCCCAAGCCGGACACCGGCAATCGCAACCTCTTCACTTGTCAAAGAATCGGCAGCCCTTGCCGACGAACCCGTGTATACCCGACGTTCCTCCCGTCGTCAAGGCAATTCTTCGGGTATTCCCCACGAGGGGTCTGGCCACGGATTTTGGCATCAGGCGGTTTTTCGAGTTTGCCAGTACTGCTCCCACTGCCCGGCCTCGCGGAGGGCGACGAGGTTCATCAGGGCCGCGGCGTTATCCGTATCCCATTTCATGCCCGGACGTTTGAGCCGCAGCGTGAGGTTCTTGCACATGGCCTCCGTGGGGCCGGAGCCGATGTCCCAGCCCCTGGCCAACGCCGCCGGGTACTCCACCATCTCCCAGCGTTCCACGATGTAATTCCGAAGCAATCGCAGGGCATCCTGTTTGCCCGGAGAGCGAAGCTTCTTCTTCGCCTCCTCGATGGCCGCCGGCACCGGACGCCCTCCGAGGTGTTTGATGTCGTGTAGTTGTTTCGAGGCCCAGGCTTTGGCCTCCTCGCCATCGCCCCAGCAGGCCCTGGCCGTGTCCCACACGTGTTCGCTGAGATGATAGAAGTCCAGCAGCGTGGCATTCAGCTTCTTGAGGTGTTTCAGCAGTTGATTACGAATCCACGGCCC
>JAZDHF010000016.1:0-53338 GCA_043806315.1 Planctomycetota bacterium | reverse complement strand
AATCTGCAAATAATTAGTCACTATATTGACCCTTGAACGATGTGAACCCGCGTTTTTAGCTGCGAAAAGGGCGTTTGCCGGCCTGCCAAGGGTCAAAAAAGACCGAATTTCGCATCACGGGTGCGGAAGTCGGGCTAAGGTGTTTGGCGCGGTACCGGCGAAACGGCTCGCCGTGCGGCCTCCATCGGGCTGCGTAATTTGGTCCGATGGAGGCTGAACCGCTCTTTCCTGGCAGCGCGCCGTTCGCCACGAGTGCAAAACTGTTGATTATGAGTCGGGCGATCGTTCAGTAAGTGGTTGGCGACGGGGCACTTATAGCCGTTCTTCGGCGTCAGAAACGGGTTGCCGACTGATTTCACACTCGGTTCGCACCCCATTCAGTTCCGCGACCGACTGGAAACTGACGCCGGAATGACGTCGGCGTCGATCACAAATCCGCTCTCGATCCGGCCAAAGATCGCCTGCTCATCTCGCAGGCGATGTAACGATCAGCTCGCTCAAGGCGGACCAAACCGAACCCAGTCAGCTACACCGCCGTTCCGATCCTGGCGACCCCAACGGCGATTGACAACGCACCTTCACGCCGACCACCGCGATGTGATCGCAAAGGGGCGCCTCCGTTTTTCCGCCTCTGCGATCGCCGGCCTGGCGATAATCCGCCGATTCGGCTAATCCATCTGAGTAGTTGATCAATGTAGATGCTCGAGGCGTCACTCATGCTCGCTCGATACAAGATCTACCGCGGGAAGCGGCCGCCCGATGACCCGTTGCCGATGGGAATCCGGCAAGACACGCGCTGGCGCACGAAGCATCTCCTCCGGCCCAACGAGGCGATCGTAAAGGAGCTGCTCGCGGAACCCGGTGAGCAAGCTTGGAGCCGGTTTCGGACAGCGTACCTCGACCTGCTCGAAAGACGATTCATCGAGGATCGGGTGCCGTTCGACAAGCTGGCTGAATTGGCCAAGGCCACCGACGTCTACCTCGGCTGCAGCTGCCCGACCGAGTTGAACCCGAGGGTGGACCACTGCCACACCTTCTTGGCGCTTCAGTTCATGAAACGAAGGTATCGGTCGTTGCCAGTCCGATTGCCCAGGAGCTGACGCCGGGCGTTCTCCGACGGAGGCGATCTTCTTGGCCGCCACCCGCGTTCGCTGCTGGGTACCAATCGGGTACGGCGTTTTTCCCATCCGTAACTCTCTAAGCCAAGGGCGGTTGCGTCTACGGGCGGGGGGAATCGAATGTCCGTTCCAACCCGCCAGAAATCTGCGTTTTTGAGCCAAAATCGCGGATTTTGCGAGAATAAAGCGGGAATCGAATGACCACTCTCGACCCGTTGAGACTACTCGGCCCCATCCGAAACCAGTTTTATCGGGTACTAATCGGGTACTCCTTAGCTCCGTCACGACTGGGACGGACAGGAGCCTGTCATGAGTAACGCCAACTTTGCGTGCCAAAAGCTCGCCACAACTTCTATGCCTTACCCGCCCATTCCACACTTGACCCAAGCGACCGCCCTCCTCCCTCTCGTTTCCTTGCCTCCGACAGCGCTCTCCGGCTTCCAGAGCCACGGCTTCTGGTGCGAGTCGGCTGCGCCGATCTCATGGTTGGCCCACCGCGCCGAAGGACGCTTGGAACGCCGCGAAGTCGCGAAGGTCTACGCTTCCGTTCCACTCCCAGTCAAAGAGCCGGCACCAACATTCGGGCCAACTTACCCCGACGCCCGGCGTCGACGGGCCAGTCAGACATTCGGCGAACTTTTTATGATCAGCCAACCCAATGGCCCCATCATCATCGAGGTCCCCCTGAATCGCGGGCCAGGGGCGCGAACCCCTAATCTCGAACGCCGTGGCGCTTTCTAAGCTCCAACACGGACCGCAATCACAAGATCCCAACTCGATCCAATAATTGGCCCCGTCCCCATCGGCGGCGTAAGCGCATTCCCACGCGATCTGACCGCTGCTCATCTCCGCCCGCCCGACCCAGTCCCACCACCCGTCCTCCGAATTCCGGCTAATCAAATACACATCAACAGAACCCCAAGGGTTGGCGGCTTCCCATGTGATTGTATGTTCCACGCCCGCCTGCCAGACCTCGCCGTCCTGCGGGCTTACGACCGTGATAGCAGGTGCCGAAGACCCCATGATCTGAAACGGCGCATCACTTTCGTCGCTCCCGCAAGGACCACACGTGCAGAATTCGATCCGAACGGAGTAGCTAGAGCCGTCTCCAAGATAGGGACACGCTTCCCATGCAAGCCGACCATCCTCCATGGGTGTCGATCCGATCCAGTACCACGATTCGCCTTCCGCAATCCGGTTGATCAAATAAACGTCGACCACGCCTGTGGGGTTGGTGGCCTCCCAGGTAATTGTGTGTACTTCGCCGGCTTGCCAGAGATCAGCGCCGTTTGGACTCGTGACCTTAATCGTGGGCGGCAACAGGCTTCCTGTAATGTCGAAGGGCACGTCGCTTGCGTCGCTCACGCATGGCCCGCAACTGCAAGATCGGACTTGGACTCTGTAGTTTTCCCCGTTTCCGATGTATGGACAGATCTCGGCGCGAAGCTGCCCAGCGGACATCGGAGCTGAACCCAGTGAGTGCTGGTCACCACAAGCCGAGAGCAGATAGGCCTCGACCTCGCCAATTGTGTTTGTCGATTCCCACGTAATTGCCAGCGGATTGCGTACGTCCCAGGGCTCTCCGCCGTTCGGGCTTGTTAGCGTCAACGTCGGCTGCGGCAGTGAATTACCAATTGCAAACGGCTCGCTGGTCGCCTCGACTCCGTCACCGCACTCGGGCCACCAAGATAGGCGGATGCTGTAATCGGTGGCATCACCGATACATGAAGGGATGCTCCAGGCAAGCGCTCGGTCCGCGACGGGGACGTAGTCGATCCAGTCGATCCAGAACGACTCACCAGAACTCCTCACCAAGCCGACCTCCACGTAACCCTCGGACGTTGTGCTGGTCCAGGCGATAGTCTGAGTCGAACCAGCCTCCCACTGCGTTGCTGCGGTGGGCTCAGTGATTGCGATTTCTGCCGGCGGCCCTGCCGCATCAAGGATCGTGAACGTGCCGGAACGCGTGCAGATTGCCGGGCAGGCACCCTGGTTCAAACATGCCTCGACATAGTTATCGCTGTCCGGACCGGGCCATGCACGAACGCGCTGCCACGCAATTGAAGGCTGCAAAACAGGAACAGTTGCAATAAACTCTATGATCCCCCAATTCTGTTTTCCAAGTCGAACGTCAATGCTCCCGGTGTTCTTTGTTGTCACCCAGGAAATCGTCGCCGGCGCGCACTCCTCCCACGCGGTGCCGGCCGTGGGGCTCGTGATTGTGATGGTCGGCGCGGGAGCCGAGCCAGTAATCTGGAATGGCGTCTCGCTTTCATCCTCTACGCAGATCGGACCGTCGCACCAACGGATGTGCGCACGGTAGTCTGAGCCCTCTTGCAAGTAGGGGCAAACCTGCCAGGAAAGTTGCCCAGCGGACATCGCCGTCGAACCAAGATCGGCGACCCATTCGCCCCCCTTCGTAAGCCACAGCGACACGTCTCCAACGGGATTCGTTGTTGCCCACGTGATCAGGCGCTCCGACCCAGCCTGAATCATCTCGTCGCCGTTGGGGTTTGTCAGCGTCAGAATCGGACGCGGCGGTGACGCAGTGATCTCGAACCGTTCGCTGACAGCCTCCAGCGATGGACCACACTCCGGCCACCACAGAAGATGAATCGTGTAATCCGTGCCGTCGCCAATGTAGGGCCATATATGCCAGCCCACCAAGCCGTCGGATACAGGAACGTTGCCAAGGTCCAATTCCTCCCCGGAACCGGAAACCAGCTTGACCTCGACATAACCGTCGGAACTTGTGCTCGTCCAACGCACCGTCTGACACGTGCCTGCCGCCCAAGCAGTGGCCGCCGTTGGCTCGGTGACTGTAATCTTCCCGAAGGGCGCAGGTGCCGGAACGATCTCGAAGTTCCCAGAACGCCCCGAAACGCCCGGGCAGCCTTCGAGGTCCATTGTTGCTTCTACATAGTAGTCGCTTCCGAAGCCGTCAAAGGCGGTTACCCGGGATGTCTCGAATAGCGAGTCCGCTACTGGGACGCTACCCAGGTACGTGCCGCACGAGCAGCTCTCATCCCATAACTCCAGATTGAGGCTGCCCAACGTCGCCGTACTCTCCCATCTGATGATTCCCGGCGCACACTCCTCCCAGACGTCTCCGGCTGTCGGACTCGTGATCGTGATCGTTGGGGTCGCGACCGAGCCGGCGATGCCAAATGGCGCGCTAGTTGCCCCAACGGTCGATCCACAGTCCGGCCACCACTCAAGGCGAATTGTGTACGCATCACCATCGCCGACATACGGACACACAAGCCAATCCCTTTGGCCCGCGGCAATAGGAACTTCGCCAATCCAGAATCTCTCATCATGGTCGGACTCTAGCCAAATCCCTACATGACCATCGGATATGGTACTCGTCCAACGAATCGTTTCGGTCATACCGGCTTGCCACACAGTTGTCGCCGTGGGTTCAGTGATGACAATCTCCTGTGGCACCGCAGACGCAGGCGCGATTTCAAAGTTGTCCGAAATCGCTTGGACCGTTGGACAACCAGCGTGAGCCAACCGAATCTCCACATGGTGGTCGGTCCCGGGGGAGTAACAGAACCGTACTCGATCTAGTTGAAACGCCTTGTCTGCAGCCGGAGCGCTGCCGAGAGTCGTTCGACACCAATCGTCGTTCCAAAGGTAGATCTCAACGGTCCCGGTAGTCGCAGTGCTGGTCCAGGTGATTGTTGCCGGTGCGCATTCCTCCCACACGGTGCTAGCCGTCGGATTGGTGATGACGAACTCCGGCAGCGGCGCTCCGCCCGTGATCTCGAATAATTCATCGCTCTCGTCGCTCACACAGATCGGTCCGTCGCACCAGCGGAAATGCATGCGGTAGCCGGAGCCGGCTTGCAGGTAGGGGCAAACCTGCCAGGAAAGCTGCCCAGCGGACATCGCTGACGAACCGAGATCGGCGACCCCATCGCCGCCCTTCGTAAGCCACAGCGACACGTCTCCAACGGGATTCGTTGCTACCCACGTGATCAGGCGCTCCGACCCGGCCTGAACCATCTCGCCGCCGTTGGGGTTCGTCAGCGTCAGAATCGGGCGCGGCAGTGACCCAGTGATCTCGAAGGGTTCGCTGACAGCCTCCAGCGATGGCCCGCACTCCGGCCACCACGTCAGGTGAATTGTATAGTCATTACCGTTACCGATGTAGGGCCAGATGTGCCATGCGACCGAGCCGTCAGCTACCGGAACGTAGTCGATGTAGAACCACTCACCGGAGCCCATAGCCACTCGAACCTCGACGTCACCGTCGGACGTGGTGCTCGTCCAGCGAATTGTCTGCGTCGTACCGGCCACCCATACGGCCCCACCACTGGGCTCGATGACCGTGATGATTGGTCTAGCAGAATCAGTAATTGTAAACGCGGCATCGCTCTCGTCGGATACGCAGATCCACGGATCGCACCAGTCAAGACGAATCTTGTACTCACCGTTCTCGTGGTAGGTACAGATGTTCCAGTCAAACTGCTCGTCACCCACCGGTAGGGTGCCAAGGTACTCAAAGTAGTCCCAGCCCCAATCGAAGCGCTTCATCAGCCACACCGAAGCCTCGCCTACTGCGTTTGTCGCCTCCCACGTGATTCTGTTCGTGGTTCCTGCTTGCCAAACCTCGCCTCCATTCGGCTGAGTAAGCGTGAGAGTTGGGGAAGGACGCGACCCTGTAATCGCAAAATCGCCGCCCGCGATATCCACGGAAGCCTCACAGCCGGGCCACCAGTTGAGGTGAATCGAGTAGTCCGTGCCGTCGCCTAGATACGGCGAGATCGCCCAGTCGTAGGAGCCGTCTCTTACGGGTACATTCCATGCAATCGTAAACCGACGCTGACCGCCCTGATACAGCTCAATATCCACGTCGCCATCTTCGGTGTCCGCGACCCATGTGATCTTCTGCGTCGTACCCGCCTCCCACGCCAGTCCGGCCTGCGGAGCGGTTATCGAAATACTCTGTTCGGCCTTCGAGAAGATCTCAAACGCCCCATTGCTGTAGTCCTCCACGTAGTATCCGTCAGCGCTCCATGACAACCGTAGTCGGTAGTCGTCACGTTCTTCGATGGTTGGACAGATATCCCAAGTGAACCTGCCCGTAGCCATAGGCACGGTCGCGATTCCCCGGCAGTTCGACGAGCCTTCGCACAGTTCGATGGAAACATCACCGGCCGGGTTCTCAGCAGTCCATAGGATGGGGTAGCTCCATCCAGCCAAAAGCAACTCCCCGCCATTGGGGCTTCGTACCGTCAGACGTGGCCGTGGAACAGATCCAACAATGGAAAACGGGCGATCGCTGTCGTCGCTGAGGGAACGATCGATCGGTGAGTACGCACGTATCAAGTAGGTGCTGGAATCGTCACCGTAGAGCGGCACCGTCCAGTCAAGGCCCTGTGCAGCCATGGTGGTGCAGCCGAGCCCACGTGAGCTCAAATTCCATCGCATCAGCGAAAAACAAAGGTCCCCCGCTGGGTTCGTCGCCGTCCAGAAAATCCGTTGCTGAGACCCGGCCGAAAGGACCTCCTCGCCGTTCGGGGTTGTTATCCTGATTGCTGGGCGCGGTATGGAACCAGTTATGCTGAATGTACCTTCGCTTCTGTCTTGGATATCCCATCGTTCGGCGCTTTGCATGAGAATCGAATAGTCCGATGCGTCGCCGATCCAGGGAGGAAGCGTCCAATCCAGCTGACCTCGCGACAATTCGGCGCTGCCTATCCAAACATACCCCGAGCGTCCGTTGTACCACCACGCATAAACCCAACCGTATGGGTTTGTAGAAGTCCAGTTGATCTGAGTAGTGGTTCCTGCAATTATGCTCGCTCCACTAGCCGGCGAGGTAATCGTGAATGTTGGAATTGGCAAGGACCCCATCGTACGGAAGTATCCATCACTCTGGTCGGCAACAGAGGCATCAAGATCAGAATAAACGCTCACCTTGTTCTGGTCGCTGTCCCCGATTATTGGCGACACCCACTGTTGAGCACTCCCAGCGCTCATCGGATAGCCGCAGTTGGACCAAGTCCCCAGACCCGATCGGTTGATCCTTACGCAAACGTTTCCGAACGCATTCGTCGCTGACCAGCGGATTGCCTCGCTTGTTCCCGCTTCCCAGACCTCCCCGCCATTCGGCTCAAGAATCGTAATCACAGCACGCGGCACGGAACCGACAAGCGAAAAGTTAGAGTTACTCTCATCGGAAACGCAGGAATCGCCAGACCATTGCACCCTGATTCGATAGGCCGAAGCGTCGCCTTCCCAAGGGAGTATCTGCCAATCGACTCGACCATGCATTACTGGTACATTGGCGATGTTCCGTTTCAGCGTCCCTCCCTGGTACACGTCCACCGACACGTACCCGTCCGTCCGGGAGCTCGTCCATGTGATCGTACGTGTGGTCCCGGCTGTCCAACTTTCGCCGCCATTCGGGGCTGTCACCGTCAAGGGCTGGACTTCTGTGGTAAAGCTCCATATGGGCCCGTCAATGGTCGAACAGCTGTTCACGGAGGTCACGTACCAATAGTACCGTGTTCCCCAAGCCAAAGTACCTGGGTCCCAACTGCTGGATGATGGATTCCCTCGGTACTCCCCACTGTCGGGAGTCGAGTCGGTACCAAAGTAGACGTTGTATGACGCAGCACGGTTGGCATCCGCCCAATCGAGGTCGACGCACGCTGAAATATTCTGCGCCCCATCGGAAGGCGAAGGAGACGACGGAGTGTTTGGAGAGCTGCAGGTCGTGAACGACCAAACGTCGCCCGTTGTGGTACCGCAGCTATTTCGGGTGTTGATCCGCCAATAGTAGGTTCTCGACGGGGACAGCTGCGAGAGACTCCAAAAGCTCAAAGTCGTTGACCCCTGAAACTCTCCGCTGTCGGGGGTGGAATCTGTGCCGAAGTAGACATCGTATGTGGCACCCGCGACGGACGCCCAATCAAGGTCGGCATCAAGAACGACTTCAGTCGCGTTGTCTTGAGGACTTGGGGACCCTGTGATTGATGGAGAATCGCAACTTGCAACAGTGATCCTTGCAGCGTCTTGCCCGTTGGTCGTGTTATTCGAATTGTCCCAATCGTCAACGCCAATTGAGATACCAACCCAGTAGTCGCCATTTGGAAGTCCTGCCGACAGTCTCGGTCGTATCAACGGTACTAGGGCCGACGCCTTCGTATTCCAAGAGAAAATAATTGCGTCATTAACGAGAAGAGTATCCGATGTCGTTATCGTGTCGTCGGTCGAGAGGTAGACCTGAATCGGAACTGTCCCAGACCAAGAAACAGAAGAGTAGTTATGGATCACGACGCTTAGTTCCGCCAACTGTTCTCCTGGTCTCACGATCTGCGGGGACGCCTCAACCGCGAGTGGAATCAGATCAACAGTTGAAGGTGTCTCAGCCGCGATGAATTCACTGATGTCATCGAATTTCCCAGACGACAGTCTTATATCGTATGTTCTCGTATTATTACCATTGGAAAGGACAGCGTATACTATGTCAGACTTCACCGCACCGGACCCGCTCTGCCCTTTATAGCTACGACGATCGAAGAAAACGCGATTATGCAACGTCAGATCGCAACCATCGAACGCCCCTGATTGAGTGTACATTGACTCTCCATCAAAAGGCCATTCGCCAGGATAACCGTTGTGATACCACGTGATCGATTCATAAAAGGCACAGCTGCTTGTGTGCCCATATCCCCGCCACCCGCTTAGACCGCCGACTGGCCGATAGAGTTCAATCACTCCCATGTCGTGATCGTAATCTTCAAATGACGTCCATCCGCCCCACGCATGGAGTGCACTTGAGAAGGAATCGCCGAACTCCCCAGTGACCTCGGGAAAGCCGCCGTTGTAGCCAGGTACGACGATTACACCATCTGCGAAGGTGTTGAAAACCGTCCCTTCGATGGTATGCGCGTAGATGCAGTGCCCCGCGGTGATTACGTGCCGCGGATCGATTAGCGTCCCCGAACATTTGAATCCATGTTGTATACCGTTCTGGTCCGTCATGCCAATAAAGAGTTTTACATGGGTCGAGTATCTTCCCGACGTCGGATCTGCAACAAGCGTTAGCTCGTTGAAGTTCGCAGTGTTCGCTTCGGTCGGCAACGTTGGTTCGGCCTCGCGAAGGCCGGGCCGGCCGGGGACGAACTGGGATTGGGGATCCCTCAACGGAACAGAAGTCGGATTCGTACGCAGGACTTCGCCCGAACCCACGTCGAATGTGACTACGTCTCCCCTATCGGAGGGTCCAACTAGATTGCCCGCCGATGACGGCCGTGCAGGGGGAAGTGGCATCGGCAGGAACCGGTCGAGACTCATTATCGATTGCCTCACGGTGCGCTGCCGAGCTGCAGCGCCATCCGCAGGTGGTCCGCCCGCCGCCAGAACGCGAGACGAAGCCATGAGCGAGACCACGACGAGGGCGCTACGCGGATCGACACAGCGAGCGAACACGGAGCACAGAATAGGTGCAAGAGGCGATGACATGATGAAACGCACTTCCTTTCCTCAGCACGGTCAGCGTCGCAACTTGACGATGCTACCGCTTAAGACGAATTCGGGGACGGCATCGGCTGTGAATGGCGATCGAATAGTGTAGTCCCTGGCTGTTGAAAAACCGTAGCGCGTGAAGTCTGGTAACCTACTTCGAAAATACGCTCTGTAATGCTGCGTGCTCAGTGGGTTGAAGGCTGACCTCAAATCCCAAGGATTCCTGTTTTCGCACGTGGTAACCGACCTTATCGAGGCGGGCGCTGTCGCCACCGATGGCTCCTCCGCTTCAACGGCCCAGTCGCTCACGACAAGCACAACGGACACGATATATAGATGCCAGACGTGATTAGGGCGCCTCGGACGAACCTCCCGACCTCGTTCTGATGCTTCCATTTGGTCCGATCCTTTCCGCCGAATGGTTCGCTGCCGGCCAACGACTGGGGACACAGCTTAGGTCAGCTAGCAACACGCGCGACTTCAGGTTGCGCGTATGTTACAGCCGCACCGCCAACAGCCAAGAGTCGCCTCGATTCAGCCGTGACCATACTGTCAGCAGGCGTCCGCGGGCCGAACCGGGGATCCCGCCGCGTCGCAACCCGTAACCATCCGGCCCGGCCCAAGTCGGGCGGGGGTGATTCTGAATCCCGCCCGCTCGCTGCAAGTCATTGCGGATCATGCACTTACGGAAGGTCACTTTGACGGGTTTCGGGTACCATCGGGTACCGCTGGAAGCCCAATCGGATCGGGTGTGGGGTTTGCATCCCCCCGCCCCAAGACGGGGAAGGCACGGGATTCGATTGGAACGACGTCCAGCTTGGTCGGCTGTGTGAGATTGCCGTGCCTCCGTCAGGCTGATCCGAGCCGCGCGGCGGCGCCCCTTTATTCGGAGCGTCAAGCCACCGCGACGGGTCCATAGCATAGGATGGCGGCGTTTCTATTTGAGAGGGAACCAAACATGTCACGGAAGAGTGTAGGCTTGGCCTTGGTCTTGGCCGGGGGATTGTCGGCATGGACGCTGCCTGCGGCGCACGCCCAATGCGGCGGCTCGTGTGGGCTGTGCGTTGGAGATTACGTTCGCGTGACTAACGGAGTACTTCCTTCAACTCCGCTCAATGTTCGACCATGTACAAGTACCACCGAGCCTCTGTGCGATGCATGTGCCAGTGTGGTCGGTGGCCAGACGGGAACGGTTATTGTGGGCCCGGTCAGCGCCGAGCAAAAGACGTGGTGGGGGATTCAATGGAGTCACGATAACGGATGCCAAAACGATGCAGGTTATTCCGCTGAGAAAATAACCTCGAATTGTGCTCTAGCCCCCGTCGTCTGTTTTCAAAACAGTCACTGCGACGACGGCAACGCTTGCACCAACGATACCTGCACGAACAACACGTGCCAACACACGACGATTGGCGGCTGCTGCATCGGTGACTCGGGCTGTGGGTCGTGTCAAACCTGCAACACAAGCACGCACACCTGCCAGACCGTGTCCTGCAGCGGGTGCAATGCGTGCAACCAGAACCACGGCTGCACCAGTTACGCCTGCTGCAGCGACTCGAATTGTGGCGCGTGCGAGAAATGCCAGAACGGTAGCTGCGTGGCGGTAACCTGCGGCTCTTGCCAACGTTGCAACAACAACCACGGATGCGAATCGAGCCCCGGCTGTTGCACAGGCGACTCGAATTGCGGGGCGTGTGAGAAATGCCAGAACGGTAGCTGCGTGGCGGTAACCTGCGGCTCTTGCCAACGTTGCAACAACAACCACGGATGCGAATCGAGCCTCGGCTGTTGCACAGGCGACTCGAATTGCGGGGCGTGCGACAAATGCCAGAACGGTAGCTGTGTGGCGGTAACCTGCGGCTCTTGCCAACGTTGCAACAATAACCACGGGTGCGAGGCTATCCCGACCGGCTGTTGTACAGGCGACTCGAATTGCGGGGTGTGCGAGAAATGCCAGAACGGTAGCTGCGTCGCCGTTTCGTGCCCGTCCGGGCAGCAGTGCAACAACAACCACGGATGCTCGACGATTACCGGTTATTGTCCCAACGACTCCGGTTGTGGCGGCTGTCAGACGTGTCAGAGCAACAGTTGCGTGTCCGTTTCTTGTCCGTCCGGTCAGCGCTGCAACAACAATCATGGTTGCGAAACTAGCGGCACTACGCCCTTTATTTCGAGCGTGATGCCCAATCCTGTGATCGGTACCGAGTGCAGCCAAGAGATTACGATAAATGGGACCGGTTTTGTCTCGGTCCCGTCGGTCATCGTCACCTGGACAGGAGGATCCAAGACACTGAGCAGTTCTCAGGTGTTCTTCGATAGCTCGACTAAGGTAAGGATTTCCATCGTGACGAAATCTATTGCGGGTCACTGGACGGTTACGGTCAAAAACCCTGATGGCACGAGCTATACTTCCGCCTTCGAAGTAATAGAAGAGCAGGGATATTTGCTTTGCCCCAATTCAACCGGTCGATGCTGGATGGACGGGACACCCAAAGTTCGGCTCGATGATTGTCAGATCGCGAAGTATGCGAAAGATGCCGGTTTCTCAGGTGAGGCGCTTGTTACCGCGATTGCGGTTGCCTACGCAGAATCCAGTTTTTATCAGTACGTGTATAACAGCACTCATGATTACGGGCTTTGGCAGATTAATGTAGACTGTCATTTCAGTAATTCAGAACGCGCTCAGGCTAGATACGATCTTCTTAATAACCCGGCGTACAATGCTCAAAAGGCATGGGAGATATCTAATCGTGGTACCGATTGGACTCCGTGGTATACGTTCACAAATGAGCTCTTGGATCTTCAAATGGCGCGAGACATCGTTGGAAGATGTGACCTTGTCGATGGAACCCCGCCGCCTCCGCCAGTTTCGTCCGATCTTCGGAACGTCATAGCACCGGTCATTGGTGCGTTCCGTGTAACGGGGCCCGAGAACTCCAACTGTATCGGGAAGGCGGGCTTATGGACCTTTTGTCAACACCAAACCCTTGGGCACCGTCCGGGGGGTGGCATAGGCGGTTCGGACGACACTTATGCCTACGATATGAATCTCGTGGACGATGCTGACCACGGAAAGCTGGCCTACGCGGTCGCTCCTGGACAGGTCGTTAGGTACGCCGGACTGTATCGATCAGGCGGGAGTTATGGGAGCGTCCTTGTCGAACACACGTCGCCCTCAGGGACATACTGGAGCAGTTACCTGCATATGGATCCGGTGTACGTCTCTGAAGGTACTCGGGTGACTGAGAACACCCCGCTTGGAAAGATCAGTAACGTCAGCCCCAATCTCATCCCCCACCACCTTCATTTCGTGGTGTACACGGGTTCCAATTCACAAGGCGGGCTCCGCTCGGAGAACGTCGAGTTCGTGGAACGCCAGAAGGGCGCAGGCGGGCCATGCAACACCGACGACGATTGTGATGACGCCGACGCTTGCACCCTTGACCAGTGTCTATCATCTGGCTGTGAACATGCAGCGATGCCGTGCCCCGAAGGGCAGATGTGCGTGGACGGCGACTGTGTCTCCCCCCCATGCGATCCTCCCGCCCACGCTTATGGTCCATCGCCCAACGATGGGGAAGACAGCGCGGCTACGTCCGTGATCCTTACTTGGGCGGAGATACCTGGTGCGAGCGAGTACGATGTGTTTTTAGGACCAGCCCCCAGTCTTGGCGCACAGGGCCTCCAAGCCACGGTCCAGCAAACGCGCTACGATCCGACCGACCTCGCGCCGGACACGACATACTTCTGGCGAGTTGATACTGCAAACGACTGTGGTGTAACGCAGGGTCAGGTGTGGAGTTTTCATACAAGGACTGTCTCGATCGAGCCGCCGCCGGAGCGCCCCGCTTCAATTCCGAACCCGTGCGGCACCTTGGGCATGTTGGGGCTTGTTCTGTTGATCGGGAGTGGTGCGTCCCTGAAGCTGCTACGATCTCGTCGGCATAGGACGTGATCGGCCGGGTGGCTGGCGACGCTACAATGAGCCCACATTGCTCGTGCAATCCGCCTCAAGCGGACCATCTCGCAAGGAACTTTGAGGTGTTTGTCATGCGCACTGTTGCCTTCATCGTCCTACTCACGGCATCAGCTTCCGTCGCCTTCGGGCAAACTGCCCGGACCCTCAACAACGTCCGCGCGGCGCAGCGCGGCGATTCTGGCATCATAGACGTTTTGCCCCCGCACTAAGCGATGGCGGCAGAATGCGCATGAAACGCCCTGAACCGGAGACGTTGACCCGTGATTATCGCTTGTCGTCAGTTCGGCTTGTTCGAGAAACAGCCATCTTGGAAATGTCGGTTTGTGAATTTTGACCATTACGCAAGGGAGTCTCGTATGAGGTGGGCATATCTGCTGGTTCTGTTCTTGAGTGGTTGTGCAACACAGGCGGCTTTTCCGGGGAACCCGGGGGGCGGTACAAGCGGTCCCTTAGAAGCAGGCTATTACACTGGGACTGTCCTTTGCGAGGTCAATTATGAAGACGAATCGCTACGTTTTCTCAACGGCCCCTACCCACGCCCAAATACAACAATCATTGTCACCGACGATGGCTACCCGACGTCTGGAGGATTTGTACTTCAGCCAGGTGCAACGTTTACGACCACGGTGTCCGGCACTCCGGTCACTCTAGAGGTCGCGCGTTTCACTAACAGTGGCAATGGTGTTGATATTGAAGCGCGAGCCCAAGCGACAATATGCAGCGATTCTTGCCCGTTGTCTGGAGCGGATGGAGAATGCAGTGCTTCGTGTGCACCTGGCACCGATTGTTCCGACTGCGGCCCGTTCTCCGCGGTCATATCTCAGCAACATAGTTACACAATGGTCGCTTCCGGAGGAATGCAAATCCGTGTGGAAACCTCCCTTCCAGGAATGTCAACTACGTGCGAGGGTCCACTTGTCCGAATTCCAGGCACAACTGAATAGAGCGGGCGGTGTACACCCGATGAGCAGATACGCCAACAAAAAAGCTGACGTTCCATGTGGCGAGCTGTCAGGTAAACACCGGCGGCGTGGGGATTCTGGAAAACCTGTGCTATGAGGGCGTCATTGATGTAACAAACGCTGTCTAGTGTAGTGTCTCATTGATTTCTAATCGTATCGAGCCGCGGGCTTCAGCCCGCGCGAACGCAGGAACGCCGAAGAACGCCCCGCAAGAGCGATCAAGATACGGTTAGATTATTGTGAGTCACTTCACTAGGGCGCAGGTTAGGAATATGGAGCGTCTTATGAGAACACTGATGTATGGCTGTTTCGGACATAGGGCACCGGCTATCCGAACAATAGCCGCGTCGGGTCCGCTCTCGAACGTGCTTTGTCTTCTTGGGGCGATAGTCCTTGCGGTTAGTGGGTGCGCAACCGGCAAGAAAAGCACGATCACCGTCGTAAAGTACCCCGCTTTCGTAGTGCCTGGGCTGAAACGTGTCGCTGTCGTCCCATTTGGCAACTTGAGCAGCGATCCCAGCGCCGGCCAACGCTTCGGCAATGGCGTCGAGGCCGCACTCATCAACAATGGAACGTACGAAGTTTACACACGTCAACAACTGACCATGAAACACATCCTCGACGAGGCCGACATGGCCGCCTCGGGGATCGTCCGCGCTGACGTAGCTCAGCGCATCGGAAACCTTACGGCTGTACAGGCGCTCGTGTGCGGCGTCTTCAACCGGTGCAGCACCGATACGCAACAGGAAACCCGCATGAAATCGGTGGCGCGTTGGGGTGCCAACGCGAAGGGAAAGCCGGCAATCGTCGGCTGGGACCAGGTGCCTTACACATGGATTCGCCACAGCGCCACCGTCGACTGTAATGCCGTCATCGTCGATACGGCTACAGGCAAACAGTGGGCAGCTTTCAGCCAACCCGTCACGCGGTTCAGCGAAGGCAGCCCTCCGGCGTACACTCCCGCGCAAGTGCTACAGGCCACGGAAGACACCGCAATACAAGCGATCATCGAGACAATCGCGATGACCCGGAAACAGGTGCGCCTGACAGGGGACGCGCTCCGCGTGGCAAGTGACTTCTACGACCAAAAATGGGACTACACGAGGGTTGTCAGCCCTTCCCACAAGAAGTTTCTCGCCGTCGTCGCGCTTCCGCCGGAAGCAGCACGAAACAGATTCAGACTAACTATTGTCCCGAAGGAAGGGCGGGAAGAGCTTGCGCAGCAGGAATTTGATTGGCCACCGGGAATCGCCACAAAGGGGTACGAATTCGCGATTGACACACTCGTAGAGAAACGCGGGCTCGGTCAATTCAAGCTCAAGCTCTATTCAGGACCCGAACCGGTCGCCTGGGCTGACTTTACGATCGTAGAGGATTCAAAACAAGGTGTCCGGTGAACGCTCCTGCGACTGTGAGGTGCGGGATGGCGATCGTTCGTGGTCCCTTGTCGACCGGATTGCAACGACATGGCCTTACGTGCAAGTGGTGCGCGTGCGCTACACGCGCTGGTCACCAACTGCTGCGCAAATCGCGGCGTGAACCCGCCTCCTTTGCCAGAAGTCCAAGGTCCGCCGCGGGACCTTGTGAACTCCGCGCTGTTAAAATTCGCAGGCACCGCGCCTGGCGAAACTCGTCTGCACCAAGAAACTGGCGAAATCAGCGGTCCTGCGTCCCGATAGGGTGTTCAACGCCCTGCGCGGTTACGGCGAATGCCCTTCCACAGCGACTCGATGTGGCATTTTCGGAGGGTAATTGCCTTGTCATTTGACTGTCGCTCCATTCAGCTGATCGGGCGCGCGTTTGTCGACGAGAACTCTGAGAACCGGGCCTTGAACGAAGGTTTCAGCAGGGTCCAGGGCCTTGTCCGTGAAAGCGGGGGTTCACGGGGTTGCCGGTCGGTGCCGGGCGTGATAAAGTGACCGCGCAGGGGTCGAATGAACGGACTGGTTCTCAACATCCAGCGATACTCTATCCACGACGGGCCGGGAATTCGAACGACGGTGTTCCTCAAGGGCTGTCCTCTCCGCTGTTCATGGTGTCACAACCCCGAAAGCCAGAATAGCGCGCCGGAAGTGCTTCTTTTCCCCGCCCGGTGCGTCCGTTGCGGTGCGTGTCTGGACGCGTGTCCAAACGGGGCGATTGCCCAGGCCGCCGCGAACGATCGGCTGCGTTGCGTCCGGTGTGGAACCTGCACAGACGTGTGTCCGAGCGGGGCTCGCCGACTGGCCGGACGAAGCCTGTCGGTGGGCGACGTGTTCCATGCGGTAGACAAGGATCGCTTGTTCTACGATGAGTCAGGCGGCGGCGTGACCTTCTCGGGCGGCGAGCCGCTAATGCAGGCCGAATTCTTGACGGCGTGTCTACGCGCCTGTCGGGACCGTGGCTATCACACCGCTGTCGACACGTGCGGCCATGCCCCAACCACCCAGCTTCTCGACGTGGCCGCGGAAACCGATCTTTTCCTCTACGATCTGAAGCTGATGGATGCCCAGCGGCACGAGGAGTTTCTGGGCGTTTCCAACGAGTTGATCCTCGAGAACGCCAGGGTAATCAGCGCCCGGGGCGTGCCGATCTGGTTGCGTTTTCCGCTAATCCCGGGCATGAACGACGATAAGGACAATCTGGCGGCCTTGGGTCGATTCGCCCGGTCGCTGCCCACGGTGCAACACCTGGACGTGTTGCCGTATCACGGGTTGGGCAGCGACAAGTACGCGCGCATCGGTCGGGCGAATACAATGGGCGTGACTCCCACGCCGACGGCCCAATGGGTGCGAGAGGTTGCCGGCCGACTCGGCGCCTGGGGGTTGACCGTAAAGATCGGAGGCTAGGGGGATGACAGAACGCGTTCGGAAACTACGGGAGCAGAGTCTGGCGGCGTTGCCGAGCATTTCCGCTGAGCGGGCGGTGCTGATAACCGGTTTCTATCGCCAAAACGCCGGCCTATACTCTGGCCCCGTGCTGCGTGCTCTGGCCTTCAAGCATTTGTGCGAGGACAAGGCCATTTACCTGGGCGAGGATGAGTTGATTGTGGGGGAGCGCGGTCCGGGCCCCGCGATGGTGCCGACCTTCCCGGAACTCACCTGCCATAGCCTGGAGGACTTGCAAATCCTCAACGAACGCGAGAAGACGCGGTACTCGGTGAGTCCCGAGTGCATCAAGGCGTATGAGGAGCAGGTCATTCCCTACTGGCGGGGGCGATCGATTCGTGACCGCGTTTTCAACGAGCTGCCATCAGATTGGCAGGCGGCCTACGGTGCAGGCCTCTTCACCGAGTTTATGGAACAGCGGGCCCCGGGGCATACCGTAGCTGACGGCAAGATCTACCGCCGGGGTCTGCGTGACTGCCAGCGCGAAATCGCTGTCCGTTTGGCTCGGCTGGACTACTACAATGATCCATCGGCTTACCAGAAGGCTCAGCAGCTCAAGGCCATGGACATTGCGGCCGAGGCCGCGATCCTGTTTGCCCACCGGCACGCTGAGCTCGCCCGGCACATCGCCGCGAGCGCGCGTGACCCTCTGCGCCGCGAGGAGCTTCTGCGTATTGCGGCGGTGTGTGAGCGTGTTCCGGCCGAGCCTCCGCGTGATTTCTGGGAAGCTCTGCAGACTTATTGGTTTCATCACCTGGGAGTGATTACGGAGCTGAACGGGTGGGATTCGTTCAACCCCGGGCACCTGGACCAACATCTCTACCCGTTTTATATCCGCGGGATACAGGACGGCACGCTGACCCGGGAATCGGCCAAGGAACTGCTGGAGTGCTGGTGGGTCAAGTTCAACAACCACCCCGCGCCCCCCAAAGTCGGGGTGACCGCGGCCGAGAGCGGAACGTACACGGATTTCGCGAACATCAATCTCGGCGGCGTTACGCGTGAAGGTCACGATGCAGTCAACGATGTCTCATACCTTGTGCTGGAGATCATCGACGAGATGCACATTCTCCAGCCCAGCACAAATGTGCAGGTCTCACGCCAGACGCCGGATCGCTTCCTCAAAGCTGCCTGTGAGGTAATCCGCAAGGGCTACGGCTTTCCCTCGGTCTTCAACACCGATGCGGTAGTGCAGGAGCTGCTCCGCCAGGGGAAGAGCGTGGAGGATGCCCGCGAAGGCGGGACCAGCGGCTGCGTGGAGACCGGCGCCTTTGGCAAGGAAGCGTATATCCTCACCGGGTATTTCAACCTGGTGAAGATGCTGGAGCTTACGCTGCACGACGGAGCTGATCCGCGCACGGGTCTACAGCTCGGGCTGCAGACCGGAAATCCTCGCGACTTCCGCTCTTTCGACGAGCTTTTGACGGCCTGGAGCCGACAGGTCCGGCACTTTGTGGACCTCAAGATAAGGGGCAACCAGGTTATCGAGCGGTTGTACGCCGCGTGTGCGCCCGCGCCCTTCCTGTCGTTGCTCATTGATGACTGCATTGAGAAGGGCCGCGACTACAACGACGGCGGGGCGCGCTACAACACCAGCTACATTCAAGGTGTCGGGATCGGTAGCCTGACCGATTCATTCGCGGCCATCAAACACCATGTCTTTGAAGGCCGCACCGCAACCATGGAGGAGTTGCTCGCGGGGCTGGCCGCCGATTTCGCGGGGCACGAGAGGCTGCGCCAAAGCCTGCTGAACCGTTCGCCGAAGTACGGCAACGACGACGACGCGGCCGACGAGCTGATGCGCGCCTGCTTCGAAGTGTTCTTCAAGGCCGTGGACGGCCGCCCGAACACCAAGGGCGGGACATACCACATTGACATGCTATCC
The DNA here is from genome assembly GCA_043806315.1 of Planctomycetota bacterium. GTDB lineage: Bacteria > Planctomycetota > Phycisphaerae > UBA1845 > UBA1845 > SBAX01. The sequence continues at coordinate 34,043 of JAZDHF010000016.1, read as the reverse complement.
ACCACCTGCCACGTGTACTTCGGCTCCGTGACCGGGGCCACGCCCGACGGACGGCGGGCGGGCACGCCGCTCTCCGAGGGCATCTCGCCCGTGCAGGGCGCCGATTGTGAGGGTCCAACCGCGGTGCTCAAGTCGGCGGGGAAGATGGATCACGTGCGCACCGGAGGGACGCTGCTCAATCAGAAGTTCTCACCGCAAGTGCTGGAAGGCGAGGATGGGATCGACAAGCTTGCCCATCTCATCCGCTCGTATTTCCGGATGACTGGGCACCATGTTCAGTTCAATGTAGTCAGCGCGGAAACCCTGCGCGAGGCCCAGCGCCGGCCGCAAGAACACAGGCACCTGATCGTGCGCGTGGCAGGCTATAGTGACTACTTCGTGGACCTCAGCCGCACGCTGCAGGACGAGATCATCTCCCGCACGGAGCACGAAAACGCGTGATCGTGTAAGCGTCGACTGATTCGCACGAAGGATCGAACGCTTTCGGACTAACCCAGTGGGCTTGCGGAGTTCTCGCACACCGACAAGAAACGTTCGAAGCGCCACAAGGCGATCAAGACGGGCATCCGCGTCGCGCATGACGCCCAGCTCACGCAGCTGGTCGTCATGGTGCGATCCGTTATTCGGACCAAGGCGATGCCGCTTTTCGAGGGCAAGAACGCGGGTCGCAGGTCGCAAGGGTGTCACTGAGCAATCAAAGTTGTGTGGCAACCACGGTGCGACTGACCCAATCAGTGACCCACCTGTCCGGCTAACATCCCTCGACCGATCTGGGACCGCGCGCGCGAAGGCACTCGAAGGTACCTCAATCGCCAGTCTCGTCGTCCGCCGCGGCGCCTGAGTGGTCTTGATCTCTCGGAGACGCTGAGGTCTGCGCTTCGTCAGCTGTGTGGAGCATCGCACGATACTTCGCCGCGTCATCAGTCCTCCCCAAGGTTTCGTACAGTTTGGCGAGTCGCGCGATCGCCTCACGTGTCCTCGGATGAAACGCGCCCAAAGCTCCTTCTAACCGCCGGTAACCTTCGAGCAGATGAGTCTCCGCCTCGTCATATCGTCCTAGCTCGGTCAAGCACGCACCGAAACAAGATTGAAATACCCCAAGCTGCCAGTGCGATGCTGGAATCGTCTGCGGCGCGAGCTGCATCAACACAGCAAACAGGGATTCAGCCTCGCGTATACACCCTTGCTCTCGGAGGAAGTCAGCCAGATCGTTCCTTGAAGCGAGTGTGTCTGGATGTTCTTCTCCGAGAACGCGGCAGCGAGCCTCCAATACGCTCCGGTAGATCTCTTCTGCCTTAATGACCTCGCCTCCCTTACGCAGCAACGTCGCGAGGGTACGCATTGACTGGAGCGTGTAGCGATGGTCTTTACCCAAGACTTGCTGTTGTGCGTCGAGTACCTCTCGGCACATAGGAATCGCCTCAGAGAGCCGCCCCTGTTCTCCGAGGAGCTCGGCGAGATTGCTCGTAAAGAGAAGCGTAAATACGTCATTCTGGCCCGAGACGCGCCGCAGCATCTCCAGTGCTTTGCGGTACAGTTGTTCCGCCTCGGACCACTTGCCCTGATGATGCAAGACTGTGGCCATGTTGGCCCAGCACACGGCGAGCTGTGGATGTTCGCGCGGAAGGCTCACGTCGGCAATATGCAAGGCCTCTCCCAGCAAACCGATGGCGGCTTCAAAGTCCCCCTTCCAGTCTGCCACTTCAGAAAGATTGCTCAGCGCCAGGATCAAATCAGGATGTTCGGATCCCAGGAGCTCCCGCTGGAGAGCAAGAGAGTCAACGAACAAGGGCTCCGCCTCATCGCACTCGCCCATTTCCCATAGTGCGACCGCGAGATTGGTCATGGATCTGGCAACGTCTGGATGTCTTTCACCTAGTAGTTTTCTATCCATTGCCAGCAGCTCGCCCAACAGGCGCGTTGCCTCTGCGTGCTTATTCTGCGCCCGCAACACATTTGCCAGGTTGTTCAGGGTAATGGCTATGTCTGGGTGCTCGTCGCCAAAGAGGCGGTGCTGCATGGATAGTACGTCGCGAAACGACCGTTCCGCACGCTCGTAGTCTCCCTTCTCTAACATCAGAATTGCCAAGTTGTTCAGACACAGGGCTACCTCCGGATGGATATCCCCGAACGCTTCCCGACGAACTGCCAAGGCCTCGCGGTACAGCTGTTCGGCTTCTTCGTAGTGTCCTTCCGTATCTAAGACGGCTCCTAGGTTGTTCAGGGTGATGGCAACGTCGGGGTGCTTGGTGCCGAGCCGCCTTCGTTGAAGCGCCAACACATGTCGCAGCGTGCGCTCCGCTGCATCATAGTTACCCATCCGGCTCTGGAGCATAGCCAGATTCCCGAGCGATTCCAGTGTTTCCGGGGCCTCCTCACCGAACCGGCGACGCTTTATGTTTAGGTCCTCCTGGTGCAGGCGCTCAGCCTCGCGGTAGTCACCTTTATCCTGCAGTACCAAGGCTAGATTGTTAATGGACGTTGCCACATCTGAGTGTTCGTTGGGCAGTTCACGTCGTCTGATGGCTAACGCGGATTCCAGAAGTCCTTGCGCAACATCGTAAAGTCCCAACTTCGTGTACACGATGCCCATTGTGTCCATTAGCGCCGCCTGTATCAGGGGCTGGTCGCGTAGCTCATCCTTGATTCTCTCCGAACCTTTGTCGAGTATCTCACGGGCAGTGATGATATTACCGATAGCTGTCCCAGGGTCGGATACTTCAAACAGCCCTACTAGGAACTCCTTAGTCTGTCTGGCAGTTGCCGCCTCCTCCCGGGCTCGTTTTTCTGCTTTCACGGCGCGGAGGGCTTGCCATGTCGCGACGCTCGCCCCAACACCAAGGGCTAAGAATGCGGCTGCTAGCCCACCGACCAATGCCCGGTTGCGACTGGCAAACTTGCGAAAATGGTATATCGCACTTGCCGGTCGTGCGGTGATGGGCTCATTTCGCAGAAACCGGTCGATATCCGCGCCAAGATCGGAGGCGGACTGATAGCGCCGGTCCTTGTCCTTCTCCAACGCCTTGGACATGATTGTCTCAATGTCTCCCCGGAAGAGCCTGCTGACCGAGCTGAGTGGGGTGGGGTCAACCTCGCGAATCATCCGCGCTGCTTCAGGAACCGTCTGCCCGCCAAGTTCATAAGGGAGCCGCCCTGTTAGAACTTCGTAGCCGATTACTCCGAGGGCGTATACATCGGAACGGGTGTCCAGCTCATGCGGATCGCCCGTTATCTGCTCCGGACTCATGTACGACAGTGTTCCGATCAGCTCACCAACGTGCGTGTGCAGCGTAGTCGCCTGAATGTCCGCGTCAGTGGCGCGGGCGACGCCAAAGTCAACGATCTTAGGTTGGCCTGAGGCGTCGACAAGGATGTTTGAGGGCTTCAGGTCCCGGTGAATGACCCCTTTTTGATGAGCGTGATGTACCGCGTCGCAGACGTTGCGGAGCAAACGTAAGCGCTGATGCGCGCCAAGTCCCGCCTTCTCTGCGAACTCAGTGATGGGGATACCCTCAATAGGCTCCATGGCAAAGTAAGGCTGAGCGCCGAAGCCCGTGTCCGCTGTTCCGGCCTCGTAGATCTGCGCGATCCCTGGGTGCCGGAGGCGCGCTAGTACGTCGGCCTCGTTTTGGAAGCGGCGTAGTACCTCGGATCCGGCGATACCAGGTCGGATCACTTTCAACGCCACCGTGCGCAGGGGCGTCTCCTGTCGGGCCAGGTAGACGACCCCCATGCCGCCTTCACCCAGGACACTCAGAATCCGGAATGCACCAATTTTTTCCGGGTGCGACTGTGCAACTGCCGTTTGGTCCGAGGCATTCTGGAAGCACGGAGCTTCAAGAGCTAAGTCCTCCCGATCATGCAACGTGAGCAGGGACTGCACATCCTGCATCAACGCTTCGTCTCCACCGCAAGCATCTTCGAGAAACTTGGCTCTCCCTTCCTGCGGTCGCTCCGACGCTTCAAGGAAGATGCGTTTCGCCTGTCGAAACTGCTCTCTACTCACTTGCAGAGTCCTTCTTCCAGCCTACGCCGGAGCCATACCCGGGCGTGCCTCCAGTCTTCGCGCACAGTCCGCTCGGAGACGCCAAGGTGTGCCGCTACTTCCTGCTCCGTGAGTCCGGCGAAAAACCGAAGCTCCACCACCCGGCTCTCGCGCTCATCAAACTGGGCGAGGTCGCTCAACGCCTCGTCGAGCGCAACGAGATTCAGTTCCCGAGCCGGCAAAACAGCGATCGTCTCGTCCAGGACAAGTGTCGGTCGGCTTCCGCCCCGCTTGCAGGCCGCCTTCTTACGCGCATGATCCACGAGAATCCGGCGAATCGTCATGGCCGCGACGGCCATGAAATGAGTGCGGCCTTGCCAGTCCACTCGTGTCTGGTCGACGAGCCGAAGGTAAGCCTCGTGCACCAGGGCCGTCGGTTGGAGCATGTGCCCGGGCGCCTCTTTCCGGAGTTCACGACCGGCGAGCTCCCGAAGTTGATCGTAGACCAGCGGGAGAAGCGTGGCCGCTGCGGCCTCCTCACCCCGGCTGGCTGGGCCGAGAAGGCGTGTTACCTCGGTTGCCTGGGTGGCGTTCATGGGCACAACGGCGATCAAAGAAAGATCTTCTGCCGGTTCTTTCGCTCATTCTCGCGTTTATTGGCGAAGGGAGCAACAGGCTGATGCAGCTGAACTTTAACAGCCGTGGCATGAGCTAGTATCGATGCGACCACGGAGGTAGGATGGACGGACACCCGAGAAGTGCCCCCGCAAGCGGGGTCCGTTTTGGAAGACGAGAGGCCAGATCATGAATACTGGTCTTCCGCGTGAGCGTGTGAGTCCTGGACACGCGCACGGGCTTGAGGCCAAAAGAGCTTCCCCCAACCGCCACCGACCTCCAACTATGTTTGGGACAAGCTCTACGCCCACGGTTCGGGAGACAGTAAGGAGTCGGCACGGTGCAGCCCACAAAGATCGTTACTGCGGAGGAGGGAGTCATGAGGAACGGAAGGACGATAAAAGGGCCATTTCGATCCACGACACGCAGAAACGGCCGGACAGGCGTACAAGTATGTCGCCATCCTGGGCTTGCTGCCCTGGCATTGGGTCTTCTGCTGCCCTTGTCACAGGAAGATACCGCCTTGGGTACGGATGAACGCGTCCTAGGATCCGCGCGTGAGCAAATCACTCTGACGCCTCGTGCAGACCTCGGATTCGTCGTGCAGTCAAAAACAGACGAGCCAGCCGTTAGCGCGTTGCAGCCGATACTGCAACATTTCGGTACCGACAATGCACAGCCGGTCCGCGGCATTAAACGCCACGGCATCTGGTTTGTGCACAACCGCTCGACCGCTCGCGACAACGAACGAACCATAGTAACGCTCCGAGCAAGCCGTGGCGTTACCTATGTCGCACCCCTCTATTCTGCAAACGGCCAAACCGTAGCGGTTATCCCCGAAATCGTGGTCCGACTGACAGATGGACAAGCAAGAGAACAACTCGAAACGCTGTCTCGAGTTCTGGGCTTCACCGTCATCCGGCGCCTCGAGTTCAGCGACCGCGAGTACCTTCTCGGCGCGTCAGCAGGCGATGCGGATGGTGTCCTCCAGCTTGTAGGGCTACTCGGAAAGGCGAGCTTCATCGAACGGGCGACGCCGAATCTGGCGTTTCGACCTCAGTTCTTTGCCCGGGTTCTGCCCAACGATCCTTACTTCCCCAAGCAGTGGCATCTGAACAATACCGGGCAATCCGGCGGCACATCCGACGCCGACATCAACGCCCCAGAGGCGTGGGACATAACGACTGGCGACCCCAATGTTGTCGTAGCTGTTCTGGATACGGGAGTCGATATCGATCATCCCGACCTAACAGAGAACATCTGGACGAACGGCGCCGAGATCCCAAACAACCAGTATGACGATGATGGCAACGGATACGTGGACGACATCCACGGGTATGACTTTTATGATGCTGACCCTTGGCCGGGCCCCGTTGGCGATGATGCCCACGGTACAGCTTGCGCCGGACTCCTTGCGGCCCGGGGCAGTAACGGTCTTGGCGTAACTGGTGTAACGTGGCATTGTAAGATCATGCCCATACGCATTGCCAGCGAAGAGGGGTTCACGACGGACGCCGATATCGCTGACGCGGTCCGGTACGCGGCTGCCAATGGCGCGGACGTCCTCAGCAACAGCTGGGGCGCATGGTCTCCTCTTCTTCTCTTAACCACTCATTCGGCCCTGAAAGAGGTAACGGCCCCAGGGCAAATGGGCCGTGGCGGTAGGGGTTGTGTGGTACTAGCCAGTTCAGGGAATCGGACTGAAGGTGGACCAGTCGTGTGGCCAGCGGCGTTCCCTGAGGTCATCGCCGTGGGTGCCACGGATCACGAAAACGGAGTGTGGTACTACAGCGGTCGTGGCCCTGAATTAGATCTAGTAGCACCCAGTGGGGACGCGAGCTTCAATGGGAATATCTGGACGACGGACATGGTCGGGCCCCCGGGCTACAACAACCGGGACCCCGGCATACTGGACTACACCGATTACATGGGAGGCACCTCGGCAGCGTGTGCGGTCGCCGCTGGCGCAGCCGCCCTTGTTCTCTCCGGTAACCCGGATCTGACGAGCATAGAAGTACAGCGGGTTCTACTGCGCTCGGCTCGCGATCTGGGCGAGCTGGGGCGTGACGACAATTACGGATGGGGGTGTGTGGATGCATATGCCGCTATCCAAGCAGCGATTGATCCACCGCGAGCTGCTGTGTTTTACGTAAGCGATGACTCCCCCTGTCCCGGAGGTGGCAGCCTTGCCGACCCGTTCTGCAAGATCCAAGATGCGATCAATGCAACCGTGCCGGGCGATACCGTAATTCTCCTACCCGGAACTTACGGAGGCGAGGGTAACCGCGACCTGAACTTCCACGGCAGGTCTATCACCGTCCGCGGTAGCGACCCCGACGACCCCAATGTGGTTCATGCGACTATTATTGACTGCGTGGGCAGTCAATCCGAAGCCCACAGCGCGTTTATCTTCGATACCTTCGAGAACGCTAGTGCCGTGCTGCGGGGCTTGACCATACGAAACGCTTACGGCTATGAATACGGCGGCGGAGTCTACTGCAAATTCAGCAGTCCAACCATCACCAACTGCACGTTCATCGAGAACGCAGCAGGCTATGGCGGCGGAGTCTACTGCATAAACGGCAGCCCTACGATCGCCAATTGTATGTTCCTCCGAAACTCGGCGGGCACTAACGGGGGCGGCATGCGCAGTGCGGGATTATTAGCCGCCCCAAACGTGATTAACTGTCACTTCAACGGAAACTCAGCCCATTCCGGCGGCGGCGTCGGCACCAGTGAGAGCCGCCTGACGCTCACAAATTGCACCTTTGTCGGGAACAAGGCGGAGTGGTTCGGCGGCGCTATAGGTAGCTATGCGGGTGACATCACGGTTGCCAACTGTGCGTTTGCTTTCAACTGGGCGGTGGACGGGCAAATCGGTTTTGGCTACACCGATCTAGAACACTCAAGCCAGCTTCACATGAGTAACTCCATCCTCTGGGGTTGCTCCGGTCCAATTTGGGATGCCGACGACTCGGAGATTGCGGTCAGCTACAGCAATGTATGGGGCGGTTGGCCTGGCGAGGGTAACATCGATGTCGACCCGATGTTCAAAGACGTGCCGGGAAGCGATCTTCGATTATTGTCGGGATCGCCCTGCGTTGATACAGGGAAGGACGACGCCGTACCACCCGACGTTGCTGACCTTGACCGTGACGGAGACACGGCGGAGCCGACGCCGTTTGATCGGGACGGTGACCCGAGGTTTGTGGACAACCCCTGCGAGGATGGTGCAGCCAATATAGCGCAGTTCGTTGTGGACATGGGGGCTTACGAGCGCCAGATACCACCTAGATGTGGAGATGGTGTCTGCGAAGCAGGCGAGTTCTGCCAGACCTGCCCCTGTGACTGCGGCGCATGCTGTGGCGACCGTGTGTGCACAAGCCACGAAGACTGCTTGTCGTGCGCACTCGACTGCGACTGCCGGATACTGAATGTCCCCCAGGACTACGGCCTGATCCAGGAGGCCATCTATGCAGCACGGGACGGCGATGAGATCATCGTTGCACCGGGGACCTATCTGGAGGCGATTGACTTCCAGGGCAAGAGTATCGTCTTGAGGAGCTCACATGGCTCGGACTTCACGACGATTGACGGGACAGGTTTTCAGACGAGTGTCGTGACTTGTGCGTACGGCGAGGACCGTGAAACCGTTTTGAACGGCTTTACCCTTACTGGCGGAGACGCAGCCACCGGCGGCGGGATGTACAACGCGTGCAGCAACCCGAAGGTGACCAATTGCGCCTTCATTGGTAACTCAGCACGCCTTGGCGGTGGGATGTACAACCTCTCCGGCAGCCCGGTCGTAATGAACTGCTTGTTTAGTGAAAATGCGAGCGCCGGCGGCGGCGGCATGTACAACGAGGGGAGCAGCAATGCCACGGTAACCAACTCCATCTTTAACCTCAACCGGGGTGGCGGTATGTACAATAACCGCGCCAGCCCCCTGGTGGCCAAGTGCATCTTCAGTGAAAACGACGGCGGCGGGATGTACAACTATGGGGGTAGCCCGAAAGTGGCCAATTGCGCATTCAACAGTAATGTGGCCCGTCGTGGTAGCGGCATGTACAATGATGGGAGTCGCGCGGTGGTGATTAACTCCGTGTTCAGAGGGAACAAGGCTGGGCGTGAAGGTGGCGGGATGTACAACTATGAAGCCGATCCGACCTTGGTCAACTGCACGTTTAGCGGAAACGTGGTTGAGTACGAGGGCGGCGGCATGTATAACTGGCACAGCAGTCCGACGGTCACGAATTCGATCCTCTGGGGCAACGTTGATGAGCAGGTTACGAACGTTTTGTATTCAGCGCCGACGCTACTCTACAGTAACGTGCAGGGTGGCTATAGTGGTTTGGGTAACATGAATGTTGATCCACAGTTCATCGACCAGACCGCCGGCGATCTGCGGTTGTCAGCTGGGTCGCCGTGTATTGATGCAGGAACTAATGATGCCGTTCCACCTGATGTTACTGACCTTGACGATGACGGAGACACAACGGAGTCGACCCCGGTCGATCTGGATGGCTACCCACGGTTCGTCGACGATCCTGAGAGCCCCGATTGCCCACAGCTCGGAGCAGATTGCGGGAGCCCACCGATCGTGGACATGGGCGCGTACGAGTTTGGAATGTGCGAGAACGATGCTGATTGCGCGGATGATGGTCTTCGGTGCACCACTGTGAGATGCAACCGGGAGACCAATCGCTGTGAGCATGTGCTAGAGCCGGGGTGGTGTCTGATAGGAAGCCGCTGCTTCCAAGATACCGAAGAAAGCCCGAACAATGAATGTGAGGTATGCGATTCGATGACCAGCCCTATCGGTTGGACACCAAGTCCACCTGGTCAACCGTGTGGTGACCCGAGCGATAGGGAATGTGATAACCCGGATGCCTGTGACGGGAAAGGGGTGTGTGATCCGAACCACGAGCTTCTCGGTACAGATTGCGGCGACGGAACCGACAATGTGTGCGACAAACCCGATACATGTGACGGGAATGGTATTTGTCTTGCAAACCATGAACCATCCACGACGGAATGCCGTCAAGATGCGGGGGAGTGTGACGTGCCCGAATTCTGCGATGGGCTCGGCACCTGCCCACCTGACGCCTTCGGACCGCTCGGGACGCCTTGCGGCGATGGCGCCAGCACCACGTGCGACAATCTCGATACGTGCGATGGCCAGGGCAACTGCCTCGACACCTATGAGCCTGACGGAAAGGAATGCGCACAGGACGGCTTGTTCTGCAATGGCATCGAGGTATGCCTCTCGGGAAGGTGCGCTGACGGGCCGGACCCGTGTCCGCAGAACTGTGATGAGGAACACGACCGCTGCCCATGCGATAATGACTGGGATTGCCGAGAGGACTTAATACCGTGCACGACGGTACACTGCAGCCTGGAAACTGGTTGGTGTGAGTGGCCGATCAACGAAGGGTACTGCCTTATCGAAGGTTTGTGCTACGCCGACGGCAATTCGAACCGGGAGAACGCGTGCCTGGTATGTGAATCGGCGACGGTCAATAACGAGTGGACGCCCGCGGCGGTCGGGACACCTTGCGGTGACACGAGCGATAGGGCGTGTACCGACCCGGATACGTGCGACGGTAGCGGCACCTGTCAGCCCAACGACGCTGCGGACGGGACGCCGTGTCCAGACACGCTATTCTGTAATGGACAGGAACCATGCGCTGCTGGACGATGCGAGTCGGGCAACGACCCGTGTCCTGGGCAATCATGCGACGAAGAGAATGACCGGTGCGCTGCCCCACCACCTCCACCACCTCCATCACCCCCCTCACCCTGTCCCAACGGCATATGCGGTCAAGGGGAAACCCCGTGCAATTGTCCGCAGGACTGCGGCAACCCCCCGGCAAAGGAAGCCAAGGGCTTGACCTGCGCGGACAATTTGGACAATGATTGCGACGGGCTGACGGATGCTGCCGACCCCGATTGTTGGTGCATGAAGGATTCTGATTGTGTTGACGGGCTGTTCTGCAACGGTGCTGAGAAATGCGTGGACCACGTCTGCAAGCCGGGCAGACCTCCGTGTCCCTCGAACAAGTGCTGTGATGACAGGACGGACACGTGTGTTTCTGGGCCGACATGCGCAGCCAACAAGGATTGTGATGACGACAGCGACTGCACGATTGATACCTGTGTGAACGGTTGTTGCGCCAATGCGCCCGACTGTGTGCGCAACGCGGACTGCAATGACGCAGATCCCTGCACTGCTGACTCGTGCGAAGCTGGGTGTTGCGTGAACACACCTGCGTGTATGGTGGATGGTGACTGTAACGACGGCGACTCATGCACGGTCGACTCGTGCAATGACGGTTGCTGTGAAAACGCCGTCATGACATGCACCGACGAACGTATGTGCGTCGATGGGGACTGCGTCTGGACGCTGGCGATACATGCGCGCGTTGACGAAGACGCTGACGGGGACGGTGATCCAGAACCTGGACGCGCGAGGCCGGTGGACGAGCAGTATCATGAGGTGCCTGCTACGGTTGAGTTGCCGGTACCTGAGCCTCCGTCTCTTTGTGGCGGGGAGCGATGGTGTGTGTTTGTCCGATGGGAGGGGGGCGACGTTCCATACGGACACGAGAATGACAACCCGCTAAGCCTGACAATAGACTCGGACAAAAGCGTTACGGCAGTGTTTCAGGTTGTGTCGTGTACTGAAGACGTGCACTGTGACGACGGTGTCTTCTGCAATGGACAGGAAGTGTGCATTGGGGGACTGTGCGAGCAAGGAGTCAACCCATGCGGTGGTGGTGTTGACTGTGACGAGGCAGAGGATCGCTGCGTTCCGTGTGTACAACGGATGTGCGGTGCGCGGTGCACACCGGCGGTCATTCTCATCCTGTTCGGCCTACTGGGCTTGCGGCTTTTGAGTCCATCTTGTCGAACGCAGCCGAGAGCAGGTGAATGAGCGTGCAGTTTACGGTGCAAAACAACACGGGAATGCACGCCCTGAATTGGCTGGGATCGGCCGTTCTGGTCGTGCTGGCCGGCGCGGGATGCTTCCAAACACTGACTACCTTGCCGTCTGTCCAGCCCGATCTGGAGGCCATGGTCGCCGTGGTCAGCGACGTGTATCGGACGCGAGGGCGTGCACGTACGGTGCCTTTTCTGGACGCCGGTGAGGTCTGCGACTCGAGCGCGCCGACTTGTGTTGAGCCTGGCGGCCACCTTGATCTCGAGTTAAAGGAACGGCTGGAGGTAGGCTTGCATATGAAGGTACGGCCGTTGTGCGAAGCAGACCTGGGCGACCCATATCTCCCGGCGCTTACGCCGGTTCTTCCAGAAACCGATGTGGTCGGAGTATCGATCTCTCTCGGTCGGCTCAAAGAGAACGAGGACAGTTATTGGCACATCAAGGTCACTATCGCGCCGTCCGGGGCTGACGCTAGCCGAACCGGAAGCGGGCCGCGTTTCTGTCTTGTGTTTCGTTGGATTTGAGGAGAAGCTATGAAGTGAGCCAACCTCGGCCTGGTCGTTAGGATGCTCGTTGTCGTTTGTTGAGTATTCGAACACCGGTAACGAAGGGAGATTGGCTCATGGACTATTGTGGACTCGATGTGGCGGGTGTGTCCAGCTACCTGTACCTGACGAACGAGAAGGGACGGAAGCTGACCTGCGGAGCGGTGGACACGACGAAGGAGGCGATCGAGCGGCGGTTGAAGTCGTTCGTTCGTGGGGGCTGTCGGTGGCCATCGAGGCCGGGAATCAGACGGCGTGGATTTACGAGGTTCTGGTGGGGATGGGTGCGAAGGTGACAGTGGTGAATCCGGCGAAGGTCAAGGCGATCGCGGAGAGTCGTCGCAAGACGGACAAGATCGACGCGCGGATTCTCTGCGAACTGCTCCGCCTGGATGCCCTGCCCCATCTGGTGCACATGCCCAGCCGCGAGACGCGGGCGCTGCGCGGCTTGCTGGTGGCTCGACGGCAGCTGGTCTCGGCGCGGACGAAGCTGTGCAACGTGGTCCGCGGGATGTTGCGGCAGGAGGGGACTCGGCTGCCCGCCAACGCGTTGTCGAGCTTTGCCGGCTGGCGACGGTTACTCGCCCAGGGATATGAGCAGGCCCACCTGCCCGTGGTCCTGGCCACCTTCTTCGATTCCTTCGTGAGTCTGACGGATTCGATTCGCGATCTGGAGAAGCAACTGGCCGAGTCCGAGCGGAAGGATCCGCGTGTCGCGCGGCTGAAGACGATGCCCAAGGTGGGGCGGATCGCGGCCTTGACCTTCGTGGCCGCGGTGGATGACGTTCATCGCTTCCCCTCGTCGCGGAAGTTGGTGGGGTACTCGGGTTTGGCGCCCACGGTGCGTAGCAGCGGGGATCGGACCGAGTACGGCTCGATCAGTCGTGAAGGGCGTCGGGAGTTGCGGGCCGTCTGGGTGCAGATCGCGCATCTGGTGGCCATGGACACGAGGCGGGCGACGCAGCCGTTGCGGACGTGGTTCAACCGTGTGGCCCGCAAACGAGGCAAGAAGACGGCGTTGGTGGCGCTGGCCAGACGATTGCTGGTCATCGCCTACCGCTTGCTGAAGGATGAGACGGTGTACGACGCCGCGCGACTGAGACGCAAGGCGGCGTGAAGCAAAGCAGCTTGAGGGGGAACCAGAGTTCCCAGGTTCCCCCTCAAACTCCCCCTCCTTCCTTCCCTCCCCTCCGGGGAAGGAGGGAACGAGAAGAAGAAGTTGGGAACCTGAAAGGAAGAGGCCGAGTCGTAAGGTCATCGAGACGGCGTGGATCGATGGAGACAGCCCGCATCGTTAGCCTGGCCCACGAGGCCCGAAAAGGAGAATGGGCGTCTCCGCTTGACAGGACCAGCTTAGTGTGCGGCGTTCAGCGCCAGCGCGAATGGGAGGTTGGTCAAGCTCCGCAACGACAATGACTTATGACCTTGACTTGGCTCACTTCATGGGAGGCTGAATCATGTACGATGTTTTGCTTGGACATTGGGAACGGACACTTCCCTCGGAAAGGGCATCACAAATGGGACGGTTTGATTATGCCTGCGTTCGCGCGTCTTGCATTGTCGCCCTGGCAGGCACCTTCATTCTCTTTGCGGGTGTGGGCTGCCCGATGGGCGCACGTCTGCCGGACGTGGAATGCAGGGAGATTGTGGAGGATTGCATATACTCGTTAACAGAGATATACGAAGACCCAGAGGTTATCTGTGATTGCGGGCGTGAGCTGGCACGGGGTCTAAACGGAGGCTGTTGTCCGCACCCGTGGCGAGACGATCCGGGCGCTGACGATCTCCCATCTTGCGAGGAGATCGAGAAGCAGGTGGATACCCTCCTGATCCTTTGTGAGGGTCCCTGAGGCGATTCTTGACATCGATGCTTCGACCCAGCCACGGCAACCCTGTTTGAGGCCCAGAAGCACAGTGCTTGATCGTCGTTTCCTGCGTGCTCAGAACCCTCTGCATGAGTCCTAGGGTACGGCTGCGAACACACTCTCGGGGCTGACATGTGTGGAACGGATAGCAACGGCCAAGACAATGGTGGATATCGGCTCTAAGATCCTACAGGGATAGACCCTTGTGGTGCACGTTCATCAGGCATCGCATAGTGAAGCGTTCCCGTCTGCCCGAATACCGGCGGCCGTACGCTTCCGCCAAAGGAGGTTGTTCCAATGAGAAGAAACAGCACGCTTATTCTGCTCATGGGCCAAGGTCTCATGCCTTATCTTACTGCATGTGATTCTGCTATTAATTCGGTCCCACAGCAGGGGTCTTCTGGACCGCGTGGGAGCGAGGGCTTATGGTTCGAAGGCTGGGAGAACGCAATACCCGGCACTTACGTACCATCGTTTTGCTCATTCGAGCCCGATTGTACGTCCATCAATGGCGATATGGGATCGTGGCTTGTGCGAGATACCGTTTCTCCGTGGTGGGGAATACCCCAAGATGAGGGTGGATCCGGCTGCGGCGACATCCCCCACAGCGCCGAAATCATGACACAGGAAGCAAACAGGAGGCTGAAACTGATTGCCCAGGAAGGCTCATGTCCCAATGACATCTGGGTGGAGCTGGCCGATGGTGGCCTCTCCCTTCCTCTGCATTCCAACACGTATATATCCTTCTTTGAAGATGGCGAACTCGACAACCCCACGTCTGGTGAGCAAAACTCTCCGTGTGGTCTAATGCACGCCGGGTGCTCCATAATATACGTGCGCCTGCAAGATGGCGAGGGCAATCAACTCGTGTACTTGCTGGAGGCGGCACCTGGCTATTCGCCCTTTTCCCTGCCAATGTATCGAGAAGTGTTGTTGGCTTCCGAGGGTGCGTTCCATGAAAGAAACCTTTTCGATGACTTTAGTGAGATAGCGTGGTTCGAAGCGGATGAAGCAAGGATTGAGCACATCGAGTTCGGACTTACGCAGAGGGGATGGGCGATCATCGATGACATCACGATCACTAGGAGGCAATGAGAAGTTATAGCGCGACCACGCGAGCAGGTGTGCTATTAGCAGCAAGTAAGACGGCAACGACTCTGCCAGGATACCCCCCGCGGTACTACGGGAGGTGTCAGTCGCGCACCTGGTGTCCATGCAACAGAAGCTATCGCGGAGCGGCCGACGAGGGTACTGACGAGGCGCTCGTTGTTCGAGGCGGTGACTTGCACGCCACCGCCGTCGAGTTGGCCGGGCAGGTTGGAATACAGCTTGGAACTGGCCAAACGTTCGATGGAGGCAGACGCTACAATACAGTCACTGGCAATCGCAAGATACGGACGGTCCATCCCTCTCCAGTCTTGTGGGATGAAGTGAGCACAGTTGACTCCAGCGTATGACGCTGACACCGGTGGGTACGCCTTTATTGCGGAGCAGAACAACCGGTGGTGATCCAGATGAGTAGCGCATGGTCAGCTTCCTGCACGCCCGGCGGGCACCCGTCTATCGACTTGATTGCACCGCGCGGCGGTTCACTGGAGGTCACCGTCTGCAACGAAGCGTGCGAAGAAAGCGCCGTGCTGCTGAGACATCAGTTACTGGAATCGGGGCAATACACGATCGTTGTTCGCGACGGAGCGGGCGATGACACGGAAGAGTGCAGCTTGTCGTTGGTCTCGATCCCATAGTTGCGAGGCTCGCCTTGTGGTGAGCACCGGTACGCAGGTGTCCGGCCACGAGTGGAACGATTCGGTAGAGGCCCCCGCGACTCCGGAACAGAGTTTCCCACAATAGGCTTCGAAAATGCCCCAGGAAAACCTGTGCGAACATGAAGTCAGAACCCGAGGTTAGGTCAATCAGGAGAAGATGATGACAACACAGCGAAGGACCCCTGTCATGCTGCCGGGCTTCGCGCTGCTCAGCCTGGCCCCTTTGTCCGGAGGGTGCGTCAGTGCGCAGTGCGTACTCAAGAAGACGGATGCAGCCGTGGATCTAAGGAAGTACACGACGTGCTATGTCGGGGACGCAGACAGTGCCCACGGTGTCGTCGTGCCGACAAGCGTCCTCAGATCGACGCCTGATCGGATTGCTTCCGAGCTGCGCGGGCGGGAGGCCTTCAATACCGTCTCGCGGGAGCCACCCGCCGAGCCCGCGCAATACCTGCGCATCCGGACGACTTACACCAACTATCGGCCTGGCAGTCGCGCGCTACGTTTCATGCTGATCGGGTTGGGTACAGCGGATCTAAAGATGGAGGTCAAGCTAGAGGACGGCACCGATGGCCGACAGCTCGCCACAGGTAGAGTGCACGAGTTTTGGGGCTGGGGCGGGCTCTTGGGGATGTCACGCGGCATCGAGGACCTGCAGAAAAGCGCCGCGAAGCACATCGGAGAAGGGATCGATAAAGCCTGTGGACAGAGTGGGAGAAGGAGATGAACACTTGGCGCATACCGAGGCGTGCTGCTTCAAAGTTCGCTCGTCATTGTGCCTGGGCCTTGGCGTTGCAGGCATGCGTGCACCTCGTCGGCTGCCAAACCGTTAGAGTCCATCCTTGCCTACGCGAAAGTGGGCACGGCCTGGAACATTACAAGACCGTGGCCATCCGATTCGAGGGGCATCAGAACGACACTCTCCAGCCAGCTTTGGAGGCTGCTAGCAAGCGGATGGGGTACACTGTCACTCCAACAGCGCCGGAACTGAATCTGCGTGTTCTTGTTCGCCAGAACAAGGGCGAACGGTACGGTTTCCAGGCACTCATGATATGGCTTGTCCTCTGGAACTTTGGCGTTGGTGACGCACTTATTGACGCCGAGGCTCAATTGGTGGAAGCCTCTACGGGAGACACGCTACTGGAGTTCAGCGCTAAACGAACCGGTCTCACCAACTACAGCGCCACTCGCTCCTGGGTCGAAGCTTTGGCCTCGACGTGGCGCGGGTACATGGGGCCAGAGTGGATTGACAACCGTAGCTCCAGAAACCAAGTGAGGTAGGTCGACGGCGGGTCTGCCTGCGTGGTGACAGGGACTGATACTATCAAAACGAACAGCCTGCGCTGCTTGGTTCTCACAGTCAGAGAAGGAAAACGCCCGCTCAAGAAGTCGGTGGCGGATTTGTTGCTGGACAACGCGATTCTCACAGACACGGCGTAACGACACTCCTGAGCCCGCCCCGGAGGTGTTAGGCCGTGAACGAGGTCCGCGAAAAGTTGAGCGTCTCCCCGCGGCTGCCGTGTCGAGTATTCGATGCTAAGCAAAACGTGAGGCAGTTAATCATGCAAAAGACCCTAAAGGGAAGACCATCTGTTGTATTGGTAATGGCAATTGTAATTGCAGGATGTGCAACTGGACGGATTGGCAGATTGCCAAGGATTGAAAACGTGGGATTAGCTGGAGAAATCACAATAATCCGCGTCAGCAGCATGACAGGGGTGACAAACAGCTACATAATAACTTTAGACGGTCAGGATCTTTTCGGAATCCGGTCTGGTCAATATACCAAATGTAAACTCAACCCGGGTGAATATTACATTGGCGTAAGGTGTTTCGGGGGATGGGCTCCTATTTGGAACGAGGACTCAATAAAGGTCACTGTTACCCCGAATGGCAGGTCATATTATTTAGTTCGCCCGGACATTAGTTGCGCGAGTATAGAACCAATAAGTGAAACGGAAGCCCAGAAGAGAATCCCAATGAGCAAATACAGTAGCATGGAGTAACAATAGCGTTATGGGCATCGGGATGGAAAGCGCAGAAGGTAAGAGCATCTAACAAGACGTAGCTTGTAGGGTTCTCCCGCAAATGACAATACAGCCGATGATCAGGAACGCTTCATGGATGTCAGCGCGGCGCACGTATGGCTCATCCGAATAAATCTGGAACACAACATCGAAAGAACAGCCCGCGAAGGAGCGTGGGGTTTTCGGACATACTCTGAAGCTTACGCATGGCAAGTGTCTTTAGTTCTGCCTTGGTCTTGGCCTGGTGCGCGTTCAGTTCCGTACTTGTTTACCGTTTTTCCTGGTAATTTCTTGAGGCTCTTGTTGTCGATATCCTTCTCTGATGGCGGAGCCATCTAGAGTCAATTCGCCGTGTCCGCGGTGCGCGATCCTGGAGCGGCGCATTGCGGAGCTGGAAGCGCAGCTGGCCGCACGCGACGCGAGGATTGCGAAGCTGGAAGCGCAGATTGCTCGCTACGAGAAACGCATCGCCGAGCTCGAGCGCTTGGTGCTGGAGGCAGGGCCAGCGCACATTAAACTCCTTGCGCCATAAGGACTTCCATAAGGAACTCGTTGTTCCAGCCCGCCATTCGGCTCTTCCCTCTGATGCTCTCCTTTGCCGGGTGACATTTCAGAAGGCTGACCGCAAAGCGGCGAAGCCAGGCAAGATTGTCCGCCATGCGCCGGTTGCGTGTGCGGCTCTGGTCCTCGCCGAAGGTCACGTCAAGAACCCAATGCAGTGAATTCTCGATGCTCGAGTGGTTACGAACGGCTTCGGCAAAACGCTTGCCGCTGAGATAACAACTGCTGATGAAATAACGCGCGTCGCCGCACGTCGTGCCGTCGGGCTTCTCCGCCACGCGTACCGCCATGCCGATCGCCTTGATGCCCGGCCACTGATCCTGCAATGGAAAATCCTCGGGCATCTTCGCCAGCACGTAGCAGCGCTGGTCGTTGCGACCGTGACTGCTCTCGATAGTCTGGTGCTCGCGGTGCGGCATCTTCAAGAGGTTGGCTTGACGTTTGTCGCTGAAGATCTCCTTGATGGCCTCGTGTAGCTTCGGCTGGTTGTCCTTGACGGCCAGCACATAGTCACCCTTGGCATCCACGATTTTCGTCGCGATGTCCTTCTGACATCCCATGGCGTCGATCGTGACGATCGCGCCCTTCACGTCGATGCGGTCAATGAGCTCTGGAATGGCCGTGATTTCGTTGGACTTTTCATCTGTCGCCACCTGCCCCAGGGTCAGGCCGTTTTCATGCCCCCTCAGCGTAAGCACCCCTTCGCCAGTGGTCATATCCCAGATGCGCACGATGTTCTCGTCAGTTGGATCACCCCATCCCGATGCCGACGCCAAGCGTTTGCCATCGGGACTGAACACCACAGATGGGACGGCGCATTGATGACCTCTCAGAACAGTTACCTGTCTGCCAGTAAAGGAATCCCAAATACGTACGGTGTAGTCATCACCGTCCTGCCCACCTCACCCCGATCCAGAAGCCAAGAGTCTGCCGTCCGGACCGAACGCCACCGAGTTAACGGACTGTCCATGTCCCTGCAGAACAATCAGGCTGTCGTCCGTCTGGGCGTCCAGGTGTCTCCACTCCCAACCGCGAAAATCAGCCGGTGCAGCGTCCAAAAGTCTTCGAGCGGTCCCAACCTCATTCATGGCAAGTGATGCACTGGCCCCCCTGATATTCGCGACGTAAGCTTGTCGTCGGGCCTCCTGCCGTTCTGTGACTGCTTGCTGTTGTGCCTGTACTGCCCGATCACGTTCGGCCTCAGCATGGACCTTCGCTTGGGCTTCAGCTACTTGCGCTTGGTTCGATCTGATCTCCGCCACGCGAGCACGGTCACGCTGCTCCGTCGCCTGCCTCCAGAGAGCGAGACAACCAGCCGTGCATCGTGGACCTGGGAATCTGCCGGGACACCAACCAGGCCACCATAACTCGGGGTTCAGGATTCCTGGGGACCCTGGAATGGATGTCACGCGAGCAGGTGGCGGCCTCAGCCAAGGTGGACCACCGGACAGATTTATACGCCCTCGGTGCCGTGTTCTACTTCATGCTCACCGGGCGTCCGCCGGTTCAGGGCCAGGACGTCCACAGCATCGTCATGAGCATTTGCCAGCAGACGCCTCCGTCACCTCGCCAGCTGGATGCATCCATCCCCCCGCACCTCGACCAAGCCTGCATGCGCATGCTCGCCAAGCAGCCGGAGGCCCGCTTCCAGACTGCGCAGGCCTTCCGCGACGCCCTCGGCCAAAGAGGTCAAGTGGACGAGAACGCTCGCTTTTGCACGTCCTGCGGGATCGTGCTCCAAAACGGCGCGAGGTTCTGCCACGGCTGTGGCGCCGAGTTAAGCGCTTCGGGCAGCCGTTCCTTCCGTTGCCTGGCCTGTGGAGTAATGGCTGACGGAAGCACTGCGTGCCCGGGCTGCGGACGGTCCTTCAGTACGCACGATCACAGGCTGGAGTTTGGTGCCGGCGCCCTCACCGGCTTGGTTTTCCGGATACCCGAAGGCATTTATGAGGTCGGCCGGGCCTCTCTGCTGCCTCGTGACAGCCATATCTCGAGGCGGCATTTTCGAGTGGCCTGCTCCAACGGAGCCATCCATGTCGAGGACGCGGGAAGCGCAAACAAGACATACGTGGCCGGTCAGTTTGCCGGCAACCCGACGCTCCTGGTTGCAGGCCAGCAACTGACCGTGGCCGGAAGTACGGCCACTTACCTCAGGAACCAGTGAACAGGAGATTGAAAATGATCCAGACTTGCACCCGTTGCGGAGTCAACAATGAGGCTCACGCCAGGTTCTGCCAGGTATGCGGAGCCACGATGGGCGCCATAGTCCGCGTGCGAGTCATCGTCGCATTTGGTAGAATTGCGCTGCTGGAAGGCAGCCTCGGCCGAACCAAGGGCTCGGTGGGCGCAGCGCCGCACCTTGAGCCTTATCGAGCACGGGGGCGAGCGCAAGGCATCGCTATGTCCCGCCTCCTTTCTGCGTTTACGTGGCTGCCGCGCGAGACAAGCTGTGTCGCCGAAAAGTGACTCACGTCTCTTCGTAGGGGCGTGGCTGGGTGCCGCGCTCGCAACTCAACTTTCACTTGCACAAGTACTGCCAACGGGTGCCTCGGCACTTCGCAACGATGCCGGAGGTGGGTCGATCGTCAGTTGGGGTGACCAGGTTATGCACGGGGACCTGTCGTACGGGTTCGTATCCGTTGCTGCAGGTTACGAACATAGCATCGGCCTAAGAGCCGATGGCTCATTACTTGCCTGGGGATGGAACCAGTATGGCCAGGCTGACACGCCTGGGCCAAACGGCGGCTTTGTTGATGTCTCTGCAGGCTATGTCCACAGTCTCGCTCTCAGGGCTGACGGCTCCATCGTGGCGTGGGGGTGTGGGTCAAACAATCAATACCCCAACTTTGGTCAGTGCGAAGTTCCATTGTTCAATACTGGCTTTGTGGCGGTGGCCGCAGGACTCGCTCATAGCCTAGCCCTCAAGGGCGACGGTTCGGTTGTTGCGTGGGGATGCAGAGGCTACGCCGATGGCACTGGCGCCGACTTCGGGCAGTGCGACATTCCCTCCCCCAACAACGGCTTTGTCGCCATCGCCGCTGGAGGGGCCCATAGTCTAGGTCTGAAGGCCGATGGTTCAATTGTCGTCTGGGGCTGCGGAGGTAGGGCGGACGACCTTGGACAGTGTGAAGTGCCCTCGTTTAACAACGGTTTTGTCGCCATCGCCGCTGGGACGGCTCACAGCTTAGGTCTGAAAACCGACGGTACGATTTCTGCTTGGGGAAGCAATCGCTTCGGCGAAAGGGACGTCCCATCGCCAAACGCCGATTTTGCGGCGATTGCCGCGGGTTGGTCACATACTCTGGGCCTCAAGACCGACGGGTCGATTGTTGTCTGGGGAGACAACTCATTCCCTCACGGAACGGCGCCGTCGCCCAACAGTAGTTTTGTCGCTATCGCAGCGGGTTTCCTGCACAATCTTGGTCTCAAAGCTGATGGGTCCATTGTTGGGTGGGGGTGCGACATTACTATTTCGGACTATCACGGTCAATGCGGTGGTCCTTCTCCCAATACGGGCTTCATAACCGTCGCTGGGGGCGTCTATCACAACCTTGCGCTAAAGGCCGACGGTTCAGTAGCTGCGTGGGGTGGCAACTCGTACGGAGAGTCCAGTGTTCCAACGCCTAATGATCGATTCAGCGACATTGCCGCCGGTGGCTTCACCAGCTTGGGTCTCAGGACTGACGGGTCGATCGTCGCTTGGGGACGCGGCTCGGAAGGACAAACCAACGTTCCCACTCCAAACGCGGGGTTCGTCGCTGTTGCTGGCGGACGGTACCATAGTCTAGGCCTTAAGACTGACGGTTCGGTTCTCGCGTGGGGGTGTGGACAACCATCTGATGATTCCGGTCAGTGCAATGTGCCCACTCCAAACACCGGGTTTATTGCTGTTGCCGGCGGATTATCTCACAGTCTTGGCCTTAAGACTGACGGTTCGGTTCTCGCATGGGGGTGTGGACAGCCCTCCCGTGATTTTGGTCAGTGCAACGTCCCTGCGCCTAACACGGGTTTCGTTGCGATCGCTGCCGGTGGTGCTCACAGCTTGGGCCTTAGGAGCGACGGGTCCCTCGTCGGCTGGGGATGTGGGACCGCCGATGGATTCTCGTACGACTTTGGTCAATGCCAGGCTGCGGAGCCCAATACCAATTTTGTTGCCGTTGCTGCGGGTTATTTTCACAGTATGGGCCTCAGAGCCGACGGCACCGTTGCGGCGTGGGGTAGCAATCAATTTCGTCAAGCGGAGGTGCCTGAACCGAATGGCGGCATTGTCGCCATTGCGGCTGGTCCCAATCATAATCTCGCGATCCGCGGAGCTGTGACCAAGTCGGTTCGCGTCACGCCAGCGACGCTGTCGCTGAATTCTGCAGCAGGCTCTGCGAGCTTGACCGTGTCTAATCGCATGGACGGAACGATGCCGTGGTCGGCGGCGGTGATGCAAGGAAGCTCGTGGATGCGGATTACGTCGGGGTTCAACGGAATCAACGACGGAACCATTCTTGTCGCGTACGACGCAAATCCAACCACAAGGCCGCGAACGGGGGTGATTCGCGTCTCGGCCCCCGGAGCTCTCCCGGACCATGCCGACGTTATTGTGACTCAACAAGGTACCGCGCCGCCTGTGGTCACGGACGTGATTGCGTCACCAATCCCTGGCACGCAGGAGATCGAAATTCGCTACACGCTTTCCGATCCCGAAGGGGACTCATGCTACGTTTGGGTCGAGGTCAGCGATGACGACGGTGCGACTTGGGCCGTTCCGGCGTCGAGCTTCGCCGGCGATATCGGACCGGGAATCCGTCCCGGCACCGGCAAGCGGATCGTCTGGAATGCCGGGCTGGACCTGCCCAACGCGACCGAATGCCTGCGCTTCCGCGTGTCGGCCCATGATGGCCGCGCACCGGAAGGTATGGTGTTCATCCCCGGCGGCGACTTCATGATGGGCGACTCATTTGATCCAAGCGAAGGGAATTCGGATGAATTGCCCCGGCACTTGATCCGTGTCGATTCGTTCTATATGGACCGCTACGAAGTGACCAACCAGCAGTACGCCGACGCTTTGAACTGGGCCAAGGGCCAAGGCAACCTGATCACGGTCACCAGCGGCGTTGTCTACAAGTACAACAGCGGGACGAGTTACCCCTACTGCAGCACCACCGCCAGTACATCGTATAGCCGCATCACCTGGAACGGCAGCGCGTTCGGGGTCGTCTCCGGCAAGGAGAATCACCCCATGGTGATGGTGTCGTGGTACGGCGCGGCGGCTTATGCCAACTGGCGGAGCGTCATGGGTGGGTGGACTCCGAGCTACGACACGGGCACGTGGACGTGCAACTTCGTTGCCAACAGTTACCGGTTGCCGACAGAGGCAGAATGGGAGTACGCGGCCCGCGGCGGGGTTGCGGGAACGCGTTTCCCGTGGTCGGATTCGAACAACATCCAGCACGCCCGGGCGAATTACTACAGCGACCCTGGTTATTCGTACGACACGAGTCCGACTCGGGGTGATCACCCCACGTTCGCCACAGGCAACTACCCCTACACCAGCCCGGCGGGTTACTTTGCGCCCAATGGCTATGGGCTATTCGACATGGCCGGCAACGCCTGGGAGTGGTGCAACGACTGGTACGACGGCTCGTATTACTCGGTCTCGCCCGGATCGAACCCGACGGGGCCGGGCAGCGGTGACTTTGTTGTTCTTCGGGGCGGCTCGTGGGGCCGCTTCGCCAACCTCCTGCGTTGTGCGTTCCGCAACTTCCTCCTCCCGGACGACCGCGAAAACGGCCTCGGTTTCCGTCTTGCC
Source organism: Planctomycetota bacterium (assembly GCA_043806315.1). Classification (GTDB taxonomy): domain Bacteria; phylum Planctomycetota; class Phycisphaerae; order UBA1845; family UBA1845; genus SBAX01. The sequence goes on along the minus strand of JAZDHF010000016.1, from coordinate 9,939 downwards.
CTAGCAGCGGAGTAGCTCTGTGATTCCTATGTTTCACATTCTGCCGATGACGAACGCGACCTGTGGAGTCGTCTTCTGTGCTCCCTGGAGTCAAAACGCATGAAACACCAAATCTGGCGACAACGTCGAATGCTTGCCATCGGCGCGCTTGCCATGTGGGTCGCAACCGCAACTGCTACGAGAGCCGCGGCATCCACTGGATCCGCTGTGTCGGAACCAGTCTGCATCGACACCCGTGTGAGTCCGAAGGTGACGGTCACCGGACGTGTGCTTGCGCTGGGCAGCACTCCGATCGACGGCGCTATGGTAGCGCTGCGTCCCGTGAACATCGTCGCGCGCACGAATTCGACCGGCCAGTTCTCTCTCAGCGACGTGCCGAGCGGACGCGGATATCGGCTTGAGGTCATCGCGGCCAACTACGAGCCTCACATCCTGAATGACGCGACCATCGGAGCGGGAGGGCAATCGCTGGGCGATATCACTCTGAATCCGCTGACGGGGGTGTTTAAGCTTCGACCCCTTGTGCCCGACATCAACCCGGCAACGAGCGAGGTGGAGGAGGATGGCGTGGCCTACCGCTACTACCTCGTGCGGAACGAGGCAACCCAGGCACCGCAGGGAGGCGTCGTGGTAGCGGTCTTCCCAGACGGTGAGCTGAGCCTGCCGGTGGATCAGAATGAGAACATTAGCGATCGAGCCTACGCGGGACACGTCGCGGGAATCTCCGACCCCAATGGCACGGTTCGTTTGCGAATCCCCGCAACTGAGATAGGCGGCCCGAGCTTTACGCGGCGGTTCAAGACCATGGTGTCCGACCACGAGGGGCCGAGATTCGATGTGACCGTTAAACCAAGGAAATACGAGTTCTTCTGGGCCCAAGAGTCGTGCGGCGGACTGCACGGGAAGGTGAACCTGTTCGTCGGGGGTCGAATCGGCGCAGAGGCTGGCCATCGGCTTGAGGTCAGCCGCACGTATGGCGAATTCTCAAGCGCAGAGGAATTGTCCCGGGAGCTGGCCGGGCGGGTGGAACTCGGCGTGGAATACGGCCTGCCTATCGGAGGAAAAGCCGAAGTCGCCGGGGCGAAGGCTGGCGCCTACGGCTCACTTGGCGTGGGCGGGTACGCCGAGCTCACCCGCGCTTTCGGGTACGAGTTCGATCGCAACTCAACGGATCCGGGGAGCGCTGCGCTCCGCCTGTATTGCGCGTACGCCGAGCTTACGGATTACTTTCCGCTCATCGGCCCTCTTCTTCGGTGGGTACGAGAGATCATAGAGCCAGAGCTGGTGGACGACGTCTACCGCTGGTCCAAGGCGGGGTTCGAATTCGGACCGTACGTCACGGTCGACGCCACGCTGGGTGCGCGGATGGGAAAGAGCTTCGCGGTGGGTGCGTACGCCAACGCCGACTTTGAGGGGAGTTTTCACACTTCTTCGCAGTATTTTGTGAATGAGGGTCGCAGGGAAAGCGAAGTCGGCTTCGGCGGGGAGCTTTCCACTACCGCGGGGATTGGACTCGGATTCCGGCAGTACGCGGGGACAGGCCGACCGGCTGGGTTCCAGAGGATCTTGAAAAACCTCGGAGTGTTCGGGAACGTCGAAGCGTCGATCATGGCTGATCAGTCTGCGGTCACTGTGTCGCAGGATGATGCTCCCTACCCGTCCGAAGTTCGCCTTGTCAGCCGCTTGGGGGCGAGTTGGTCCGCCTTTGTCAGTGCGTCCCGTTTGCTCAGCTACCTGGGCAACGCCCAATCTGGCGAGAACATGGCCATCATGGAGACGGAGCTGGTCCAGCCGGTGTCGTCAAAGGAAGAATGGTCACGAATGAAGGGGCTGTCCGGGAAATTGCGCCTGCTGTTCGACCGCACCGCACCAGTGGCGATGAACGGTTTGTTTGGGGATGAGGCCGCTCAGGCATTGTTCCCAGTTAGCCCTTATCAGTCGGACATGCGTTACGAAATCCGGTCTCGAGTCGTCGATCAGGACAAGCTCGAAGCTGGCGCGGAGGGTCACGTGGTTGTGGGCGGCGGCTTCAAGCTCAAAGCAGACTTGGAGAAGGGACGCGCAGTGGTTCTGGAGGTCGGAAAGATTCGCGGCGGGCAAGTGTATCCTCTCGAATTGAAGGGCGGCCTGGCGAGCGTCCCGTACAATGACACAACGATCCTCGATCTCCAAAGCACCTGGTTCACTCAAGCGGCTTCGGTCATCACCGAGGCGTGGAATCGCTTTGTGCAGGCGGTCGGGGAAGCCGGTGAGACTGTGGTCTACGTCTTTACGGAGACCGGAGAGGCGACGTTGAGCGCCGCGCAGGGCGCTTGGGCGGCGGGTACGAACATCATCGTTGAGTGGTGGAATCCGGACGCGGATGAGGCGCTGGCCGTGGCGAGCAGAGCGTATCTTCGGATTGCGGGCCAGCCGGCGACGATCAGTCAGCTCTATGGAGTCGGCGGGATATACCGTTTCACAGCGGACGCTGATCCCGCTGTCCCAGTGGTGCTCTCCCTGAGCTATCGGGATGAACGCCTCGGGGACGTGGATGAACTGTCGCTGCGGATCTATCGACGCGACGACAGCAATGGCAAATGGGCTTTGATCGGCGGGACGGTCGACACGGTCAACAACATAATCACCGCGCCGGTGACCCAGCTGGGGATCTTCGCCCTGGCCCCCGCGCTTCCAACCGGGCAGCTTACTTTCCAGCTCAACGCGGGCTCAGCACCGGCGGATGGACTCACGACAGTCACCGCGGAAGCGTCTGATCTACGCGTGAACAATGGTGCAGCTTCGGATGACGGGTGGCTCTTTACAGTCGCGGCTACTGGCATGCAGATTGTGAGCGCGGATGAGGATCCTGAGCTACAGGGTGTCCAGGTTGGCATCGTCAACGGCAAGTTGACCCTCGAATTCCGGGCCCCGAGCAGCGGCGCGGTCGGGGAGTTTGTCGTCGCGTCCGTGTTCGGCGATGCGACGGGCGGCGGTACCATCGCGTTTGAAGACGCGACGCCTCCACCGGCCGTAACAGGCGTGACGTCTGTGGCCGGACAGAGCCGCATATTCGTGGTGTGGGATGCGGCTGGAATGCCGAGCGATGTGGCGGGCTACAAAGTCTATTACCGCGAAGCCCAATCCGGCCCACCCTACGACGGCACTGCCTCGGTCGAGGGTCAACCATCGCCGGTTTTCACGACGTCTGGGGAGATACTGCTTCGTGGGCTGAGCCTGAGTTCGGACTACTACGTCGCGGTCAGCGCGGTGGACGCGACGGGTAATCAGGGGCCGCTATCGCCGGCGGTGATGACGACGACGGTTCCCTCTCGGCCAGCGCCTCCGACGGAGGTTCATTTTCAGAGCGATGGCCCGGCGCAGTTCATTGTGGCGTGGATACTCTCTGAAGATGACGGTTTCAACGATCGCGACCTGGACCACTACGAGGTTTATCGTCGCATCTTTCCCGGCGACGCTTTTGCGAAAGTCGCAACGATCGGCGCTGGGCTGTCACTCTTCACGGACGATGACCCCGGCCTCGCCGATGTTCCCGCCCCCGCGTATCTCGTATTTGCAGTTGACCGCGACGGGCTCAAGTCAACTCCGGGCGGAGTGCTTTCGAAGGTTGACGTCAATCGAGATGGATATGTGGACCAATTGGACCTGTTTGTCCTGATAGATTGCTTCGCCGGGCCCCAGGCTGAGGCGGACGGCTATTGCGTACGCAATGACTTCGACAGCGACGACGATGTCGATTTGGCTGACTTCAGTATAATGCAACGGTGTTTTAGCGGCCGAGTAGGATTGGCAGAACCGACTTGTGCTCCGTGAGCTGTCCATGGCCAGTGACCCGCTCGCTTGGCAGCGCGATCGTTCGTTCGACGTATCCGCTGGAGCGCGCACGAGCGACAATTAGTCGGGTTCAATCACTCGTCAGGGTGGCAGGATCGAAATGCGGTCTCGTTCGGCTGGAAGATGTTCGGCGTCGGGGATTGAGAGTAAGGCGATGGTAGTACTACCACTTCACGGTGGTAATACCACTCAGAAATGCTAAAAAACGCGATGGAATGCGACGGTTTGCGAAAAATGCGAAACTCGCTAACATGCTGTAAATAAAGGCGTTAGGAGCCAATCGGTCCAAGCCAAACAGTGTTTTCCCAAGCTGGACATCGCTCGCGCCGTTTTTCGGCAGTCGTCACGTAACTGCTTTGCGTACAAGCACTTGGGCGCCAATCAGCGCATCCGACCGTTCTGACGAAAGTGGTAGACTACCACTTCTCGAGCGACGGCCCCTGAAACGACTTGTGGCCACCGGAGGCTGCACGAGCCACGTTCAACGAGATTGCGCGAACTCTGCCGCAGTACCTCCTCCGCATTAGTTGCACAACGATCTCCCCTCGCGAGCCCGCGAGTTATCCGTGGCCGAGTCCAGTCCATTGGGTACGCGATAGTCGGCGTGCAAAGCACGACCCGGGCCGCCGTCCTCCCAGTGACGTCGGTCATTCCGATGTCATCGCAGGGTCAACCTCGGAACACTCCCCACAGCCAACGCTCCGTAATAATAGTTCGTTATTACGAAGCAGATGGCGACGGTGGCCTAAGCAACGACGATCGAATGGACCGAGGCAACGTGGAATCATGTGCGCGGCTGCTCATTCCGCGGGAACGACTGACGCCGTTGCAATTGGAACAAGACGATGGCTGGAACCATTCGGAGCGACATCGAAAAACCTGTCGATTTGAGCCTCGCAGCGGACGACGCCGATCTATGCGCAGGTTCGGACCTGCGCAAATTACCGAGCTGGCCGCCGCGTCCGGCAACGTTTGGAAACCTCATGACCCCGGTCGAGGCTGCCCAGTACCTTCGACTCGACGAGACCGGACAGCACACGCCCCGGTCCGCAATCCGGACTCTCAACTATTGGCGCGACCGCGGCCAGCTGAAAGCCACCAAGTTCGCGCGCCGCGTTTGGTTTCGAAAGGCTGCACTCGATGAATTCCTCGCCAAAAAAACGGAAGCATGAATACTCGGCCTGCGATTTGCGCGTTGAACCGCGGCGCGGTACATTTCCCCGCGGGTCAGTCGCCCGTGATGGCTCAGAGTCCTGAAGGACCAGGAGAATCATCATGGCGACGGAGAAAGTAAGTGTCTTTCGGAAGTATCACGGACGTGTTCCAACCGACAGCCAAGGCCAGCCGCTACCCAAGAGTGAGTGGCCGCGAAAGCGGTCATTTCGCTGGGCAGCGCGCTGGTTCGGGTCGGATGGAACGCGGTACAGCAAGAGCTTTGAAAGCAGAAAGGAGGCAGAACGGTTCGCAGAAGCAAGACAATCGGATGCGCGAGTGGGAAAAGCCGATCAACCCCGATCGGTTACGCTTGAGGAGTTTGCGAGGATGTATCTCGGAATCCGCGGGGATTTGACGTCCAGATCACGAAGTGAACACGAGCGAACGCTGGAGTTCCTGAAGGACCATTTCGGGAACCGCCGGTTGCTTGGCAAGATCACGCCACTGGAAGCGCGGCGATTCGTTGCCTGGTACCGGCAGCGAAAGCATCGTGATCGCTCACCGGCCACGGCGACGGTGAACAAGCTGGTGCGCGAGTGCCGGCGGATCTTTCGCGAGGCCGTCGAGTGCTCGTTGATTCGGGAGAATCCCTTCCATCAGATCCGCCAGGAGCGGGTAGGTCAGGCGCCGTGGCACTACGTGAGCCCCGAGGAGTTTCGCAAGCTCACCGCAGCCAGCCCTTCGCTTCGATGGCGGGGGATGATCACACTGGCGTACTGCTGCGGGCTACGGATCAGCGAGATCCTGAATCTGACATGGGCCGACGTCGATTTCGAGCGAAGCCACCTTCGGGTGATCGCGAAGCGCGGTTCCGAGGGTCGCGCGGCATGGACACCCAAGGACAAGGACGCCCGAGTGGTCCCGACCTCCAAGGATTCGGTGGACGTGTTGACCGAGCTTCATCTGAAGGCGTTACCAGGACACCAGTATGTGTTCGTGAACAGCAAGGGACCGGCGGCCGGCGGTCGCGTGAAGCGCCAGAACACGTGGCGCGAATTCGGTGCGATTCGTCGAAAGGCCAAGCTCCCGAAGTTCACGTTTCACGACTTGCGGCGGAGCTTCTGCACGAATCTCGCAGGCGCCGTTCCGCTGCACGTCGTGCAAGAGCTCGCCGGTCACAGCGACATCCGAACGACTCGCAAACACTACTTGCAGGTGCGACAGGAGTTGATCGAAACGGCGCGTGAAGCGCTTGATAGAGTGATGCAACGATGAGCGCGCGAAAAACTGACCCACTTTTGACCCACTTTCTCGAAAACGCTGGTTTCATTGGACGTTTTCGAGAAATCCACAAAAAAGGCATGAATCATAAACCAATGCCTTGCAGCCACTTACGTTCAACAGCGGGCGACCGGATTCGAACCGGCGACGTCCAGCTTGGGAAAACACTGTTCGGCTTGGACCGATTGGCTTCTAAAGCCTTTGTTTTCAGCATTTTAGCGTGATTCACGTTTTTCGCAATTCGTCGCATTTCGACGCGTTTTGATGCACTTTGTGGTAGTACTACCACTTTTGTGACAGATAAATGTCACCGAGTGAGGCTTCGAGGCTGCTCCAGCCAACAGGCCCACGGGCCGCGGGGAATCGAGCTCGATCAAAGCCCCGCAAAACAGGCCGTTACGGCTGTCTTTCGCTCCAAGTGCGTGAGCTCACATCACATTAGGGGGCTGGATGCTGCAAAGATTCCGATGAAGGGAGGTGAAGCGCGATGCCCAACGCGACGGGTTCGTGAACGTGATCAGGAAGGCGATGGGGCAGAAGCTCGGCGACGACACCGACAAGGTGCTGAAGGTCCTCAACGAGCGAGGCATCACCAAGAAGCTCGCGAAGGAGGCCCTGGAGATCGCCCGGCAAAGGGGGCGGCTTCACCATCTTCGCTCTGGTCGATGCCCTTACCCGGATCTCGGGCAAGCTCGCCAACGCCGGCGACCGCTCGGAGGCCGACGCTAAGGTATACGGGCTCCTGACCCTCGCCACGTAGAGGTTTTTTCGCCGGCGAATCCCGCCGGCACAAGGTTCAAGAGGCCACGCACCACCGGGCCTCTCTCCAACTTCTTGTTGGCGAGCCTTCGCGATCCAAATGCCACCGTTCCTCGCACGGAGTCCCAAGAGCTGACACCTTGGGCATCACCTGATCACGTCCAGCCGAGACTTATATCGCCTATTTTAACATTCTAGGTTGGATCCAGAACATCTCGCTCTCACCATGGGTCTGTGAACTGCGAGCGGGCGCGGTACGATACGGAATCTACTTGGTACGCCGCGAAGCTCTCACCGTGCGAGAGTAGAGACTGCAGCCCCTTTGTACAGGCAGCGCATTCGCAGACCGTCTGAAAGGCAGAACGAAGGCAGGTCTGGAGGCCATCTATGCAGAAGGCAAAGTTATCGAGGATACAGATCATGAATCCCGTTGACGTTCTTGCTGCGGCCGTGAACGCAGCCATTCGGGATCGCTGGCGCGATATTCGGGACCGCGATGCCCTGGAAGAAGCACCACCCAAGGCGCTACACGTGGCTTTGGCGTACTTGAATCGCCAAGAGAAGAGAACGATAGTTCTGGACGATGCCGCGCACTTGGCAAACCGAAACGCCACTCATCCTTCACGGAGCCAACGAGAGGATGAGGGCCTGTCTGATGCGGCGGCGTTTACGTTGGTGGGCATCGCCATTGTTGTTGTTTGTGTCGTCATTGCATGCATAATCGCGTACCCGCGAAACGCTTTGCTTGTGGCAGCGGCCGTGGCCCTCCTGATCTGCCTATACAAACTGCTTGCTCCTCTTGCCGCCATGCTTTCCGAAGTAATTGAAAGGGCTACGTCGCGCTTCTTAGGGGGGCACCGGGCACGTGCCATCTTTTCCTGCATCGTCATGGCAGCGCCGCTGGCAGTGATGCTCCAGACAGCCGTGTTTTGGGATATTGATCTACTTATCCTGTTTATGATTCTTATCCTAGTCGGGACGATAGCAATATCCTCGGCCGGCGCGTCAGGGTTTCGCTTCGCCACGGCCGGCGCACCACTCGGATGGGCTCGGTTCGTCAATAGGGATTTCATAGAGTCAGAACGAGGTGCGCTTATGGCGGCGTTGAGCGCATCTCGGGAATCTGTGAGTGCAGAAAGTCGCGAAGAGGAGGATGAAGATGTAGTTGCGTCTGAGGGGACGCCATTGCCAGCGCCGCCAGGGATCACCGAGATGGTTCTGGATAAGGGCGATGCAGAAACATTTGGCGCTATGCGAGAACACCTTACAAGCGTCAGGAAATACCATCGCATTGTCCTTTGGTTTCTTATCGTTGCCTTCCTGACGTTCTTTGGCATCAGCATATACAAGTTCCTGTCACCTTCCGTGTCCATTGGCGATTATGTGAAGGCTTTCGGAAGCGCAGGTGTTGGTGGGGCCTTTTTTTGGTTCGGCACTCGCGTTCTTTGGGCGAACCGGATCTCCCAGCTGTCGCTGGCCCTGTTCGAATCGCATGTACAAGAGGTGCAGAGCTGCCTCCGTGAGATACCAACCGGAATCTCCCCCGAAGAGAGAAGGGCGATTCGTACGGATGTCTGGTCCGTCTTCCGGAAGGGGCTGAATAGGATATGGCTTTCAGAGAGGGAACTCTTTGAAGGTCTTGAGACAACAAGGCGCGAGACGGAACCCGAAGATCCGGACGCACCCGAGCAGTGATGGTTGCGGTGTTATCGTGAACGTTACTTGGGGCAGATTCCTGCCGTTCGCACGGCGGGTCTTCCTGCTATTCGTTGGCCCCACCGAAGAACCTCGGAGGCGAAGGTTCGTAGGAATCGAGCTCAAGTTCAGCCGCCGGCCTACTCGGGAGCCGAATGGGTACAACACAAGCCCCCTGCGCGTGCCATCTGCGGATCTGCCCACAGACTAGCACCGCCCAGAGCATTTCCGGTCTTCTTAGCTCCACTGGTGTGCCCCGATCCACACTTGGACATCCTGTAGCAGTCCGCGTAACTCCGTGGACAATCGCACATACAGGGTCTTCCGTGAGACGAATCACCCCGAGAAGCAACCCGCGACAGGACAATCTCTGCCAGATGCTCCGCTCACCCTCCGGCGTTTCGAGAACAGCGCGGGCGAATGCTTGGAGCCCGCCAGGTCACTGTGAACGAAGCGCACAGCGTTGCATACGAGTAGAGATTGTGACGCAGCCTGGCGGAACTGGACCCTGACTCATCACGACGAGTCCTCAAACGGCCTGTATATTCGCCGCCTCAGCCGTAGGCAGTCCGCGGGGACGCGCTCGAACCCAGCCTGTCTCCGCGCTCGGTTCACTGCTCGAACCAGATTCAGAAGCTGCCTCCTGATTGGGGCTAGGGTCCGAAGTATAGCATTCGGAACTCCTCGCCCATGTGCTCGACGGACCGGCAATGGAGCGGGTTCACCATCTTCGCCCTGGTCGACGCCCTCACCCGGATCTCGGGCAAGCTCGCCAACGTCGGCGACCGCTCGGAAGCCGATGCGAAGGCATCCGCCCTCCTGGCCCTCGCGGCGTGAAGGTTGTTTCGGCCGGCGAAACTTCGCTGGCAAAAGGTTCAAGAGGCCACGCACCACCGGGCCTCTCTCCATCCGCTCAAAGAACGTCGATCTGGCCGCAACTGCGACCACGGTTGTGACATGACCTGCCACGAGCGAACGGGCCAATGAGCCGAATGACCGGCAGTCGGCTACGAGGTGTGTGGCTGGAACCGAAAGAGTGGAGCCCCTCGACTCGCTCGCGCAATCAGGCAGCCGTGCTAGCCCGCATTTCTCACCAAGTGTTGCGAGTCGATGCTGGTTGAGCCGAAAACAGAGGTTGGTGGCAGGTTGCGTAGGGAATGCGGCGGGAGGTGGTAGGCTACGCCGCGTTCGGCGGAGTGGAGGAGGCGGGAAATG
>JAZDHF010000015.1:0-9131 GCA_043806315.1 Planctomycetota bacterium | reverse complement strand
CTATTACGGATGCAAGGGGGTAGGTCCTCACTACACACGCTTTCAACGAACGGACTACGCCTGGCGCTATCACAAACGCCATTCCACCCTCGAAATCGGCTCAAAAATCGCTACGATTCTTTGCGAACTGCGCAACCTGGGTTAGGCACTCCAAGTATCTGGGAAGTCGCCGGAATCAGGAATAAAACGTCTTCCCAGCGGCACGCGGCTTGCCATGATTTCCGGCGTAGTCGGCCGAGCGGTTTGGCCGGTTTTGAGTTAAACACACGGTACCAGCGAACCATAGCCCTTACGAAGGGGCGGCGCCCCGTGGGGACGAGTTGTTTTCACGCGGTGGGCGGCGTAACGAACCCCGGAGTCTGAACTTCCATGAGACTGGCAGTCCCCAAGGAAGTTGTTGCCGGCGAACGGCGGGTGGCGCTGGTTCCGGAGACTTGCAAGAAGCTGATCAAGGTCGGAGCGGAGATCGCCGTCGAGGCCGGCGCGGGTCTAGCGTCCTACTTTTCCGATGAGGAGTACCGCAGCGCCGGGGCGACGATTGTCGCTGAGGTCGCCGCCCTGTTGGCCGACGGCGACTTTGTGCTCAAGGTCCAGCCGCCGGTCGAACAATCGGCCACCGGACGTCATGAGGCCGACCTGTTCAAGTCGGGTTCGATTCTGCTGACCACCCTCTATCCGACACGCAATCTCGACGCCGTTCGGCGACTCGCTTCACGCGAGATTACCAGCTTCGCGGCCGACTGCTTCCCGCGGACCACGCGTGCGCAGACGATGGACGTTCTCTCGTCGATGGCCAACATCGGCGGATACAAGGGGGTCATCATCGCCGCCGACGAGTTGGCGAAGTATTTCCCGATGTTCATGACCGCCGCGGGAACGGTGTTCGCGGCCAAGGTGTTCGTGATCGGAGCGGGCGTCGCCGGATTGCAGGCGATCGCGACGGCCAAACGCCTCGGCGCCACCGTCGAAGCGACCGACACGCGGCCCGTGGTGAAAGAACAGGTCGAAAGCGTCGGCGGGAAGTTCGTCGGCGTGGGGGCGGGCGAGGCGGCGCAGGATGAACGCGGGTACGCCAAGGAACTATCGAAGGATTTCTACGAGAAGCAGGCGGCCCTGATCGGCGATCGTTGCGCGGTCAACGACGTCGTAATCACCACGGCCCTGATCGGCGGGGTGAAAGCGCCCAAGCTCATCACCGAGGAGATGGTGAAGAGGATGCGGGCGGGATCGGTGATCATTGACCTCGCCGCGGAGGGCGGGGGGAACTGCACGCTGAGCGAGCCGGGCCGGACCATCGAAAGGTACGGCGTGAAGATCTGTGCCCCGTTGAACCTGCCCTCGCAGATGCCGCTGCACGCCAGCACGCTCTACTCGCGCAATCTGGCGGCGTTCGTCCTGGCGTTCTGGAAGGACAAGGCGTTCACCCTCGATTTGAACGACGAGATTCAGAAGGCGTCGGTGATTACGCACGGCGGGCAGGTCGTGCACGAGCCGACGAAGGCGGCGCTGCAGCAGGGGTAGCGCCGCCGCTTGTGGGCGGCGCCGGATCGGGGACACGTCACCCACAAGGGGTGACGCTACATTCTTGCAAGCGCGGCTCATGGAGTGACAGTATGCAGCAGTTGGACCTGTGGTCGATGTTGTTCGTGTTCATGCTCGCAACCTTCCTCGGATTCATGTTGATCCGCAACGTGTCGCGGCTCTTGCACACCCCGTTGATGTCGCTGACCAACGCCATCTCCGCGATCGCCGTGGTCGGGTCGATCATCATCGCGGGCGAGCAGAAGACCACCGCGACAACGGTCCTGGGTACGATCGCGGTATTCGCATCGATGACCAACATCATCAGCGGCTTCCTGCTGACCGATCGCATGCTCAAGATGTTCAAGAAGCGGGAGCCGGGTAAGTGAACCACAATTTCTACGAGCATTTAACCCAGTTCACGTACCTGGTCGCCACAGCGCTGTTCATTTTTTCGCTGAAGTGGCTAAGCCATCCGAAGACTGCGCGACGCGGAGTTCTCGCAGGCGTTTTGGCGATGACCGCCGCCATTGGCGGCACATTCCTTCATCATGAAATCCGGCATGTTGTCGGGCAATCCGGCTTCTTCGAAGCGTTGAAGTGGATCGGCATAGCGATAGCGGGCAGCATCATTGTCGGCATTCCGCTGGCGATGGTGCCGCTGACGGCAGTGCCGCAGCGGACGGCGCTTTCGCATTCATTCGGTGGATTGGCGGCGGGGTTGGTGGGAACCGCGAAGTACATGTTGTGGTACAGCGAGGGCGAAGGTGCGCTGACCAAGTTTCGCATGACCGCGATCATCGTCGAGATCATCCTTGGATATCTCACGTTTACGGGGAGCTTGATGGCGTGCGGGAAGTTGCAGGAATGGATTCCGACGCGGCCCATCACGTACAAAAATCAGAATCTCATCAACCTGGCGCTTCTGGCCGTGGCGATCGGCGTGGGCGTGCTGATCATTTTCCAGCCGATGCTGTGGTGGCTATTCCCACTGGTGATTTTGTTCTCGCTGATGTTCGGTGTGCTGCTCATAATCCCCATCGGCGGGGCGGACATGCCCACCGTGATATCGCTATTGAACGCCTATGCGGGACTGTCGGCCGTAGCGATGGGTTTCGTTCTGGAGAATAAGCTCCTGATTACCGCCGGGGCGTTGGACGGGTCGTCGGGGTTCATCCTCTCCGTCATCATGTGCCGGGCGATGAACCGTTCGTTCACCAATGTTCTGTTCGGCGCCTTCGGGCAGGTCAAGGCGTCGGCGGCGGTCACCGAGCAGCGAACCGTGAAGAGCGCCACGGCTCAGGATGCGGCCCAGCTTCTCGAACAGGCGCAGCTCGTCGTTGTAGTACCGGGGTATGGAATGGCCGTCGCCCAGGCGCAGCACCGCGTTCGCGAGTTGTACGATCAGCTCACCAAGCGCGGGGTGGACGTGAAGTTCGCCATCCATCCCGTCGCGGGCCGAATGCCGGGGCACATGAACGTGCTGCTGGCGGAGGCCGAAATCCCCTACGACAAACTCACCGAGATGGACGACATCAACCCGGAAATGCCCCGCGCCGACGTCGTACTGGTCATCGGTGCCAACGACGTGGTCAACCCGGCCGCTCGACATGACAAGGGCAGCCCCATTTACGGAATGCCCATCATCGACGCGGACAAGGCCAAGACCTGTCTCGCCATCAAGCGCACCATGAACCCCGGCTTCGCCGGAATCGAAAACGAATTGTACTACGCAGACAACACCTTGATGGTATTCGGCGACGCGAAAGCAGTGGTGGGGGACTTGGTCAAGGAGCTCTCCGCCCAAGGCGGCATTCATTGAGCACTTCCCGCGGAATCCGCTTTCCGCGACTTCCAGTTCTGATTCGCGTGGGAAAACCGCGCGTCGTCAGGTAGGGCAAACCCTTAAGCACTTCGCGTAGGTAATTCGCTCGAATAGGGTGAATACCCCATCTACGAGTGCTTACACTTTGACGATCCTATGCAATAGGTCGACGGTACAAAGGAACTCACGCATGTCGGTATTCATGGACCGCAGGATGAAGTCGGACAGCACTGTCTTCGTGATCGAGGGCGATGCCGACGTTTGCGCCACGATCAAGGTGCTTGCGCAATCGCTCGGAACTGCGGTGGAGACGTACGACTCGGCGCAATCTTTCCTAGACTTCTTCCGACCTGAGAAGCCGGGGTGTTTGGTCGTCGACCTTCGCCCTCCCGAGATGGGCGGGTTGAAGCTTCTGGAGAGACTGGCCGCGGAGCCCCTCAAACCCGCAGCGATCGTCCTTACGGGTTCCGCCGATGTCCCCTCGGTGGTACGGGCGGTTCGGGCGGGCGCCGTCGGATTCCTCGAAAAGCCCTTCGACCCGGAGATCCTGCAGCAGCACATCCGCGAGGCGGTCGAGGCGGACGAACAAGCGCGGCGACATTACTATGTTCGCCGGGAGGTTCGTGAGCGCTACGCCTCACTGACGCCGCGTGAGCGGGAAGTGCTGGAGATGATTATCACCGGCAAGGCCAACAAGGACATCGCGGCGATTCTGCACCGCAGTCAAAAGACGATCGAGGTGCATCGCACGCACGTCATGAAGAAGATGCGTGCCGGGAACGTCGCCGACCTGGTCCGGCTCGTGGTCACGAGTCGAGTGACTGAGGAGAAACCCCAGCTCGAAATACGAAAAACGCGCATGGATTTCCCGCGTCCGATGACCGATCCACGAGGGCGTCTCTTTGCCCAGAGCGATAGGACGTCGCGCGCAGTCGGTGCGAGAGTCGCCGTCGGCGCGGGCGAGTTTTGAGGGACGACGGATCGTCGATGGGCGCGCACGGCGCGCCTGAAACAGAAAGGTCATTTACCATCGTTACCCCGACCGCACTGTGGGCCGCGACGGGGCGAGGACGGTCCTCGACCCCGTCGTCGGTCCCGCAGTGATTTCTCTCTCGAGCGCATCCCTGCAGATGGCATTGTGCCACTGCTGTGTCAGCAGTGGGTCCGTCGGTTCGCTTCTTCCGCACTGCTCACAGAGCAGTGGCACTCAACGGCAATCAGGGTTTCGACGGCTTCAGAATCAACGCTTCGTAGATCAAGGCCGCGAGGACTCCCCCGACGACCGGTCCCACCCAATAAACCCAGTGCTGTGACCACAGCGACGCCGTGGCGTTTCCGCCGGCGATAAGCGTTCCGATCGCGCGGGCCGGGTTCATCGCCGCGCCGGTGATCGGGCCGCCCATGAAGATGTCCATGGTGACCGTAAGACCAATCCCGAATCCGCCGATCTTCGGCGCCCGCGAATCCACAGCGGTTCCGAAGACGGCGAAGAGCAGCAGGAAGGTCAATAGAATCTCGACGAGCACGGCCGTGCCGGCTGAAACGGTCGCCGAATTGAAGAACGGCGTTCCGAGTTTGCTGGCCTCGATGGCGGCCTGTCCGGTCATGGCGGCGCCGGTCTGCGTCAAGCCGCCGAAGATGATCGCGAGGAGGCAACCGGCCACTGTCGCCCCAGCGCATTGGGCCACGATGTAGGCGATGCCCGCGCCCGGCTTGATCCGCCCCGTAACAATCATGGCGGCGGTCACGGCGGAATTGATGTGCCCGCCGCTGATATTCATGGTGGCCGACACGGCGATCGCGAGAGCAAGGCCGTGGGCGAGGGCGATGCCGACCAATCCCGGCTGCCCGCCGGTCCATGTCGTCGTCAGGATCGCTCCAGCACCAATGAAGGTCAGGGCGAATGTGCCGATAAACTCACACGCGAGGTTTTTCGTTTGGTTTGCCATATCAAAGGATCTCCATAGTGAAAGACTGAGACTCCGGCCCGCCTCGAATCAAGCCACGATCCGCGATCGCCGCCTCCCGTTATCGGCCAGCATTGTCGCCGCCGGGCGGTCGTACGTCAAAGACGAAACCCGACCCCGGAACACGGATTTCATGGGTTGGAGGGGCGATTTCGGTTGTCTACCCGGGCCATTGACTAGATGGGAACGCCGTGTTAAACTAGGTGCCTTCGATTCGTGAGCGGGGGCTTGTGCGGTGGGCCAAGGGGCTCGGCTAGATGGCCGCGCAGGCAAGTCGGCGCTGGGTCGGATTCACAACGGGATTCCGGATGCATCCTGAACAGAGAGGGTGGGGCGCTTTCGGCGCATTTTCGCTTACCGGCGATCTACCGCAGGAGCAAACGCTCGCGGTGCTGGAGGCGAAGCTGGCCGAGCTGGATGATCGCACGGACCTGCCGCCGGCGGAGAGATCGGCCGAGCGGGCGGCGCTGCGGACGGCCTGGTTTGACGCCGCCCGGCAAATCTACGCCGACCTCAAGCCGTGGGAGACGGTCTTTGTGGCCCGCCACCCTCAGCGTCCGTTGGTCTGCGACTACATTCACCACCTCGTCAAAGACTTTTGCGAACTGCACGGCGACCGCGTGTTCGGCGACGACCCGGCTATCGTGACCGGGTTCGGCTTCATCGCCGAGCAGCGAGTCCTGATCGTGGGGCACAATCGCGGGCGGTCGCTCGATGAACGAGTCGCGTGCAACTTCGGATGCGCGCACCCCGAAGGGTATCGCAAGGCTTTATCGAAGATGCAGCTTGCGGCCAAGTTCGGCGTGCCGATTGTGTCACTCATTGACACGCCCGGCGCGTATCCGGGCACGGAGGCGGAGGAGCGGGGGATCGCCCGTGCCATCGCGGCGAACCTCGTCGTCATGCCGCGGCTTCGCGTGCCGCTGGTGTCGGTGGTGATCGGCGAAGGGGGCAGCGGCGGCGCCTTGGGGATCGGCGTTGCGGACCGAATGGCCATGTTCGAGCACAGCATCTTCTCGGTGATCTCGCCGGAGGGATGTGCGGCGATCCTGTGGAAAACGAGCACTCAGGCGCAGGCCGCGGCGGCGGCGTTGAAGCTGCGGGCAAGCGATTTATTGGAACAGGGCCTCATTGATGAGATTATCCCCGAGCCGGTGGGCGGGGCGCACCGCGACCACGCCGAGGCGGCTGCGGCGTTGGAGCGGTTTGTGGTCAAGGCGATCAATGAGCTCTTGTCGATGCCCGCCGATGCCCTTCTCGAACAACGCCACCAACGGCTTCGCACGATGGGTTCGTCTTTCCAGCACGTTCGCGCGGAGCGCAACACGGCCTAGCGGGCTTAACTTCTCCGCGCCGGTCGCAGGATGGACCGTAGGCCCACGCGGGCGTGAGAAAACCCCGTTCTCGAGACGGACAACGCGGGTTCCGGCCCGACTCTCGTGCGTTGCAAGATTCGGACACGCTTGGTGCCTGGTGCCACCCCGCCGAGGATCCTAAGCCCACGCGTGCAGGAAAAACGGCACGATCATCTTCCTCCACTGCCCCATGAATTGCAGTGCCTGATAGAGGTAGAGGAAGCACAGGAGGGCGCGCACGACCTGGAGAATCAGCGCGATGAGAAGCCCTTGCTTCAGGAGGCAGATCACCAGATTAATGACCGCGTGGATGACGATGCACGTGCAGACGACGCCGAACACTTGTGTTCCGTGGGGGGCGCACCATGCGTACCAGGCAAGGCAGATTACGCCGATATACGTTGCATCCGCCGCTCGGAAAAGCCTCTCGATCAAACTGCGATCCGCCGTGTAGCGGACATGGAGCGCGACGAAGATGATCGTGGTAAGCCAGAATGCCCAAGGCACCGAGAGCTGGATAATCCAGAGGAAGATGATGTCGAAGAGGCCGACTTTTGTCCCGATCTCCTCGAAGATAGGGATCATGAGGACGGTCCGGAGCAACTCGGGGAGCAGCGACTTTACCAGAACGTACGCCACGCAGACGACGAGGGCGATCAGCAGCAGAGTGAGCCGGGGCTGGAACTCCGCCGACGGCATCTGCGCGAGAATCGGAATGGTCTGTAAGGCAGCGATCATGATGGGCTTACTGCTCCCTTGACTGCCACCGTTGCGATGCCAGTGGCGAACGCGGTTCCGAAAACGCCAATCGAGCAGAGCGGAAAGGCCAGCGCCATGGTGTTCAGCAGGATGATGCCGACTACGAGCACGGCTGTGCCCGCCGAGAACGACGCGATCAAAACGGACTCCGTGAAAAGCGAGGCAGTCCAACGGCTCTTCGCACCGTGCAGCCCAAGCGCGATTCCGCAGACTGCACACGCGCACGCCGACAGCAACACCGCCCACACGGGTGGGAGGACGATCAGCGTCGCGATCATCAGCAGACCGGTTGCCCCGCCGGCCACCATGGCTTGCCCGGCTACGGAAAACTGTGGGTCCCGCGCCTCGGGGAACACCCTTGCGGCCATTGATAGCGGCAAGGTCATCAGGCGCGTAGCGATCCCAGTTCGTTCCTCAGGGTGTTCAAGATAGTAGATTCTCTTGCCCGTGAGCGGATGCGTGTTCGCGAACTCCGCAGGCCTGAGGGAGGGTTTGAAGGTGGGGGCGCACCGCGAGGCATGTGCGACGATCTCCTCAACCGCAGCGCTGACGCCCTGCGGATCTGGCTGGCTGGCAGTGTCGTCCTCGATCGTGATTGAGAACAGGTCCATCCTCGCGAGCGCCATCTGGACCGGACGGGGGCCCAGCAGGTACGCCGCGAACCAGTCGGCCAAGTATTCGCGCTGTCGCTCGAATGAAGTGATGAACAGCATCGCGATGGACAAGAACAACGCGCCCACTGCGAGTGCTGCGCTCAGGTAGAGAATCACTGCGAGCAGGCAAAGCAGGACCGCCAATTCGACAAGCCCTGCTCCGTTGGTGGTCAGCCACTCGGAGGCCTGACCTGCCGTCCATCGCAACCAATACTCTGCCAGCGCATCTGCTGCATGCACCAGACTGGAAAACGCAGGAGAGAGGAAAGCGTGAAATCGCCGTGCCGAATATGTGCGGCCTCATGGGCGAGGATTGCGCGGATCTCTTCATCTGGGATCCCTGGGTCGTTGGCGATTCCGCCCGTGATGACCACGCGGGCGCCACCCGTGGTGACCCCCATCGTCCATGCATTGAGACTGCCGTCTTCGCGGAGAAGGTGGATACGCGGGGGCTCGATCCCTGCGAGTAAAGCCACTTCGAGGGCAAGGTTTCGTATCCGGCGTTCATGACATGCGGTTGGGTCTTCCGGGATCTCGGGGATGGGCAAGGCGAGCATGCGAGCTGTGATCACGGCGTAGATCAGGGCGAGACCGCCCATGATCGCGAGTGCCGCGCCCAGACCAAGATCGACGCGCATGTCCGCGAAGAGCCCGGCCAGCAGCGCGGCCACAACCCATACGGCTGTTCCGGCCCGTACCAACATGTCCGCGCGACCGGGCGCGCTTGTCTCCCTCGGTGAGGGATCCAGGGGACTGACCAACGGGGGCGCAACCGATGTCTTGATCTGTCCCGGGTATGCAGGGCTGGTGCTCATGGCCGCCTCAATACGTGCAATACAGTTCGGCCAGCAGCCTCACGTTGGCATACGGCCTCACGAAATGGTCACAGTGATACCCACAGACAGTCGGTTAGTGTGCCCGTTCGATGGACGAGGATTACCCCCGCAACCTGCCGGAGTTCGACGCCCGTTTCGCTTCCGAGGAGGCCATGCCGGGAGTACTTGGCGAAGTTGCGTTGGCCGCAGGGGTCTGTTTGCCCGCGGTGTCAGGG
>JAZDHF010000014.1:0-4072 GCA_043806315.1 Planctomycetota bacterium | reverse complement strand
AGCATGACTTCCCAGTCGAGGGCTTGGTCGGACAGGATGGAGATGGCTCGCACGCGGGCGCGGCTATGTCCTCCGGCGCCGATCGCTCCCGGCAGGACGATGTTTTCAAGTTCTCCCGCGTTGGTAACGAGCGCACCTGTGAAGTGCGTGTCTTTGTCCGTACGCACGTGTACGACGTTTCCAGCCTGCATGGCAGTCTCCTCTTACTTTGAGCCCATCGGACCCGAGATGGACTTGTGGCTGTCGGCGATCTTGCCTGGGCCTTGTCCGTCAACTGTGATGGAATCGTGCCCGTGCAACTCGTCGGGCGTGGTCTTCGGCGCGTCCGGGATACTGGCGCCCAGCGTGCCCCCCCAGTTTCCAGCGGGCGTTGGCATGGGAACGACAGCGTTCTTGAATGGCGTGTTGAACTGCGACATGGGTGGACTCCTTTATGCGTGTGTCATGGCCCAATCATCGCCCATCCGTGACGCGATCGGGTAGTTTGAGTATCCGGTCTCTACCCACCACGTGAGGTAGAGATTCTGGTCTGCGATTTCGAGCCGTGCGAGTTCCGTACGGAACTCCTTCTCCTTCGCCAGCGCGAGTGTGGCGTTGAAGTAGAGGTTCTTGCGCTCTTCGAAGCCAGGCCACTGTGCGGCCTGCGAGAGAGCCCCAGAGACGAGAATATCAGAACGCCGGGCCAACGGCCCCTCGAACGAGGACGAATCCGTGAGGGCTTCCGGAAGACGTTGGTAGACATAGGGGAAATGGTTCTGGGCCGTCTGGTATGGCCAGAGTTCATACCGCGCCCGTCCGTCGGTAGCGGTCGTGGTGCCGAGACGTTGGGGAATGACCGCGTAGGGGGATCCCGAGTTCGTCCGATTCGGGTCGCAGGCGTTCAAGTCGTCAGACGACATGTAGAGATTGATGCGAATCTGCTGCGCAGGATCAACGATCGCAATGAAGTGCCCGAAGTCTTCCGGGCAAACAAGGTAGGCGTCCAGCACGGTCCCAGACGTGGCCAGCACCGTGTTTCCTCCGTAGACACGGTCGAGTGTAGCCGTGTTGGCGCCAACGTTAACCGCGGTGATGGTGTAGGGAATACCGGACACGCGGAACTGCCGGTCGACATCCGCAGCCACGAAAATCATCGTCACGCCAGCCACGGTCAACGAGTTCCACGTCACGTTGACGGTACCGGTTCTCGAAGCCGACACAAGGAACGCACTCTCGGTTTTGAGCCAACTCCACGTGTTCGAGGCACACGCCCGCCGGTACGAGTCCTTCACCCATTGCTGGGCGAGAAAGGGACCCGCCAGCGGACAGTGCATGAGCACGGTCCTCCACGCGGTTTCGAAGGTGTCAGCAGCCATCGGGGTCTCCTTGGGCGTGCCGCACGGGACCGAGTGGGCCCCGACCCGTGCGGCCGTGTCATCTTACTTCCCGATGGCCTCGAACCGCCCGGAGTACGTCGAGAGGTTCTGTCCGGACCCCACTTCAGCCATCGCCGCGGCTGTCGTTGGTGTGCCGGTAAAGACGGCGGTGCCCGCTGCGCCGTCGTAGTCGGTCTTGTAGATGATGCCGACGTCATTCCCATCTGCCGTCGTGCCGGTGTTCACCGCATTGTTGGTCGTATCAACACCACCAGCAGCCGTAGTCGTGGCAGTCGGAGCGACACGTGCCGCTGAGACCGTGATATCCAACACGTCAGCCACCGCTGCGGAGTCAAGTGCACGAGGGAGTCCCAAGCGAGTGCCGATGCCAAGGGCCCACTTGAGCGTGGCAGCAGGCGGATTGGTGCAGATGGCGTCCCTCACGGTGGCGAATGGTTTCACGCCTTGGACGTACCGGAACTTCGTGTCCGCGACAGCCTTGTTCCCGGCCGTCGATGTCAGCGTCACAGTTTCCGTCAATGTGGCCCCGAGAATATCCGTGCCTGTAATAAGCCACGACGTCGCGCCTTCATACAGGTCAAGTGGACCGCCTGAATCATTGACCACGGTGATCATCACGTTGCGCGGCACATCGGGATTGACCGTGGCCGTGATCGTGTTGCCGCCAGAAACCAAGACTTGCGCAGCCAACAGATTGTGGTTGACGGGGGCCGCGGCTTGGTCGGCATTGCCCTCTGTTCCGGCCGGGTTTGTGGCGCCTTTGAGGTCGCCGCCGCCCGGCGCATACGACACGACCGTGCTGCCATCCGTCATCGTGATCGCGACGGACCCAGCCGGCGTGAGCGTCTTCGTCCAGAACGCTTGCAACCTCGCGTTGGTGTAGTCGTACACGCACATGACCATCGCGGTTGCGGTCTGGATGAACGTCGGAGCGAAATACTCGATTTCGCCAAGTGCTACATCGCCGGCAGCAAATGTTTCGCCGCCGGTGGTGTAACTGGCTGGCCCGGTGATTTTGCCGATGGACTGCCGGCGGTTGCCAAAGACGGCCCTCGCCCGCGCCACGGTCAGATCGATGGTGAACGCCATCTGGAACTCCTTCACGTGAAACGGGCGGAGCGTGGATGTTCAACCTGCCCACGCTCCGCGATTGAGTGTAGGGCGCTCAGGTGCGCGCCGGGTAGTGTTTAGACGCCAGGGATCGCGAGACGAATCTTCGCGAGCTTGCTCGTGCCGTCCTGCGCACCAAGCGTGCGGCCAACCTGGTTGCTCATCGCTGCGGTCGTGACGCAGTCGAATCGGCCCGCTGTCGTCGCCGTGTTGACGATGACCGCCTTGCCCGCGGCGTCCGGCGCGACCGTCGGGGTGTCGAGGAACAACGCGTCCACGTCACCCTTCCTCGCGATCCAACAGTAGTACGCCGCAGTCGGAGCCCCGAGGAAGACGCCGGCACATGTGCCGTCGACGGCATTTGTGACGTTGGTAACGGTCTCCAACAGTTTCTGCGCCGCCGACCACATGGCCGTTTGGCCCGCCGCAACCGTGATGCCCGCTGCGACCTTCACGCGCCGGTACAAGACACCGGCGATTTCAATTTCCTTCCCGAGTTCGCCCGGAGCGAAGAGAGTCGCCACGATGTCGGTCGCCACGTCTCCGGTGCTGATGTACTGTGCCTGATCCTGCATGGTCATATCCTTTCTTCAGTTGACTGTCAGCCCGTTACGACGTGATGGCGAACAGAATCCGCATGAGCCGTGGCGCCTTCACGGCGAAGTTGCCTGCCCACAGAATCTGACCGGCACACTTCGTGTGGTCCATCCCAACTTTGAAGCCGGTGAACCCGAACGAGAACTTCGGCGAAGTTGAGGTGTAGAGGTTGAAGTAGGCGGCATCGCCCTCGCCACCAGGGTTCAACCACATGAACGTCTCGCCGGCGGCGAGATAGTAGTTGCCGAGGTCGGGATCATTCACCCCGTCTCTGCCGGGCATGTAGTTGGACTCGACAATCGTCGCCTGCTTAAACTTCAGGCCCGGCCAACCGATCGTGGGTTCGACGGTGTCAACGAGACGCTGCTGCGGCAGGAAATTCTCGTTGATGAACCCCATGCACCGTGTCGTCGTGATCCCCATCTTGGGATGCTCGCCCTGAAGGACGCACGACTGGTAACTGTGCTCGAGCGTGCGAGCCACGATCGGGCCGGACACACTGGCGTTGATGAGACCCACGGGCGAGTTGAGCGCAGGCGACACGTTGGCGCGTGTCTCCCCGCCGTACAGCGTGTAGGTCTCGCCGTCGTAACTTGCGTTCGTGCCATCCGACAGCGCCTCGGCGTAGCCGTTGATTTCAGCGGTGCGGTCAGCCGTCAGATTCTGCCCATGCTGCATGATGGCGATTTCGAGCATCGCCGACAACGTGAGCGCCGCGTTTTCGAGGTCCGTCTTCACCATCGAGAACACCGCCGGCGGATTCGCCGCCAGGACTTCGATGTGCTCCATGTACTCCGTGACCGACACTTCATAGAAGCGCGGGTCGAACAGGAGGCCAGACTTCGTCTGACGTTTGGTGATGTCAAACGACGCCCCGGGCTTGTACGCGCGACCCTTCATGGGCTTGTAGCATTGTTGTTACTCCTGCATGTAGTCTGGCGCTAGACTGCACGAAGGGCTGAGGCCGTTTCCGCCTCAGTCTCATGGTT
>JAZDHF010000013.1:0-3669 GCA_043806315.1 Planctomycetota bacterium | reverse complement strand
CGTGTCGAGGTTGTAGCTGTTTGTCGTGGCGGCGAAGTACCGCGTCGGTGTCGCCGCATCGGCCAAGGACGTCCAGACGCGATACCCTTCCGTCCCCTGCACGGCAGCCCACGTCACCGCGCAGCGCCCTGTCCCTCCAGCCGTCACCGTGCACGTGATCGGCGTGGAGTACAGCGTCTGCCCACCAATCGCGTCCAGCGACGTGACCGTGATGGTGTAGACGCCTGCGGCCAGATCCGTTCCCAACTGCGACGGTGTCGCCGCCAGAGTAGCCGGCGTCGTCATCTGGACGCGGATCGTCCCTGATGGCGCCGTGGTCATCGTCGTGAACGTGCCAGCCGTGCCAGCCAGGAGACTCCGAATCGCCTGCTGCACCTGCGCCGCGTACGGCCCCGGCGTCTGCGCCGCCACGGTCAACGACAACACGAGCAGCACGCCCATCAGGGCGGCGCCGATGAGACGTCTGGTTCGCATCACGTGTCTCCTTACCAGCCCAACGTCGGTTCGAGGACTAGGTCCACTACGACTTCGCCCGTTGCGCCCGCATTCTTCGAGGTCGCCGACCGGTTCACGAGCAGGATGTGCAGTTCGCCTGTCATATCCTGATCCTCGTAGTGCTGGTCGTTGCCGAACGTGTAGAAGTAGTACATCCCGGTGCCGGCCACCTGCGTGGCTTCAGACGCCAGAAATGCCCACTTCGAGATGAACGAGTTCAGGTCGAGGTCTGTGGCGCCAGCGCCGGTGTCCTTCCCGAACAGCATGACTTCCCAGTCGAGGGCTTGGTCGGACAGGATGGAGATGGCTCGCACGCGGCAGCGGCTGTGCCCGCCGGCGCCAATCGCCCCAGGGAGCACGATGTTTTCGAGTTCGCCGGCGTTCGTGACCAGCGCCCCAGTGAAGTGCGTGTCTTTGTCCGTCCGGACATGGACGACATTTCCGGCCTGCATGGAAGTCTCCTTACTTCTTGGTCATCGGACCCGAGATAGACTTGTGACTGTCGGCGATCTTGCCCGGTCCCTGGCCGTCGAGCACCACCGAATCGTGGCCGTGCAGGCCATCAGGTGTGGTCTTCGGAGCATTCGGAACACTGGCGCCCAGTGTCCCTCCCCAGTCTCCAGCCGGAGACGGGACCGGAACGACGCCATTCTTGAACGGGGTATTGAACTGCGACATGGCAGACTCCTTTACGCGTGTGACATAGCCCAGTCGTCGCCCATTCTGGACGCGATCGGGTAGTTGGAATATCCAGTCTCCACCCACCAAGTGAGGTAGAGATTCTGGTCGGCGATTTCGAGACGCGCGAGTTCGGTTCGGAACTCCTTCTCTTTCGCGAGCGCGAGCGTGGCGTTGAAGTACATGTTCTTCCGCCCCTCGAAGCCAGGCCAAGCTGCCGCCTGCGCGAGCGATCCTGAGACGAGAATGTCAGAACGACGGGCCAGCGGCCCCTCGAACGCCGAGGCGTCCGTGAGGGCCTCTGGGATTCGCTGGTAGATGTAGGGGAAGTGGTTCTGCGTCGTCTGGTACGGCCAGAGTTCATACCTCGCACGACCGTCTGTGGCCGTCGTCGTGCCCAGACGCTGGGGCACAACCGCATACGGTGAGCCGGAGTTCGTGCGATTCGGGTCGCACGCGTTCAGTTCATCCGACGACATGTAGAGGTTGAGACGAATCTGCTGCACGGGATCCACGAGGGCCGTGAAGTACCCGAAGTCTTCCGGGCACGTGAGATAGGCGTCCAGCACCGTCGCTGACGTCGCCGTGGCGGTCGTTCCGCCGTAGACGCGATCGAGCGTGGCGGTATTCGCGCCCACGTCAACCGCGGTGATGGTGTAGGGAATGCCGGAGACGCGGAACTGTCGGTCCACGTCCGCGGCCACGAAGGTCATCGACACGCCGGTGACTGTCAACGACGTGCGCGCGACGTTGACGGTGCCAGTCCTCGAGGCCGACACGAGGAAGGCGCTTTCGGCCTTCAGCCAACTCCACGCATTCGAGGCGCACGCACGTCGGTACGAATCCTTTACCCACTGCTGGGCGAGGAACGGTCCGGCCAAGGGGCAGTGCATGAGCACGACCCGCCACGCGGTTTCGAAGGTGTCAGCAGCCATCGGAACTCCTTGGGCGTGCCGCACGAGCCCGAGTGGGCCCCGACCCGTGCGGCCGTGTCATCTTAGTTCCCGATGACTTCGAATCGCCCGGAGTAGGTCGAGAGATTCTGTCCGGACCCGACTTCAGCCGTCGCTGCGGCGGTCGTCGGCGTGCCGGTGAATGCGGCGGTGCCCGCTGCCCCGTCGTAGTCGGCCTTGTAGACAATGCCGACATCGTCTCCATCTGCCAACGTGCCCAAATTGACGGTATTGTTGGTAGTATTCACCGTCCCAGATACTGGCAGATCGGCGGCATTCTTTGTGATTTTCAGGACGTCAGCTTCCGCCGGGGTATCCAAGTTGATGGGAAGGCCGAGTTTGGAACCGATACCGACAGACGCATTGAACGTGTTGATCGGAGGGTTGGTCACCGCGACCTGTGTGACGATGTCAAACGGTTTCGACCCATAGACCACGCGGAACTTCGTGTTCGCGACAGCCTTGTTCCCAGCCGTTGATGTCAGCGTAATCGCTTCTGTCTGTGCCGTCCCTCGCCATGTGCCCGTGACCGTGAAGGTCGTGACGCCTTCGTAGAGGTTCAGCGCCCCACCTGACGCGTTGTGGATCGTGATGCAGACGTTGCGCGCCACATCCGGTTCAGCAACCGGAGTCATAGTGGCCACAAACACGCTGAAACCCGTGTCCGCGTAGAGCAACTCCCCGTTCGTGACAAGGGCGTTTGCGTCCGCGTTCGCGGCATCAGTGTTTCCAGAACCCTTGATGTCTCCGCCCCCGGGGGCGTAGGAGACAACCGTGCTGCCATCCGTCATCGTGACAACCACGGAGCCCGCCGGCGTGAGCGTGCCACACCAGAACGCCTGCAACTTGGCGGTCGTGTAGTTATACACACACATCACCATGGCGGTGGCGGTCTGGATGAAGGTGGGAGCGAAGTACTCAATCTTGCCAAGTGCCACATCGCCTGCGGCGAGCGCCTCGCCGCCGGTAGTGTAACTGGTCGGCCCAGTGATTTTGCCGATGGTCTGCCGGCGGTTGCCAAAGACGGCCCTCGCCCGCGCCACGGTCAGATCGATGGTGAACGCCATCTGGAACTCCTTCGCGTGAAACGGGCGGAGCGGGGTGTTCAACCTGTCCCGCTCCGCGATTCAATTAGGGCGCTCAGGTGCGCGCCGGGAACCGCTTACACGTCTGGAATCGCGAGACGAATCTTCGCGAGCTTGCTCACGCCATCCTGCGCACCAAGCGTGCGTCCAACCTGGTTACTCATCGCTGCGTCCGTGACGCAGTCGAATCGGCCAGCCGTCGTCGCCGTGTTGACGATGACCGCCTTGCCCGCGGCGTCCGGCGCGACCGTCGGGGTGTCGAGGAACAACGCGTTCACGTCACCCGCCCTCGCGATCCAACAGTAGTACGCCGCAGTTGGAGCCCCGAGGAAGACGCCGGCACATGTGCCGTCGACGGCATTTGTGACGTTGGTAACGGTCTCCAACAGTTTCTGCGCCGCCGACCACATGGCCGTTTGGCCCGCCGCAACCGTGATGCCCGCTGCGACCTTCACGCG
>JAZDHF010000012.1:0-11341 GCA_043806315.1 Planctomycetota bacterium | reverse complement strand
CAATCCGCTGCGCGCAGAATCTCCGTCATCGGTGAACCTCCTGTTCAGAACTCCTTCACAGCTCGTTCGCGCGAACAGCGACATTCTTTATTCGGTCCCCGGACCGCAGAAACTCCAAAAGTTATGGGTAAGGGTGAGGGTTGAATCCCTGGGTGCGCGCCCCGTCGATCGGGCCGGCTCTGCAACAAGGATACCGGCAACGGGTCCACCGGCGAGTGCGTTTCGGTGAGGAAGCGATCGGCGCCGCGCCCAATAATAGTGCCGCGCAGGTCCCCCAATAGCCGCTTCCTAGAGCGATTGCTTGCGAGCGGGCTTCTACTGTCCTGACCCGTGATGGCCCGAGCAGAAAAAAGACGCCTTCGTTGTCCGCACCGCTGCGCGGCTGCACCCGCCTACGGCGTTTCGGTGGGGGCATCGACGACGCGGACGGACCGTAGGTAGAGCGTTCGCTGCGGCCGGCTGTGGTCATCGACCGGGACGGCCATCAGACGCTCGAGCGTCTGCATCGACCCCTCGCCGGTCAACTCACCGAAGACGGTGTAGCGCCCGTCCCAATCCTTTTGCCGCGTGTTGCAGATGAAAAACTGGCAACTGCCGGAATCCGGATCGTCATCCAGCAGGGCCATGGACACGGTTCCTTTTTGGTGGGGACGATTGTTCAACTCCGCCGGAAGGCGCTTGCCGTCCAAGCGGATTCCCGTCCCGTCGCCGCGCGGGCAGCCGCCCTGGATCATGTAGCCCGGTTCGAGGCGGTGGAACGTCTTCCCGGTGTAGAACCCCGACTTGGCGAGGTCCAGAAAGTTGGCTACGTGCTGCGGGGCGTCGTCGTAGAACAGGGCCATCGTCAGCGTGCCCTCGTCGGTGACGATCTCGATCTGTTTGCGCGGGGCGATGGTGACGAGAACCGTTTCGCTGGCCGCGCCGCCCGCGTAGGGCTTCCACGCAAGACGGAACTGACCGGCGCTGCGCAGCGCTGGAAAGTATTCCCGCAGATCGAGCGTCGTTCCGACCGCGCTTCGCGGAGCGAGCAACAGGATCGGCGCCTGGCCGGGCGATCGATAGCCGACCGGCTGGTCCCAGTGTCGCCCCGATTCGGTCGTGACGACGACGCTCGAGGAGGAACCGCCGCTGAACACGTGGGCCAAGGGAAGCCCCATTTCCGGCGATGGGATCGCCGGTTCCGTGCCGGGGACGGTTAGCGTCACCGGCTCGTTGGTCGTGTTTTCAATCGAGAACTGGACCCAGACCGGATGGTTGAGGGGAACGTGCTGCGATACGAGCCGGAGGTGAGCCCGTATGCCGGGGATGGCGTTCTCCGACGCCGCCCCAGCCGCCCCGCACGACCAAGGAGGGAGCGCGGGAACACCGACGACCGCAACCAGCGTCACGCCGAACGTTCTCAGCCGCATCAATCGCTTACCGCCCTCGGGGCCGCTTCGGACCGGCTCACCTGTTCACCTGTTCAAGAGACCAACCGCCAGCCGCGCTCCACCCTTGCCGACGATTCTCGCCGGAAACGGGAGCTTGTCCAGCGCAGAGCGACCGCCCGCAGGCCTGTGGGTCCGTGACACTCCCGGCGGAGCAGTGGCGTACCGTTCCGAGGGGGCAACGGTGATTCGTCCGAACCCGGAGCGCGAGCGACGGGCCCACGCTTCTCGCCGGCCAAGGCCCCGCGCTGGCGCTTGGGGT
Organism: Planctomycetota bacterium; assembly: GCA_043806315.1. GTDB lineage: Bacteria > Planctomycetota > Phycisphaerae > UBA1845 > UBA1845 > SBAX01. The sequence goes on along the minus strand of JAZDHF010000012.1, from coordinate 9,652 downwards.
TCGGATTCACGACCGCCTGTCGCCGGAACTGTCACGGCCCCCAGGCCCGCCGACTTCGTGGTCGCCCCAGGCTTATACTCTGTCTGTCGGCTCAAGTTGCGAAACGGCTTGAGTATCGGACCCCGGAAGGCCGGCGCGTTGCCGTCGGCGACAGGACGATGTACGTTAAATGCGCTAGGATGGGGTGATGAGTTGAACGGCCATGAACGCGCGACAGGTGATGCTGATGGGCTTTCCGCTGCTCTGGGGTCCTGGTGCCGCGCAGGCTTGGGCGCCGCCCCAAGTTCCGCCCGCAGTGGGACCTGTTGTGCCCCCCGCCGCGCCGGCCGTCGCGCCGGCGGCGGCACCGCTCGGCCCGTTAGCCGACGATGAGTTCCGCCTGCCGCTGCCCGACGAAGACGCCGCCAATGTGGACCGGTTGGTGCCATTACTGGGATCCCCGGACTACAAACAACGCGAGACCGCGACTACGGCCCTGATCGAAATCGGCGCCCCCGCGTTTGCGAAACTCAGAACGGCCTACGAGCAGTCGGACGATTTGGAGGCTCGGCTGCGGATCGAACAGGTGGTTCGAACCGCCTACCTGAATCGCTATGTGTTCAACCGCAACGGCTTCCTGGGGGTCCAACTGGATCCGCTTGAACAGGTCGTGGCCAGGGGTCGCGCTCAGACGAAGGTGGAGAATGGAGTTGTCATTCGGAAGGTGATTCCCGATACCGCAGCGTCTCGCGCCGGGATTCAGGAAGATGACATCGTCATCGCCCTCAACGGCGCAGCGCTGGCCGGGAAAGGGACGGACGCGGTAACCCGCTTCCGGGACGCGATCCCTGAGTTCTCCCCTGGAACAAACATCCGGTTGGCGATTGTTCGTAAAGGGGAAAGGAAGGAAATCGAGGTCAAGGTCGGTCGTTGCCCCGAAGACACCGCCCGGGCGGGCAGCGTACGGTTTTCCGGGTTGTATCATCAGGTGAACGAACGCTTCGGGACCTGGTGGTTCAAGTATTTCCGCAACTCCCCGAAACCTGTCCTGAGCCTCGAAGGATCCGACACCGCCGGCGAGCCGTAGGCCGCGGGCGGAATCGGGGTCACGCCGGCTCAATACACGCCCGGTCGTCCCGCGTCGGGCTGTTCACCCGTGCGCCGACGGGATAGGCCTTCATCTCCTCCGCGCGGTACGGGCACAACAGGGGTCTTAACCGATCAACGTCGGCCATCGTCGGATCAAGCCAAAGATCGTAGTTCGCCCGATCGAGGATCACAGGCATCCGGTCATGGATGGGCCGAAGAACAGTGTTGGGCTGCGTGGTGAGCAGCGCGCAGGAGTCGATGCCCGTCCCGTCGCCGGCTTCCCAGTGTTCCCACAATCCCGCGAAAGCGAAGGGCCGATCGTCGCGCATGCGGATGTAAAACGGCTGCTTGCGCCCCGGTCCTTTCCTCCATTCATAGAAGCCGTCTGACACAACCAGACACCTGCGTTGCCGAAAGGCCGATCGGAAGGCCGGCTTCTCCGCCACCGTCTCCGCCCGGGCGTTAATCATCCGGTTGCCGATCGTCGGGTCCTTCGCCCAGCCGGGGATCAGCCCCCATCGCAAGGGCCGGAATACCCGCTGCGCTCGCTCCAGCGTGAGAAGGATGGCGGGCGCGGACTGGGTGGGGGCGATGTTGTAGCGCGGCGACAAATCGGGCACGGCCGTAAGCTCAAAGAACTCGGCCACGATCTCCGGCGCCGTCGCCAGCGTGAATCGTCCACACATGGCCGCATGGTACCGCCGGAAAAAGCCCGACGGAACGGCTGGTCACCGTGCGAATAAAGTCGTCGAGCCTGGGATTGATCCAACTCACCGCGCAACGCGGCCGCGACGAGGGCGTCGATGCCATCCTGAATCCGTCGACAAGCTGAGGGGGCGACTTGCGTGTTGCGATCCCAACAGCGCACCCAAAGCGCGGGAGCCTCCCGAGTGAGGCTCCTCTTGGTTATCAAAGGGTTGCGGTAAGTTCTTACAGGTAGGCCGTTTACATCACTGCCGGAGGAGGGAGTCGAACCCTCACACCCTTGCGGGCACGGGATTTTGAATCCCGCGCGTCTGCCAGTTCCGCCACTCCGGCAATTGGGGTACTATCAAATTCCTACTATCAAGTTTCTCCCTTGCCGATTCTCCTCTCGGAGGCGTTCCAATGGAATCGGAGGGCACGGTCGATGTCTCGAACCAAAAGGCGAATCAAGCTCGGATACCACGCCGTCACCGGGCAATTCCGCAAGTTCATCAAGGGCAAGATGTACTATTTCGGGGCCGACGAAAAGACCGCTCTCGCCCGGTACAGCTTCTTCCTTGAAACGGCCTTGTCTACAAGTCCGGCTATCGTCAATTCTGCCGTGTCGATAACGGTCGGATCATCCCCATCGAGCGCATCGTCGAAGAGGCCCGGCGAAACCTCCCGGCGACGGCGACCGATCAGCCAACGCCGCTCGCCCCGCCCCGGTCGATAATCCTGCTCCGTACGGTTCGCGATGTCGGCGATGCTTACCTTGAATAGCTGCACTCGCATAACAAAAGCCCACACTCGATCGACGACGCCGTACGGGCTTTCCATGCGCTCATCAAGTACCCGGAGTGCGGCGATATCCCGATCGACCGAGTCGATAAAGCCTACTTTCTCCGGTGGCGAAACTACTACCATTATACGGTCGATAGCGGGGAGCGACAACCGACCTGGGCCAACAAGCGATCGGCCTTCGTCAAGGCGGCGTTCAGCCGTTGCGACAAAGAGGGTTGGATCACCATCCCCGGCTTGTGGGAAATGCTCAGCAGCCTGGAGGAGGCAAGCGGGCCTCCACGTGAGCGAGTACTTTTCGAGCCGCACGAGCTTCGGGCCGTGATCGAAGTCGCCGACCTCAGCCTGAGGGCGGCGATCACGCTTGCAGTCAACGCTGGGCTGGGCAATTCCGACATCGGTGAGGCGCGGTGGAAACACATCGCCACGAAGCGGATCGGAAAGAGAGTCGAGACACGTTTCGTGATGCCACGCGGCAAGACCTGTAGGGTCTGCGACGCCTTGCTCTTTCGCCGCGGCAAGTACTGCAGCGAGTGCGGGAGTCGGGCGTGAGAAAGGCAATCGCTGTCCGACCGGATTGAGCTACGTATAATCGTCGCATGAGCTACGTAGGCACGGTCTATCGCCCGCCCAGTGAGGCCAATTCGTTCCTCCTCCAGGCCACCATCGGTTGCTCGTGGAACCACTGCACCTACTGCGCGATGTATCGCGACAAGCCGTTCCAAGTACGCCCCTTGGCCGAGACGCTGGAGGATATCGCCACGGCCGGTCGTTCGTTCGGCGATCGGGTCCGCAAGGTTTTCGTCATGGACGGTGATGCCTTGACGATGGACGTCGAGCTGTGGGAGCCGATCCTCCAGGCGCTTGGCGCCACATTTCCCAACTTGCGCCGGGTGAGCTGCTACGCCACGGCCTTAAACCTTCTGGCGAAATCGCAGGAGGAGTTGCGGCGCCTATGCGATCTGGGGTTGAAGCTGCTCTATATCGGCCCGGAGTCGGGCGATGACGTGACGCTGAAACGCATCGCCAAGGGCGCCAGCTCAGCGGATCACGTCGAGGCCGCAGCCAAGGCCCGTGAGGCCGGCATGAAGCAATCGCTCATCTTCCTGCTCGGCGCCGGTGGCACGGAGCGCAGCGTGGAACACGCCACCGGCTCCGCCAGGCTGGCCACGGCCATGGACCCCGAGTTCCTTTCCACCTTGACTCTGACGCTCATCCCCTCCACGCCGATTTACACGCTTGCCGAGAACGGGCGCTTCGAGATGCCGAGCGTCGAGGGGCTGTTGCATGAGCTGCGCATCATCGTTGCCGAGTCCAACCCCACCGACGCCGTATTCCGCTCCAATCACGCCTCCAACTATCTTCCGATTGAAGGGCGCCTGCCTCGAGATCGCAAAGCCATTCTCGAGAACATTGATGCGGCTCTGTCCGGCGATGCGCCTGTACGGTCAGAGTGGTTCCGGGGACTTTAGCTGCGACACCGATGACCCCGGCCGGCCCGGCTCCTCAGCCGGTGGCTTTCACTGCCCAGCGGAAAATGGCCGATCGGCTTCGGGGATTGGCCGCGACTTCGCTGGGGGTGGGCCGGATCGGTGTTTCGACCATTGCTGCGTAGACGCCGGTCTGCACGCCGTCGCGAATCGCGTTGTCGACCAGGCGGTCCTCGCCACTATGAAAGCTGATGACGCCTATTCGCCCGCCGGGGAGCAGACAGTGGGAAGCGATGCGGAGGAACTGTGCCAGACCGGCCGTCTCGTCATTAACGAGCATGCGCAGAGCCTGGAAGGTTCGGGCGGCGGGATGAAGCTGGCCGCGTTGGTCAGTAGGCCGGTCGCGCCATTCGCGGCGGGAGAGGCCCTTCGCTTCGAACACCAAGTTGACAAGTTGTCCCGTTCGCGCGACGGGCTTGACGGCGCGGCGGCGAACGATGCACTCGGCGATGCGCTCGGCCTGCGGCTCATCGGCAAGCTCGAATAGGCAGGCGGTAAGCTCATCGATCGAAAGCCGAGCAAGCAAATCCGCAGCCGTGCGCGGCAAGCGATCGTCCATGCGCATGTCCAGCGGTCCATCGTATTTGTAGCTGAAGCCGCGATTGGGATCGTCGATCTGCATGCTCGACACGCCCAGATCGGCGAAGATGACGTCGAAACCGTCGAGCCCTTCGCGACGGAGGACTTTGCCGAGCCCGGCGAAATGGCTGCGATGGAGGCTTACGTGTGCCTGTACGGCGGCGGTCGCAGCGGGTTCCGGGCGATCGGCCGGGCATGCGCGCACCGCGAGACGGGCGGCGGTGCGTTCGATCTGAACGGCGTCAACGTCCAGCCCGACCAACCGCCCGGTGGGGCCGATCCGCCGGATGAATTCCAACGCATGCCCGCCGTAGCCAATCGTGCAATCCGCCACGACGTTGCCGGATTGCGGGCGGAGTGCGGCCAAGACCTCCTCAACGAGCACCGGCACGTGCGTCCCCGCGGGGGTGCGGCCTTGAGCTCGCACGTGGCCCTGAATCTCCGGGAAGGCGGCCGGGTCGAGTTCCTTATAGCGCTGATCGAACCGCTTGGGATGTGTGCCAGAGTATCGCGTCCGGCGTCGCCGTGGCGCCGGCGATCCGGACGGCGCTTCATCTGAATGGTTGGTTGTCATGGTCGGCTGTCCGTACCGAGAATCTCGTCCTGGCGCCAGCCAGAGCCGCGATGATCAAGATACGCCAACTACGTTTTTGCTGGCATTACCCAAGGTGGCGCAGATGCGAGGGACGATCATTCGGCCAGATTAGGCAGCCTCCACGCGAGTCGCAAGCATTCGAGTCTACGTCACTCGCGCTAGAAACGCGCTGGCACGAGTCATTGCGTGAATCTTCGCGCTAGACACGGAAATCGGAACAACTTTTTCAAAAATCGGTGGCGCGGCGGTCGAGTTGGTGATATCATTGAGCATGGAGGAGAAGATCGAAGGAGGCTTTGCCATGACACTTGCCGTAAGAAAACGACTCATTGCGAGCGGGGTTGTGTTGCTCGTCTGCCTCGCCAACGCCGGCCTGTGCGTGAAGTGGCTCGAGGCCATCGGCGTGCTCACGTGGGCGCGGCATGTTGGCGACCATTACGTCACCGGAACGGCCATCGCCGTAATCGTGGTCCTCCTGATCCTCTTGCCTTCTGGAGGTATGGTTGCGATCTGCGCGCAACGGTGCTTGTTACCAAGGCGGCGTCCTCGGAAACCGTCGCATGAGCTTGGCGTGTACAGAGACTTGAAGGTGTCTGCCTTGCACCTCGAACCTATAATACAACCGTATCATTACCCTTCGAGATCGACTTCACCATGTCCTTTATAGTCTCTTTCAGTTCCATTGGAAACATGACAACCGTATTCGCGGGGCCGGCCCCTAGGCCATCGATAGTCTGGAGTGTTCGCAGCTTCATCGCTCCGGGTGTCTGTTCCATGATGGCAGCAGCGGCAGCCAGATTCGTCGCCGCGATCTTGTCGCCCTCCGCCTTCGTAATCGTGGCCCGCTTCTCTCGTTCCGCCGAGGCTTGCCGCGACATGATGCGCTTCAAGTCCTCCGGCATCTCAACGTCCTGGAGACGAATGGAATCAAGATGCAATCCCCAGTCGCGGATGTGTTCTTCCACTACCTCGGCAATCCGCTTTTGGATCTGCTCTCGTTCTGACAGCAGTTCGTCCAACGAGAGTCCGCCAACGACGTCTCGCAACGTGGCCTGCGCGTACTGGGCGATGGCAAAAGCGAAGTCTTGAATTCGAATGACGGCCCTCTCGGCGTCCGCCACCAAGAAGAAGAGGACTCCGTCAATGGCAGCGGGGACATTGTCCTTGGTAATCACCTGCTGGCTGGGAATATTGAGAGTGAGCAATCGCAAGTCTATAAACCGGACATTGTCAATGAATGGAATGATATACAGGATGCCCGGCCCTTTAACCGACTCAAATCTGCCGAGTCGCAGTACTACGCCCCGTTCCCACTGCGCGGCAACGCGAACACCGGAGACAAAGATTCCCCATAGGACTGCAAAGATGGCTTCGGTCACGCCACCGGCGACCTTCTGCGCGTCGGTTCCGCGGCCCAGGCTCCAGCAGAGCACGAGGCCCAGAGCGAGGACGGGAAGAACGAAGAAAATGCCCCGTAAAGCTCGCCCTAAAGACACATGTCCTCGTTGCGGTTCTGCATAGACTTTTTCTGCGGTCATACAGCCCACCTCTTTTCTTGTTGGTTCATGGTACGCTCACATTTAATCCTGTAGCTCCCGAAAACCTCGTACACCTTGTCAGCAAAAGATTTACGGCTTGGCACCATTCGTGTCAAGTGCACGCTCTCCGGCGCGGATTACCGAGTCCCGGAGTGCGACCTTGGGCTAACCGGGTCCGTGCAGGCTTCGCTTCGCAAGATGGATTCGCCGCCGGTTGATTTCCGCCGTCAACGGATGTTCGTCTTCCCTTGCCGCCGGAAACCGCGGCGTTTGCAGATAGTCGTGGATCTCACTGCGCAAATGCGAGCGCATATCGTGGCCCACCCGCCGCTCGCGCTCCGCTCGCAGGCTCGCAAGATCGATCGGACCTACAATGACCTTCTCGCCTGGACCAGCGTCAGCCTGGGCGAGGATGCGTCCGTCATAGTCGACGACCATGCTGCCACCCGGCCAACTGAACGGCGGATAGTGTGTCAATGCGGCTCCCTGGTTGGCGGCCACAACATATACTGTGTTCTCGACAGCCCGAACCCGGTTGAAGATCGTCCACCAATCCATTGGCGGCGTCGCCCCCCAAGGGTCCATATAAGCCGACACCCGACATATGATTTCGGCCCCTTTGAACGCGATCTGCCGGATTGTCTCCGGAAACAGCCAGTCATAGCAGATGGCCACGCCCAGCCGCCCGATCTCCGTATCGATCACGGGAAACGCATCAGCGTCATAGCAGGTAAAATCGTGCGGACTGGCGTGCAACTCCCAGGGAAGCCAGGGGTTGACCTTGCGGTATCTGCTCAGTAAACCGGTCGGGCCGATCAAAGCCGTCGTGTTGAACACAACATCCGTGTACCGCGGATCCACTTCCAGGAATGTACCAGTTTGGATGTAGCAACCGTGTTTCCTCGCCAACGCGGCATAACGATCCGTGTGTTCGTTGGGAAGCTCAACGGCCAATTGATCTTGCAGCTCTCCCACGCTGTCATAAATAGGGGCGGCATGGGCAAACTCTGGGAATACCAACAGACGCACGTCGAAAAACGGCTCGTAGTACACGATTGTCTGCTCGATCAGGTCGCACATCCGCGTAGTCCGCAGGCCGATCTCCTCTCGCTTCCTCGGGCAAGGGAAATCCGTCTGACAGGCAGCGGCGTAGTATCGCGCAATCATCACCGGCTCCTACCTCACAACGTTGATCGCATAATCCGAGCCCCGGCGTTCACGCCGGGCGGATCCCGCCCCGCATAAATGCGGGGGCTCCGAACTGCGCAAGTCGAGTTACGGCAAACCTCACGGTCGGGCCGCGTCGATGGCGCCGCATTTGGCCTTCGTCGACGTCTCCTGTCGAACAACCAGATGCTGGTTCGTCGGCACGTGGCGCAGGGTTTGGCTCGTTCCGTCCGGCCAGACTACTTCGAGACAATCGAGTTCGCGGTGCTGGCCGACGCCAAAATGGACTCGCGGATCGTGTTGGGACAAGTAGCTGCCTGCCGAAAGACGTGGCCGGATCATGATTTGCCCGCCGGCGGTGACTTTGACCAGGGCGCCAATTGCGTCGCGGTTTGGGGACCGGCCCGCGAGAGTGACGGTCAGCCAGTTCCGTTCTCGGCGCGGCGTGTCGTTGCGCAGCAGCGCCGGCCGGCTGTTCAGGTTGTTCACCAGCAGATCGATGTCCCCGTCGTTGTCGAAGTCCCCGCGTGCCACGCCGCGACCGACGAACTTCTTCGACAGCGGAGGACCAGCAACGTCGGAGACGTCGATGAATCGCCCGTGCCCGTCGTTGCCGAAGAGGCGGCTCTCCTGAGCTTCCAGTCGGAAGGCGTTTCCATTGGCGAGGAAGATATCCAGCCGGCCGTCGAGATTGAAGTCCGCAAATATGCCGCCCCAACTGTGATACCGGTTCATCACTTTCGCGATGCCGGTGTAGACCGCCATGTCCTCGAAGAGCCCCTGGCCAAGGTTGTGATACAGGCAACATTGGGTCATGTTGGGGACGAGAACGTCGAGGCGCCCGTCCCCGTCATAATCGCCCACCTCGACCGCCATCGACGCCGCCACAGCCCCGGACTCAGCGAATGCCACGCCTGCCGTGAAGGCTCGATCCTGAAACCGCCCGTCACCTTGGTTGTGCCACAGGTAGTTCGGCGTGGCGTCGTTGGCCACGAAGACATCGAGCAGTCCATCGTCGTCGTAGTCGAAGGCGGCGACGCCCATCGCCCGTCCGGGCGGCTGGGACTCCAGACCCGCCGCCCGGGTGATGTCCGTGAACGTGCCGTCGCCGTTGTTGTGGAAGAGCCGGTCCTGCTGGCCGGCGTAGAGCAACGGACTGCGCACGATTTCCTGCGCATGATCTGGTGTGAGGGCGGGATCGTAATTGATGTAATTCCCGACATAGAGGTCAAGCCAGCCATCGCGATCGTAGTCGAAGAACACAGCGCCGACGCTGAAGTCTGGAGCGTCCACGCCGGCACTCTTGGCAACTTCCGTAAACGTACCATCTCCGTTATTGCGAAAGAGGAAGTTCGGGCCGTAGTTCGTGATGTAGATGTCCGGGTGACCGTCGTCGTTGTAGTCGGCTACCACCACGCCCATGCCGTACGCGGGCCTCGCCAGCCCTGCGCGGACGGTGACGTCCTCAAAGGTTCCATCGCGGCGGTTGCGGTAAAGGCGCCCGGTCGCCGCGGCCAGCGCCTCGCGTCCCTTGGGATCCAGCCGCGGATCGGACAGCCCCTTTAGCCAGCAGCCGCTGACCAAGTAGATGTCCATCCAGCCATCGCCGTCATAGTCGAGAAACGCACACCCAGCGCCCGTGGACTCGACGATGTTACTCATTTCGTCGTCGCCGATGGTCTCGACGAAGTCGATCCCAGCAGTGGTGGTGACGTCGGTGAACGTTATGG
>JAZDHF010000011.1:0-47257 GCA_043806315.1 Planctomycetota bacterium | reverse complement strand
CTATCATTGCCCCGTGTCGATCCTATGCGATTATCGCAAGCGAAAAACGCTACAACCCCGTTGGGGTTGCTGTGACTCTCTCGCACAGTTCCCCAGGGTAGCCGCATCGCGGCAACCCTGGGCTGGAGGGCATAACGCCTTCGGCGTTGGGTGTGAACGCACCAATTTCCCACGCCGGCAACGCCCTCGTGGGGCATCGGTTTTTCTGTCCGCCGGAAGTGTCACGGACCCGCGGATCAGGTCTTGTAGTCGTCGTCGCCTGCGCGGTACAATCACGGCTGGTATCTCAGCTACAACAGACTCCGCAACGGCGCGCTCTTCTGCCGTTGTCTGTGGAGGATTGAGCCCATGATCGCGCCGTGCAAGCCTTGGTCCGCTTTCCTCAATGTCGTTCCGCTGTGCGTGGGTATCGCATCGCGTCCGTCGAACGCGCAGACGTGTGCCGTCGAGTGGGAGCTGCCGGCGCCTCCAGGCACTCACCAAGAACACGCCATGGCCTACGATTCGGCGCGCGGCGTCACCGTGCTCTTTGGAGGCTACGACTATGACCCCGACTTCGGCGGGACGTATTTGGCCGAGACGTGGGAATGGGATGGCGTGACGTGGACTCAAAAAAGTACCACAGGTCCGACACCCCGTGCCGGCCATGCAATGGCGTACGACTCCCAGCGCGGCGTAACGGTCCTTTTCGGCGGGGGCTACTACGATTACGGAACGCAACTTTCCCAATTCTTCGGTGACACGTGGGAATGGGACGGTACGAATTGGACCCCGCGCAGCACCACCGGCCCTGCGGCGCGAGCGGACCACGCCATGGCCTTCGACAGTGCCCGCGGTGTGACCGTGCTCTTCGCGGGCGGGTACGAGACCTCAGGTTACGAGTTCTTCGGCGACACCTGGGAGTGGGACGGAGCAAACTGGACGTTGCGAAGCGAAACAGGCCCGGGGCCGCGCGGTGCTCACGCGTTGGCGTTCGATAGCGGTCGGAGCGTGACCGTCCTGTTCGGGGGCGGCAGCGGCCCGTACTACAACGGCCCAACCTTCGGGGACACGTGGGAGTGGGACGGTTCTATCTGGACATGCCGAAGCAACTTCGGTCCTTCCCCACGCATAGGGCATGCGATGGCCTACGACACCCTTCGCGGCGTATCCGTACTTTTCGGAGGATGGGGTTACGATCAGTATGGGGGGACTTTGGATGGGAGAACCTGGATATGGAACGGCGCGGCCTGGTGGGTCCGGGCAGACTCTGGGCCGATGGGGCAATCAGGGCACGCCATGGCGTACGACAGTCAGCGCGGGGTGACGGTGCTACAGGGGAATTGGACCCCTGACTGGGTTCCTCGCCTGCCTTCGACGTGGGAATGGGATGGAACCAACTGGACTCAAGTCGCTCACCCCTGCAAGAGATGGTCCCGGCACTCGGCCACCACTCCCTCGCAGTTTTTCACTTCGGGGATGGTCTTTGACGAGAGTCGCGCGGTAACCGTCTTGTTTGGGGGTAGCGCCAACGGGTATGTCGGCGATACGTGGGAATGGGACGGCAGCGTCTGGTCGTTCCGTACCAATACGGGGCCTTCGCCGCGCGCTCTTCACGATATGGCGTACGATCGCCGGCGCGGTGTGTCGGTGCTTTTCGGCGGACGCTCTGGTAGCTATCCGAACCTGATCTACCACAACGACACCTGGGAGTGGGACGGAAGAAGTTGGACCCTTCGAAGCACGATCGGTCCGTCGCCGCGGGGTGACCTGGCAATGGCCTACGATGACGCGCGCGGAGTGGTGGTTCTCTTCAGCGGCTACTTCGACGACCCTGCGGCGGACGCCCCCACCATGTTCGGCGATACCTGGGAATGGGACGGAGTGGACTGGACGCTGCGCTCCACAACCGGCCCGCCGCCACGCTCCGGGCACGCGATGGTCTATGACTCTGCGCGGGGTGTAACGGTGTTATTCGGCGGTGTGAGTAACAACTGTGGAGAATACGGCTGCGAATTCTTGGACGACACTTGGGAGTGGGACGGTACGACCTGGACATTCCGCTGCACCGGCGGTCCCTCGTGGCGAGCGGATCACGCGATGGCCTATGACAGCGGGCGTGATGTGACAGTCCTTTTTGGCGGGGTGGAATACGACATCCTGGTCGCCGACACGTGGGAATGGGACGGTGGGGCCTGGAGACAGAAAAGCGTTGGGGGGCCTTCGGCGCGCGGGGGGCACTCCATGGCTTACGACACTGCGCGGGGGGTCGTCTGGATGTACGGCGGCGAGTACTTCTTTGGCGGCGAGGGTGAGGTTTGGGATTACGGGTGCCACTGCGTGGATGCCGCGTCGGTGGTTCTCGCGGAGGCCTATTCGCCGTGTCCGGGCACCTGCTACCCGACCAAGAACCGCTATCTCTCCTTCGCCCCGCCGCCGAGCCCATGCGGTACCGGTTCGGTGGCTTTGCGCGTCACCTTCGGTCCGATGCCCGGTGCAAGCGATTGCCCCAAGGTCCTGGACTACAGCATCTTTGACGGTACGCAGATGTGGGTCGGGCCGGAAGTCCTCCGCAACGGCGTGACCCCGACGGGAGTATATAAACTCCAATCGACTCCCCTCTTCCGCGATTGGACGACGGTAGCGGGCGGCGTGATTCAACTGAGCGACTGCAATATCGTCCCCTGCGCGACCTACACGATCGACGCGATCAGCAATGTGGACTACCCCGCGGGCCCCTATTCGCCGCCGCTGGTCCTGACAACGACCCAGGTTTGGGGCGACATCGTGAGCCACAGCTACGGTCCCGCCGACGGCATTGTGGATGCGATCGACGTCACCGCGATGGTCGATCGGTTCAAGAGCGCCCCGGGGGCCCCACCGGCGAGCTGGTGCGACGTGTACGGCAACCAACCTACGCAAGGGGTGAACTTCAACATCGACGCCCTAGACATCGTCCTCATCGTCGACGCCTTCAAGGGATTCGATTACCCCTTCTCCGGCCCGGTTGCACCGGGACCGTGTCCGTGAGCGACAGCTACGGCGAATCCCCATCGCCGATCAGTTCATAGGCACAACGCCTCACTCGTCTATGGCGGGAGCGGTCGGTAGCCGGGTCCGCCACGCCCGCCAATCCGCAGTGACATGCCCTTCGGCCCCAGAATTACTGGACGTTGATCGCGGGTTTGGTCGAAATGCCATTGTCAGACGGTCTGCGCGAGGGATGGCTGGGCCTCCCGGACGTAACCGGCTAGGGGTCAAACGTCATGCGCAAGGGCGATAGGGATCTCGGCGTTTCCTTCGAGACTCGGGACAAGGCTTATCCTTCGAGCCCTTCGAGGCTCAGGGCAAGGCTCAGGACAAGCACCGGATGGATTCCGGCGGCTTTAGCGTGCGGACTTGTCCTGAGCCTCGAAGGATTGGCGGTCGCCGGGTTGACCGTCGGCTGCCGGTCGGAGCATCGGATCCGTCTGTCGGAGTTTCTGGAGATGCAGCAGGCCATGTCGGCGGTGCCGGCGGAAGAGGTCGAGGAGCAGCCGGCGGTGACGGTTGACCAGCACCTCGGTCCCTACAAAGTCGGACCGGGGGACGTGCTCACCGTCACGTTGACCGGCACGCAGCCTGGTCTGCTTCCGCCCGTTCTGGCACGCGTGGACCGCAACGGGTCGATCGATCTGCCCGTGGTCGGGGCGGTCGCGGTAGGAGACATGGAGCTGGAAGATATCGAGGACCGCATTCGCCAGGCGTACGTGCCGCGGGTCTACGCCGAGGCCGTCGCCCACGTCGAACTAACGACCGCGGACCCGACGAATGTACTGGTGGTCGGAGCGGTGACGGTCCCGGGTTTAGTTCACCTTCGTCGCACCGAGCGGAACATGTTGTTCGCCATCGTGGCCGCCGGAGGCGTGTCGGAGGAGGCTTCCGGTCACGCTACTCTGCGTCGCATTCGACGCCCGAACGAGGCGGCCACCTACGACCTGACCGATCCGACACAGTTGAAAGAGGCCTTGGCGCTCGACCCGCTGGAATCGGGGGACATCATCTCCGTGCCCGCGGCCCAGCCGAATACGGTGTTTGTCGGCGGGTTGGTCAACCGGGCGTCGCCGCAGATTTATCCTCCGGGGACGAAGATCACGGCGCTGCAGGCGCTGGCGGCGGCCAACGGCGTGCGAACCGATATCTTCCCCAAGGAGGGGACTCTCGTTCGGCGGATGCCTGATGGGAGGGACGTGCACGTCAAACTGAACCTGAACCGAATCGCCCGCGGCGATGACCCGAACATCGTGCTGGCCGCCGGCGACATCCTATGGGTTCCCGACACGTGGGAGACCAGGGTCCAGGATTTCATCAACCGCAACATCTTCCTGCGGGCGGGCGTGAGCGTGAACTACAGCGTCAGCGGGATCGAGTTCATGAACCGCCGTTCGCTCCAAACGTCAAACCGCGGGAGCACCGGGACCTTGCAGGATCGGTTTGACCCGCTGGGGTTCTTGAGCCAACCCACGGCCACGCAGAGCCTCGGTTCGAGCCCCTCCCCGTAGCCGCGTCTTCGCAGCGGCGGATCGCGCCATCAGCGCTCGGCGGAACGGAGTCGCTCGTAGTCGTCCGGCGAGTCCACGTCTCGGGTGACGCCCGGATCCCCGGTCTCAACGAGGCGGACGCGGTCGGCGTGGATCTGCGTCAACTCACGAAGGCCGTTGTGCAGCCCCATGACGTCCGCGCGCAGCGACCAGGGGAAGATGATCGGGTGGCCCAGCCGGCCGTCGTTCGCTGCGATCACGAGCGACCCCGGATCGTCGGCGAAAGCGGCGCGGCAGGCGCGATAGGTTTCGACGCGTATCGCAGGCATGTCGGCGGGGACGATGAGAACGCCGACCCTCCCCGAAGCGCAGAAACGCAGAAACGCAGAAAACAGAAAACGGTCGTTCATTCTTGCGTTTCTGCGTTTCTGCGTTTCTGCCTTTCTGCGTTTGAGTCTTTCTGCGATGACAAGGCGCATAAGCCCAACTCGCACCGAGTCGATCATCTCACTGTTCGCGTCGTCGTTGTACACGATCACGAGGCGTGGATCGCTGGGCAGGTCGAGTAAGGCCGCTAGCTCGGAACGCGTCACGACCACGACGCCGTCGAGATCGGCATTAAGCAGAGTGCGAACCAAGATGCCAACCATCGTGGAATCGCCGTAGGGCAGCGAGGGTTTCGGGCGGCCCATGCGGCGGCTGGACCCAGCGGCCGGAACGATCCCGAAGACCTGCACCTGTGCGGCCGGCTTGCTCATGGTGGAACATCAGGAACCGCGAAAGGCCCCTCGACGGCTTGGCGACGGTCGGCCCGCCGGACCGAGACGAGTTCGGCGGCGATACTCAAGGCGATCTCCTCGGTGGTGACAGCGCCGATGTCCAACCCGATGGGCGCGTGCACGCGGTTCAACTGTTCCGGCGTAGCGCCTTGGCGACACAAGTCGTCGAAGATCACCTTGATCTTGCGACGGCTGCCGATCATGCCGAGGTAGCGTCCCGGCGAATCGAGCACAGCGGCCAACGCCGCCTCGTCGTGCTGGTGCCCGCGTGTGACGATGACGACATAGGTATGGGCGCCGATGGGCCAAGTCCGAAGCGCTCCCGCGATATCCGCGGCGATCGTGCGGATCGGGGGAGGGAAGCGTTCGGCGTTGGCGTATTCCACTCGATCGTCGATAACACAGACCCGAAACCCCAGGCGCACCGCCAGCGACGCAAGAATCTTGCTGATATGCCCCGCGCCGGCAATCAGAAGCTCGGGCGCGGTCTCCAGGTGAATGCGATATTCAACCAACCCCTGTCCGCTGCGAACGCGAAGGGGCAAGGTGGCGGCTTGCCCGGCCCGCAGCCTGTCTCGTGCGGCGGCGAGGTCGTCCGCGTGATCCGACGGTGAGATCACACTCACGGCCACGTCCATTTGCCCGCCGCAGATCATGCCGTCGTCAAAGCCGAAGTCGTGGTCGAGATCGAAGGTGATCAGTTCACTTCGTCGGGCGGCGAGCATTTCGTGCGCCCGTCGCCGGACTTCGGCCTCCACGCAGCCCCCGCCCAGCGTTCCGGTGATTTGCGCGGCTTGATCGACGCAGAGCATCGTCCCGGCCGGTTGCGGCGTGGACCCCCGCGTGGCCACGATGACGCACAGCGCCACGGCGCGACCGGCGTCGGTCTCGTCCCGCATTTTGTTGAGGATGTTCAGCGCTTGCAGGTCACCCCTCCTGATGCCGCGGCATCCAGTAATCGCGGAAGGACCGTAACCGCGGGAGCGATTCGCGATCTTTCCGACGGTTCGTGGCTGCCTTACTCGCAATGATGTCGTCAATGTGGCACACGGGAAACCCTTCCACATCGACACGCCGCCGCCAGGCGTCCTCGAACCGCTCGATGCCGTCCGGGGCGAAGATGAGGTCGAGATCGAACGGACCGTTCCTGAGTTGCACGAAGTCCTTTCCCCGTAGGATGTCGGCGGCCTGTTCTTCCGTCAGGGCGAACCCCAATTCACCCAGTGCCGCGACGAGTGCACGACAATTGTCGGGTGAACGGTCGACGAAGAGGTGGGCGTCCTGCGTGGTGTCCGGAAACCCCAATAACACCGCCCCGGACTTGCCGATGAAAAGATAGCGGCAACCGTGCCGGTTGCAGGCCTCGCGGGTTTCCTGTGCCTGACGGTAATCAAACGCGCCCATAACCGAGCCAGTCCGGCAGGTTCGCCTCGCCCCACCGCCGGTACTCCTCCATGGTGTCGAACGCCCGAAAGGGGGCGTCGTCGAGTACGGGTTTATAGGTGTGGATAAAAGCGTAACGCATCCGTGTTTCCAGCGAGCGGCGCGCCGCGGCTTCGAACTCCTCCAGCCATTCGAGGGGGATTCCCGGGGTCAGCGGCGACAAAATCCAGGGTACAGTCATTGTCAACCATCCTTTCCTGAAGATCAAAGTTCGAAGTTCGAAGTTCAAAAGGCCTTTTCGAACTTTGAACTTTGAACTTCCCCCTAACTTCGTCCCTGCTCCGGCGAGGCCTGAATCTCCCGCAAGCGCGCTCGCAGGTCGTCCGGGAGGTTGGCCGCCAAAGCCTCGTCGATCAACGCGACGGACAGCAGATCGCGAATGTGGACGCGATCGATGTCGCGGAATGCCTCCAACTTCATGCCCAGCAACGCCGGGAGGTCGACGACCAGGAATCCCCCGGTGGAACGCACCGCGGACGTCACGTCGGGAGCTGGATGCGCGCTGTGCGCCCGGACTCGCTCACCGGCGAAAATGACGTGTGCACCTGTCTTGGGATTAGGTCGCCGGCGATCGAGAAACATCGTCACCCCGAGTACTTCGTGCTGAACCAACCCGGCCCCTCGAAGCGCGGCCGCCGCCGTGGGAAGGTCCGCGCGGCGAAGCAGAATATCCACGTCCTTGGTCGCGCGGACCGCGCCTTCATCCACCGTCATGACCCACGCCGCCACCGCATTTCCCCCGACCACAGCGTAGGGCACGCCGGCGGCATCCAAAGCGTCGGCGACCTTGCGGAGCAATCTCTCGACGCGATTGACGGCCAATACCTGACCCCGAAAATCGGGAACGCGCGCTACCGGCATACGCTCATCGTACAGGGCGGGGACGACAGTTCAAAGTTCAAAGTTCAAAGTTCAAAGTTCAAAGTTCAAAGTTCAAAGTTCAAAGTTCAAAGTTCAAAGTTCAAAGTTCAAAAAAGCCCGCATCCCTATTTCTTCGCACTTTGAACCTTGGACTTTGAACTTCGACCTTCGATCTTCGGAGCGCACCGTCGTTCGCAGAGGGCGTTCAGAATCTTCTCCGGCGTGATCGGCAGGTCCTTGATCCACACGCCGGTAGCGTTGGCGATGGCGTGAGCGACGGCCCCGAGAACAGGCAGTGTGCTGCCCTCGCCGATTTCCTTGGCCCCGAACGGTCCGCGCGGCTCATAGGAATCGACCAGCCCACTGAAGATTTCCGGGGCGTCCTTGATGGTCATGGTGAGATACCCGTGCAGGTTGGGGTTGAGGATGCGGCCCTTCTCGTCGAACTGCACGTCCTCGAGGATCGTTTCGCCCGCTCCCATGACCACGGCGCCCTCTACCTGCCCGTGAACGGTCTGCGGATTGATGGCCGTGCCGCAGTCGTGATAGTCGGTGAAGCGCTCGATCTTGACCTTGCCGGTCTCCAGATCGACGGACACTTCGCAGACCGCACTGCCGAAGGAATAGGCCGGACTGGTCCCCACCGTGCCGCCCTTGTGATCCCCGCCCAGACCATCGGGCGGTTTATAGCAGCCGGTGCCGACCAGCGGCCCGTTGTCGTTGAAGTAGCGACGCGCGACTTCCTCCCAGGGGACTGACCGACTGGAAAGTCCGTCCCCCATTGCTTTCCCATCCCACATTTCGGCATCGCGGGCGACGACGTCCGATTGGGCGCATCCCAGCATGGCCGCGGCATAGGGTCGCATCTTGTCGACGACCGCCTGACCCGCGCGGGCCACCGCGTGACCGCCCATCAGCGTCACGCGCGAGGAATAGGCACCCAAGTCGAGCGGCGAAATGTCACTGTCCTCACTGCGCATGCGAAGCCGCGAAGGTGGAATGCCCAGGGACTCCGCGCACATCTGCACGAGCACAGTGTCGCTGCCCTGCCCGATCTCGGCCGCGCCGATCATCAGCACCGCGGCCATTCCGTCTTCGCTGATCTTCACCACCGCATTCGAGTGCGGGAAAATGGACCTTTTCTGGAACGGTTCTTTTCCTTTCTCGTGCGAGAGCTGCACTTGGCCGCGGTAAATGCAATAGCCGGCGCCGGACACAAACCCTCCGCAGCCGACCCCGATGCCTTTTCCTTTGGGGAGTTTTCCGTACTTCTCGTCCCAGCCCGACTTTTCGCAGGCCGCCTCGAGCGTGGCCAGAAACTCGCAACTGCCGATGTCCATGTCGTTGACCGTGCGGGTATTGGGCTGCATCGCATTGCGGCGGCGGATTTCGATGGGATCAATCCCCAGATCGTCGGCGATCATATTGAGCAGGCATTCGAACGCGAAGCGCGGCTGAGGCACGCCGTGGCCGCGCATCGCCCCGCAGGCGGGCTTGTTGGTCATCACGCGGTAGCCGTCGTATTTGTAATTCGGGATCACGTAGAGCGTGGGAATCACGCTGCCGGCGTAGTAGGCGGTGGCCACTCCGAAAGACGTGTAGGCGCCGCCGTCGAGATAGATTTCGCTCTGAAACGCCTTGATCCGTCCCGTGCGGTCCACGCCCAGTTTGAACTTCATGTGTTGTTTGTGGCGCCCGCGGCCGTGATGGAACATGTCCTCGCGGGAATAGACCATCTTGACCGGTCGGCCGGTTTTCTTGCTGAGGATTGCGGCGCACAGGTCCAGCGGCGTCGTCTCCGCCTTGCCGCCGAAGCCGCCGCCTACAGCCGGGCGAATCACCCGAATCTTGCCCAGTGGTATATGAAATACGTGGGCGAGCATGTATTGCACATAGTGCGGGACCTGCGTGGAGGTATAGACGACCAGCGTGCCGTCGTGATTCCAGGTGGCGATGCTCGCATGGGGTTCGAGCGGTGACTGGTACACGAAGTTACCCGTGAAGGTCTCCTCGCGAACGTAATCCGATTCGGCGAAGCCCTTCTCCACGTCGCCGAAGTGGTGGTCCACGTGCGTGTTGATGTTTCGCGTGTAACGGTCGTGAACGAGCGGCGCCCCCTCTCGGACGGCCTCCAACGGGTCCAGGACGGGAGGCAATTCCTCGTACTCAACCTCAATCAGAGCGATCGCCCTCTCCGCCGTTTTTTCATCGATGGCCGCGACTGCCGCCACCTCGTCACCCACGTGGCGTACCTTGTCCCTTGCGAGGACATATTCGTCGTAACGGGCGGGCGATACGCCGTAGTGCGTGTCGGGGACGTCGGACCCGGTGATGACCGCGAGCACGCCGGGAAGCGATTGGGCCTTGGAGACGTCGATCCGTTTGATCCGCCCGTGGGCCACGGGTGATCCGAGGATTTTGCCGTGGATCATGTTGGGCAGCGCGATGTCCGCAGTGTAGAGCGCGCGACCCGTCACCTTGTCCGCGGCGTCCACGCGAGGCAGCGATTGACCGACCGTCGAAAACTCGCCTGCGGCCCGGGTCTTCTCGGCGCATGTGCCGTCCTCGCGGTAGTTGCCGCAGCGGCTGACGGCACGCAGGATTCCGCCGTATCCCGTGCACCGACAGAGGTTGCCCGCCAGGGCTTCTTTGATTTCGTCGGTCGTCGGGTTCGGATTCTCATTGAGCAGCGCGGTTGCGCTCAAGACCATTCCCGGCGTGCAATATCCACACTGGATCGCGCCTTCATGGACGAAGGCTTTTTGAAGCGGCGTCAGCTCTCCGTTGGTCGTCATCCCCTCGATGGTGGTGATCGGCCTCCCCGATGCTTGGGCGGCCAGCAGTAGGCAACTGTTCATCGGGCTGCCGTCAACGAGCACGGTGCACGCGCCGCAATCGCCGACGTTGCACCCTTTCTTCGTGCCCGTCAGGCGAAGCCGATCGCGGAGAACGTCGAGCAACGTGTCGGCGGCGTCGAAGGCGACAGGATAGTCGGCCCCGTTGATGTTCAGCGTCCGCGTGACGATCATGCCGCGTTCTCCCGCGCCCTCGCCAGCGCCGCGGTCAGCGCCCGGCGTGTGAGTACGCCGACGAGGTGACGACGGAACTCAGCCGTCCCGCGAACGTCCGAGATCGGTTCGGCCTCCTCCGTCGTCGCAATCGCCGCGTCATCGAAACAGCCGTCATCGGGACGCCGACCGACAAGAAGTTGGTTCGCCCTGCTGACGAATTTCGGCGTGGGCGAGACAGCTCCAAGCACGATCCTCGCCTCAGCGATAGTGCCATTGGGAGAGAGTTGCAGCCCTGCTGCAACTGCGGCTACTGCGATCGCGTTGCCGTCGCGGAGGGCGAAGCGGGCGTACGCCGCACCCTCTCCGCTCCGCGGCGCGGGTACGCCGACATCGGTCAGGATTTCATCCGCACGCAGGACGGTTCGCCGTACTCCGGTGAACAAGGCGTCCATCGGCACGCGACGCTCCCCGAGCGGCGAGCGCAGCGTCACCCACGCTCGCAACGCCGTCAGGATCGGCGGTAGGTCCGCACAAGGCACGGCGCACGCCACGTTGCCGCCGACGGTGGCCATGTTGCGAATCTGGACCGCGGCCATCCGACTCGTGGCGTCGCGCAACGCCGCGAAGCCATTCCCGTTGCGCACTCGCGGGTCGCGATCCAGTTCGCTGAGCGTGGTGAGCGCCCCGATCCGCAGCCCTTCGTCCGTCGTGGAGACGCCGCGCAGCGAGCCGATTCCGTTGATCGAGACGAGATGCCGCGCCGCCCGCCGTCCACTCTTCAGGTCGACCAGTAAATCGGTCCCGCCGGCGAGGATGCAGGCGTCGCGGCCAAGGCGGCCGAGCAGCGAAAACGCTTCGTCGAGGGCGCTACTTTCGTGCAGCTCAACGTCCGGCAGGTACAATGAGGTCACTCCCCAGGATGGGCCGTCGGGGGTCCATCCGCTGACCGCTCGGAGCGCTCGGGGTGAGCTTCCGCCCCCAGAATGCCGCGCAGAAACTGGGCTGCGATTTGATTGGCCAGGGCGGTCGGCGACGGCCCCCGCTTGGGGTCGTACCAGCGATAAAGCCAGTTCAACGTGCCGAAAAGCGACATCGTCGCCACGTGGCGATCCAAGGGCGCACCGCCCCCGTGAGCATCCAAAACGCGATCCATGATCGAGCGGGTGAGTTCGAAGTAGTCGCGGCGAGTCCGCCGGGCCTCCTCATAAGCCTCCCCGCTCAGCGAATCCAACTCGTGGGAGCACACTTTCAGGGCGGGCATGTTGGCCGCGAAATAGGCCACGTGAGCCCGGATCATAACCCGTAGCTGCTCGATCGGGTCGGTTACGCCGTGCAGCTTCTCCCGCAGGTTGTTGAGGAGGGAGTTAAAGGCGCGGAACTGGATCAGAAACAGCATCCGCTCCTTGCCGTCGAAGTAGTGGTACATGCCGGCGAGGCTGGTGCCGGCGGCCTTGGCGACCATGCGCATGGAGGCCTTTTCGTAGCCCACCTGGGCGATGGCGCGGGTAGCGGCCTCCAGGATATGGGCTAGCCGCTCGTCGTGAGTTTCACGGTTATCGGAACTTCGGCGCGTGCTGAGGCTGTAGGTCTCATTAGCGAACACTTGTTCTGGTTTGTTTGAAATCACGGCGAGTAGAAAGTCCTTGCGCACGCTCTATCGTTCTACGGAACTATGCCGCATGGCCGTGTCGCTGTCAAGGAAGGTTCCGAAGAAGTCTTGACAGCAGGCTAGGCAGGGGGCAAAGTTGAGCTGTTCGAGACCGGGGAGTGGTGATGGCGGAGTCTCTTTGGGCTCTTTGCTTCGGTACGTTAACGATCGAACGCCCGTTCGATTAATCGTGCCGTAACAGGGCCGGGAGTTACTGGACAAGAGCCGCGTTGGCTGGTGCCCTTTGTGGCCTGGAGGTGCGATGGCATGAGTACGTTCCCACAGCGTAGCACTGACTCGTTCGGGTTCCATGAGGTCGGGTACGAAAAACAGGGCTGGACGGCCCGGATCGCCTTCAACCGACCTGAGGCCTACAACGCGTACAGCACTTCTTCGCTCCGGGAGCTCGCCACGGCCTTCCAAGATGCGTCGTGGGACGATCGGGTGGCCGTGGTCGTCCTGACGGGGGCGGGCGAGCGCTCCTTCTGCACAGGGGGCGACGTCAAGGAGTACCAGAAGCAGTACACGGAGCGGCCGCGGGACTACTGGAAATATATGTGCTGCTTCAAGCAGTACATCGAGTCCATCGTGAATTGCGCCAAGCCGGTCATCGCCCGGATCAACGGGATGGCGGTGGGAGGAGGGAACGAAAGTCAACTCGCGTGCGATCTGGGGGTCATGGCCGAGCACGCGTTCATCGCCCAAGTCGGGACAAGCGTCGGCTCGGTGGCGTGCGGAGGCTCAACGCAATGGTTGCCCATCCACGTGGGCGACCGCCGGGCACGCGGCGTGCTATTCCTCAATCAGCGGTACCCGGCGTTCACCTCGTTCGGGATGGGGATGGTGAACGCGGTAACGCCGAGTGTGAAGGGGCCGGACGGCACGTTCGTCACGCGGTTCACGAATGGTCGCAAGTATCTGGCCGATTGGAACACCGACCCGTGGGATCAGCCGTTTGAACGACGGGCGACGGCGGAGGAAGTTCGAAAGGCCCTCGGCGACAAGGAAGGCTACGCCATCGACCTGTCCATCCTCGACGCGGTTGTCGCCGATCTTTGCGAGCAACTGGTCAACAAGTTCTTCGAGTGTACGCGGTACACCAAGGCCCAGGTCAACTTCTGGAAGGAGCTGTCGTGGCACGCGACGGCGTCGCACGCGCGGGATTGGCTGGCGGTTCACTACACGAGTCTGGAGCCCCACGAGGGGATGACGGCGTTCGCCGAGAAGCGAAAAGCGGACTACCTCGCCCTCCGGCAGCGCGCCGCGTCGGGCGGTTCGAGCGAGTTTCTGTGGGGACCGCATAGCCGCGAATGCCCGGAATGCGGAGCAAAGTGGCTGCCCCGTGAGTTCGAGCACTGCGGCAAGTGCGGGGCGGCGCTTCCCGGAAAATAGTTGAGAGGTTCTGACCATGATGATGCTCGAAGGCAAAAGGGCGATTGTGACCGGTGGAAGTATAGGTATCGGCGCCAGTATCGCAAAGGTGCTCGCACGCCAAGGGGCCAATGTAGCTATCAACTACCGTAAGCACGACACCGAGGCCAGACAGGTCGTGGCTGAGATAGAGTCCCTGGGACGAAAGGGACTGGCGATCAAGGCCGACGTAGCGAACTTCGCCGACGCCCAGCGCATGGTCGACGAGGTCAAGGAGAAGTTCGGCGGTCTGGACATCCTGGTCAACAATGCCGGCATCAACCGCGACAGCGTTGTTTGGAAGATGACCGAGCAGCAGTGGGACGAAGTGCTCGATACAAACCTGAAAGGCTACTTCAACTACATTCATGCCGCGGTGGGCACATTCAGAGAACAGAAGTCGGGAAAGATCGTCAATGTGACCTCCATCAACGGCCTGCGCGGCAAGTTCGGCCAGACGAATTACTCGGCCTCCAAGGCAGGGATCATCGGGCTTACCAAGGCGTTGGCTCGGGAGCTAGGGAAATCCAACGTCAACGTTAATGCCGTGGCCCCCGGACTGATCGAAACGGAGATGATGAAGGACGCGCCGGAGAGCGTGAAAGAGGCGGCATTGGCGGAAATCGTACTGGGGCGGCTTGGAAAACCCGAGGAAGTGGCGGAAGTCATTGCATTTTTGTGCAGCGAGGCGGCCAGACATATTACCGGGGAGGTAATCCGCGTGGACGGTGGGCAATATATTTAGATTGCTGATTGTCATTTGGTCTAGTGTCAGGGGCACATGGAGAGAACCGTGGAACTCAGCGATATTGTGGCAATCAGTGCGGTGCGGACCCCTATGGGGCGCTTCGGCGGAACCCTGAAAGACATTGCCTCCTATGATCTTGGGGCGGCGGCCATCCGTGCGGCATTGCAACGGGCCGGCGTCGCGGGTGACGGCATTGACGATGTAACTTTCGGAAGTTGCCGGCAGGCCGGCAATGGGCCTAATCCAGCCCGCACTGCGGCAATCCGTGCGGGCATTCCGGTTTCCGTCCCGGTCCAAACCATCAACATGGCCTGTCCGTCAGGAATGCGCTGCATCGTCACTGCCTCCCAGGCGATCAGACTCGGAGACATCAAGACTGCCGTCGTCGGCGGAATGGATAGCATGAGCACCATTCCCTATCTGCTCAAGGACTGCCGCTGGTCGGGATTCAAGATGGGGGATCGCACACTGCTGGACGGTTGGTCGGACAGCATCGATCCCTTGTGCAATATGGGAATGGGCGCCACCGCCGAGAACCTGGTCGATAAGTACAAGATCACGCGGCAGGAGCAGGATCAAGTCGCGGTCGAGAGCCACCATAAGGCCGCCAAGGCGCAATCCAGCGGCTGGTTTGACAATGAGATCATTCCCGTTCAGGTACCGGCCAAGGACAAGGAGCCGACCCTCCTGTTCACCAAGGACGAAACGATCCGCTCGGACACCTCCGTGGAACAAATGGGCAAGCTGAAACCGGCATTCAAGAAGGATGGCTCGGTGACTGCGGGCAATGCCTGCGGGATGTCCGATGGGGCGACCGCCATTGTTTTGACATCGCGCGAGCACGCCAAGTCGCTTGGGGCTAATCCGCTGTTTTCGTTGGTGGCCTATTCGTGCGTGGCGGTCGAGCCGAGCACAATGGGCGAAGGACCGGGCGTGTCGATCCCCGCGGCCCTTAAGCGGACGGGAATGTCACTCGGTGACATGGACTTGATCGAGGTGAATGAAGCATTCGCCGTTCAGGTTCTGGCCAACGAGCGGGTATTGAAATGGGACCGCGCCAAGCTAAACGTCCACGGCGGGGCGATCGCCCTAGGACACCCCACCGGAATCAGCGGAGCGCGAATTGTGCTGACTCTCTACGGGGCACTGAAGCGAACCGGGGGAGAGCTGGGCATTGCGGCCATCTGCGGCGGCGGGGGTGTAAGCATGGCCCTCATCATCAAGCGGGAGAAGGGCTGATGAGCAACGAAAAACACGTCAAATTGGAGATCGCCGAGGGGTTAGCCACGATCACCTTGGACCGCCCGCCGCTCAACGTCCTAAACGTTCCCATGATGACCGAGCTTAACGGCCTGTTAGAAAACGTTTTGACGCGCAACGATACGGCGGCGCTGCTTATACGCGGTTCAGGCAAGGCGTTCAGCGCCGGCGTGGACGTGGCCGATCACACCGCGGACCGCGTCGGCGAAATGATCCGCCTGTTTCACGGCATCTTTCGGAAATTGGCCGCCACTGACGCACTGACCATCGCGGCCGTTCAGGGCGCGGCGCTGGGCGGAGGATGTGAACTGGCTTGTTTCTGCGACATCGTCCTGGCGTCGGAGCGGGCGAAGTTCGCCTTGCCGGAAGTGCAGGTAGGCGTATTTCCGCCCGTGGCGGCAGTGATGTTCCCGCCGCAGATCGGGATTAAGAAAGCGATTGAACTCGCCGCATTGGGAACGACGATCGACGCGGCCGAGGCGCATCGCATCGGACTGGTGAATCAGGTGTACCCTGCGGAGGAATTCGAGGCACGGGTGGACGGATACTTGGGGAACATCCGCAAACTTTCGCGTCCGGTCGTGCGATTGGCTAAGCGGGCGACGACGCTTTTGTCACGCGATGAGATGATGTCGCACCTGGAGCGGACGGAGCGACTGTACCTCGACGAGTTGATGAAGCTGTCGGACGCCCATGAGGGAATTGCGGCGTTTATGGAAAAGCGACCACCGCAATGGAAACACGCATAGCAAGAAAAGAGTGAACCTATGAAAGCGGCTGTATTTCACGGTGCGGGGGTCGGACTGAAGATCGAGGAGATTCCCCGACCCAAGATCGGATCGGATCAGGTGCTGGTGAAAGTGGCCGCGTGCGGCGTGTGCCACACCGATTTGCACTATCTCGAGCATGGAGTGCCGACATTCAAGAAGCCGCCGATCGTGCTAGGTCACGAGGCTTCGGGAATCGTGGAGGAAGTCGGGGCCGAAGTCCGCGCCCTGAGCAAAGGGCAGCGTGTACTGATTCCGGCTGTGCTTACGTGCGGGAAATGCGCGTACTGCCGGATGGGGCGGGAGAATATTTGCGCGAACATGACCATGCTTGGCAACCACATTGACGGTGCGTATGCGGAGTATGTGGCCGTTCCCGCAAAGGACCTGTTGGAACTGCCCGCATCCCTGCCGCTGGAGGAGGCGTCGATCATCGCCGACGCCACATCCACGCCCTATCACGCAGTGAAGAATCGAGCGCGGGTACAGCCGGGCGACAGTGTGGTGATCTTCGGCTGTGGAGGGGTGGGAATCAATGCGGTGCAGCTTGCGGCGGCGGCGGGCGGGTACGTCATTGCCGTGGACATCAACGATCGCAAGCTCGCTTGGGCGAGCGAATTCGGTGCGGCCAAGGTCATCAATGCGTCCAAAGTCGAACGCGTGAGCAAAGAGGTCAAAAAGCTCACCGGCGGCGGGGCCGACATCGCCATGGAAGTGATCGGGAACCCGAAGACGATCGAGGAGGCGTTCGAATGCGTGCGCGTGG
The DNA here is from genome assembly GCA_043806315.1 of Planctomycetota bacterium. Classification (GTDB taxonomy): domain Bacteria; phylum Planctomycetota; class Phycisphaerae; order UBA1845; family UBA1845; genus SBAX01. The sequence continues at coordinate 30,065 of JAZDHF010000011.1, read as the reverse complement.
GCGGACGGCTCTGCGTCGTCGGATACACCCACGAGGCCGTTTCCCTTGTGGCCGGCAAGATCATGTTCAAAGAAATCGAGATCGTCGGATCGTTGGGCTGCCGGCCATTGGATTATGCACCGCTGATCCGCATGGTCGAACAGGGGAAGATCGACATCAAGCGGCAGGTGACCCATCGATTCCCGCTGGAACAACTGGCGAAAGCATTCGACGTGATGAAAGAGGGAGTGTCATTGAGGTCCATTGTTATTCCCTAGAGATTGAGTGATTGCCCATTGCCGATTGTCAATTTGTCGAGCGTCAATTGCGGCTTGCAGGAGAGACGCCCCCGTGGGGCAGGGATTGTACTGTGACGGTGGCGGTCAAGCGAGTTGAGATTCAGGCACGGGAGCGGCTCAGAGCCTTGCTGCGGGATTACTTTGTGAATCTCGAAGGCGCGGGAGACGGTGGCCGCCGCGGGCCTGGAGTCTGACTGATGGCGTTGCGTAGCGGCGAACTCGGCGTCCACCCACCCGGCGCGTTGGGCGTAGCGTTTTTCGTCCATGCCGGGGCGGAGCGATTCATCGGTCGCAGCGGCGACGGGATCACCGGTCTACTCAAGGAGGCCGGGGCGCTGAAGCTGGTGGACGGCGACGCGCTGCGGATGGTGCCGCTACGGGGCAAGATCGCCGCCAATCTCTTGGAGGCCGACGCACGGGAGCAGATGCCCGAATTGCTTCTGGTGTGTTGCAACCCTGATCAGCTTGGCGACTTCACCGCGGAGGTGGTTCGATTCCTGGAAAGTCTGGCCGAACGAGGGCGGCTGCGCAGCGCGGACGACGTACGCGGCAACGTGCCGATCCTGCTTCTGCCCCCGAACGGCGTTCTCTTTGAGGAGGCGCTGCGCATCTTCGATGAGCAGCTTCACGCCTCGCTGTTGATGGAACGTCTGCCGGGGGTGACGCCGCCGGTGGTTGAGGCGTTGATGGATCGCGTGGTGCGGGGAATCTCGCTTCAGGCGGGCGACCGGCGCGGCTACGGGGCGGAGACGGTCTATGTGCTGGAGCGAAAAGGCTCCATCGTGTTCGCCGGCGGCGGGGACCGGGAACGGGAGCGGATCGAGAGCATTCTGTCGGCACACGGCTACCCCTTCACGCATGTCCGCGGGGTGCCGGGGACGCGGATCGAGTTCGACAAGGCGATGATCTCGATCGTCATCAACGTCGGCGGTCTGATCCACACCGTCAAACCGGACGGCGAACTCATCGACTTGCGGATGGGGGATCTGTGCAAGGATGAGTCGAAAACGCAGTTCGTCCAGCAGGTCGCGCGGGCGGTGTTTGACGTGGGCAAGGCCGCGGGTGCGTATCCCAGCGACGTACTCTTTGAGAGCGTCTGGGCGAAGCACCGCGACACCATCCTCGCCCACGCCGGTCACGTGACCAGCTCGCTCAAGCAGTTCCGCGCCGCGCTCGCCCGGGGGTTTAGGGACGTCAAGCTGTTTTCCAATGAAGAATGGATCCTCACGCCGCTCGCCCACTACGCCGCGAAGGTCGGGTTGAAGGAAGAGGAGGCCCTCTTTCGGAGGCTGCGACGCGAGGTTCAAGCCTCGATGGCGCGGGCGATTCGTTTTCGCGATCGGTCGCCCCAAGGTGGATCCACGGGAGCACAAACCATGAAACTGGCCGCACAACGCAACATCAGCGTGGAGTTGTTCGACGCCGGTCCGGAGGATGCCGTAGTCGTCGGCACCATGCTCGACAACGACCACCTCATCAAGCTGGAGGTCAACGTCCACGTGCCCGACGAGCAGATCACGCGGAGCAGACTGGATATGATCCGGGTTCCTTTCCCGGTATGCCGCGAGGTGCAGTCCGTGGCCGAGCGTCTGGTCGGTCTGCGGATCGAGCGCGGCGTGCTCAGCGAGATCAGTCGGCGGGTGGGCGGACGGGTGGGATGCTCGCACATTAAGGAACTGGCCACGAACATCGTGTACTTCGTGGCCTCGCATCTGGTCCGTCGACGCGCGGGGGTCGACGACTGGGGCGACGACTTCTCGATGATGCCGCCGGATGAGCGGTTTACGCTGACGCGGGAGCTGCTGCGCGACTCGTGCCTGGCGTACTGCCAGACGACCTCCAAGGGACTGGACGATCGCTTCGGCATTCGGCGCGTCGCGGAGGAACATATTCACCCGCTACCGCTGGGCGAGGTTGAGCCGTCGTTTGGGGTCGTCCTGAATGACCGCGCCCGGCGTTGGGGTGAACGGGCCTATCTGCGATACCGGCAAGGCGATCGCAAATGTACGATGAGTTTCGAGCAGTTCGCCCGGACCACGTTGCAGATCGCCCGACATCTGCTCGACGCCGGAATTCGCCCCGGCGACCGCATCCTGATGCTCTCCGAGAACCGGCCGGAGATGTACATGTTCGAACTGGCGGTCATGTGCATCCGGGCGGCGACCGTGCCGATTTTCGCGGGCTATCCGGCCAACCAAGCCGCGTATCTGATCGGTCACGCTCGCCCGCGATTCATCGTGGTCTCAGGAATGCACCAGCTCGAGAAGATCGAGCGCGACCGGTATCCGTGGGTGAAGCGGTTCTACTGCATGGACTTCGACGCCGCGTGTGAGGAGTGGGGGGCGATCGACTTCGCGGCGTTGACCGCGCCGGGAGGCGCCTCCCAACAACAGTTGGACGAACGGATCGCCGAGGTCCAGCCCGACGATCTGTGCATGGTAATGTACACCTCCGGTACGACGGGCTCGCCCAAGGGCGTGAAACTCTGTCACCGAAACCTGCTTTCCCAACAAAAGGCCCTGGCCCTCATCTGGGATGTGAACGAGCGCGATGCCGTGCTGAGCTATCTGCCGTGGCACCACAGTTTCGGCGGACTGCTCGAACGGTTCATGACGCTCTATCACGGGTGCGAACTGTGTCTGGACGACTCGCGGGGCCGGGACATCGACCGGATGCTCGATAACTGGCGGGCATTCAATCCGACCCTGTTCTTCAGTGTGCCGCGAGTTCACGCCGAACTGGTCACACGATGCCGCGCGGATGCGGAGGCCGCGGACTTGGTGTTCAACGGCCGGCTGCGTTTCGTATTCACGGCGGGCGCACCGCTGCCGGCGCAGGTCGAGGCCGCATACCGCAAGCACGGTATCCCGATGCTCGAAGGATGGGGGCTGACCGAGACCTCGCCGGCCTGCACGTTGACAACCAAGGACGCCGCATGGCGAAGCGGGATCGTGGGTTTCCCCATTCCGGGAGTGAAAGTCCGCCTCAACAGCGATCAAGAGATTCTGGTCAAAGGGCCCAACGTCATGGGCGGGTATCTGGACGACGAGGAACCGACGGCGCAGGTCATCGACGAAGAGGGCTGGTTTCACAGCGGCGACCTGGGTGAGTTCACCAGCGACGGACTTCGCATTCTGGGGCGTAAGGACGGGGCGTTCAAACTCACGACCGGCGAGAAGGTCCATCCCCAGCGGATCGAGAACATTCTGGTCAATGAGTCGCCGTACATCCGCCTGGCGTTGGCGGTGGGCAGCGGAAAGGATTTCGTCGGCGCTCTGATCTATCCGGACTTTTCTCGTCTGCGCGAGTGGGTCGAAGAACAAGGTCTTCCCGCGGGTGTCTCCCTACAACACCCCGCGCTTCGAGATTTGTTCGCATCGGAGGTGGAACGGGTCAACCCGATGATCGAGGTGAAATATCAGCGGGTCCGTCGTGCGGTGCTCGCGGATCGGGACCCGTCGCTGACCAATGGCGAGTTGACCGCTTCGGGAAAACTGGTCCGCAAGGCGGCGCTCACCAATTTCAGACACAAGATCGAAGACCTCTTCTCGGTGAACCCCTCGGATGAGGTGGTCGTCGTGCAGCAGCCGGTAATGCAGAGGGCGTGAAGGCATGGGGCGGAACGATTATCCGCATATCGTCGTGTGTGGCGGGGCCCGTTCGCCGGTCGGCGTGAAGTCCTGGCACGAAGACATTCGCCGCAGCGGTATTGATCGGGCGAAGATCGACGCGGCGATCGGCGCTCGGCTGGTCGTCGACCTGATGTATGAGATGCAGCGACGAGAAACACGCTATGGGTGCGTCGCGGTGTGCATCGGCGGCGGACAAGGTGTAGCCCTCGTCCTGCGTGACGCCGACAAACCCTAAAGAACGCTCAGTGAGGGACATTCAGCGATGAAACGTGCCTTTGCCTTCGGGGACAAAACGATCGAGTCGGCGGTTCGGCGAGTTAACGAACTCCGGTGTGTCGCGGTGGTCGGCTCTGGAATCATGGGACAAGGAATTGCCGCCGACTTGCTGAATAAGACGGATTACCATGTCATTCTCCTCGACGTGCAGGCGGCTGCACTGGAACGAGCCAAAAGCAGGTTCTGTGCAACGTGGCGCCAACGTTTGGAGGAGCAACGACTGCGCGAAGAGGATGTACGGACGCTGGAATCGCGGATCACCTACACTCAGGCCTACGAGGAACTGCGCCGGGCCGAGTTGATCTGGGAAGTCGCGACGGAGCGCCGCGAGATCAAGGCGAAGATCTTTGAAGCCATTGAACGGCTCGTCGATCCCGAGCGGCTGTCGGCCGTTTTCTCCAACACCTCGTCGCACACCACGGAAGAATTAGCCCAGCTTTTCCGTTCGGAAGTATTCCGCGAGAAGCTCCTCGCGGTCCATGGCTATTTCCCCTTCGACGCCAACCGGCTCATTGATGTGATGAGAGGGAAATATGCTTCCCAGGAGACGTTCGCGTTTGGTGTGGTGTTCGCGGATCAGATCCTGGAGAAGACGGTCATTGCGTTGAATGCCGATCATCACGGTTATATCACGGACCCGATTTTTCAGGCTATGGCCGCGATCATTTCGTGGGACGTGCGGTCGTCGCGCGACCTCGTCCAACTGGGCGGAATCTGGGAACTGTTCACCGCTAACCCCTTTACAGTTCTCGATCAAACCGGACACATGGCCTATACGGAGTCGGCACGCCATTTCGGAGAGGCATTGCCGCCCGACGATCGACTGCGAAATCTCTACACGCGCGGCGGCCGGAATTACCCGGACTGGATCGCCAAGCTGGAGAGCGACGGACGGACCGGCGTCAGTTCTTCCTCTCGGCGCGGTTTCTATGAATGGGGCGACGCCGGCTCCGCGCCGAAGGCGGTCCTCGATCCCCAAACCGGGGAGTATGCGCCGATCGGTGAAATCTCCCGTAAGGACTTCGGGTCTCTCTATGAGGCCGCGGAATGCGATCGGCGAGAGGGGAAGATCAAGAGCGCGGAGTCGATTGCGCACGTCGCCTGTGCCGCGGATGCGGGCGGGCGGGCCTTTCGCCGCTACGTGTTGCCTATTTTCCTGTATGCACTCGATCTGATTCAGGACCGCATTGCCGACCCTGGGCAGATCAATATCTCTACCCGTGCGGGACTGCGCTACAAAGTCGGTTTGATTGAGGCGCTTGACGCCCTGACGGCCCATCTCACCATCGACGGGCTCATCGAGTTGGTGCGCCGGGCGCAGGATGAAAACAGCGAAGACCCGAATCTGCTCGACATACTCGATCTGGATGGTGACCGTGGTCCGCGAAAGGGTAAGCCGTCCCTTCTGCATGAACTGAAGCAACGCAACGTCACTCGCCTTCTGGGATATGGAAGGCACTATCGCACGCCGGTGGCGGCGTGGGACATTCAGACGGGTGAGTACCGCGCCTGCTACCAGGACCTGAAGTTCTGCGAGCCGTCGTCCCGTGATCGTGTGGCGAGTGTCGTCTTCAACAATCCGCTGCGGGGTAACGTTTGGACCCGCGCGAATATCGATCAACTCACTCACGCGGTCAGTCGCATATTTGCGCTTCATCGGGAAGGACGCTGTGGGGCGGTTTTGTTCTCGGCGGCGGGCGTGGGAATGCGGATGCTTGGAGCCGATGCACGGGAGTTCAATCGAGGGTGGTTCGAGCGCGAGAAGGGCTACGTCCCCTTGAGCGAAGAAGAGGCGGCGGCGACGACACGCAATGCCGTCCGTCTCTTCCGTCTTATGCAGACAAGCCCCGTCGCATCCCTCGGCGTTTTCGGCGAGAAATGGGGAGGCGGTGCGGAGTTCACCTATTTCCTGGATTTACGATATGACGTGCGCGCATACGGCCCGGTATTCGATCCCGTCGACCGAGTGTCCCAGTGGCAACAGAAGAGCACGTACAACCAGCCGGAATTGGACTACGCGATTCTGCCGGGCTTTGCCGCGGCGGGAGAGCTGAAGCGGCTGGGACTTGGGGATTCCGTGATCTTTGAACTGTTCGATCAGGGTTTGACGGCCGACCGCGCATATCAGGTGGGGTTGTGCAACGGCGTCTTCGATGACGAATGGGAAGCGCTTCGCCGCGGCTACGACCGGGCGCGGAGTATGGCCAAGGACGGACCGTACTCGCGGGCCTTGTTCAAGCTCCAACTCGCTCGCGGCGCCGACGACGAGGCCCTTGCTCGGGAAACCGGAGAAGTCTTCAATCCCCAAAAAAATCCATTTATCCGTACGGCACTGCTGGCCTTGCTCGATCGCCGAGCCAAAGCCCAGCCGATGGACTACCGCTGTACGAATGTGCATCTGCCGGGGTGGCAATACCCGGGTGAGGACGGTTTGTGCGAGGCCGACGAGCCCGAGCCGCGGCGGTCGAGTGAGTCAAGCGGCGCAGGAGCGACATGACCATCGAGGAAATCGTTCAGCAGTCTCGTGACCTCCTGGATCTCCTGCCGGCTCAGGCCCTCGCCCAGCAGCCCGTTGAGAAAGTCCAAAGTGCTTGTGTGGCACCGGCATCTTGCCGGTGAAAACACGGGCTGGAAGCCCGTGCCACACCCTTTTCAACAGGCTGCCAGGCGCGGCAGGGACATCCCGGCATCGGCGTACTGATCGAGGTGTTAAGGGATGCCCCACCCCCCCGGACGGTAGTGCCGCGCGGGGTCATGGAGAGTATGGGCCAGGAGCGCCGACGGTGTAGGTAAAAGGCTACTTTATATGGAGGTGCGTGAACCATAATAGCACTACTACGCTAACTTTGTCCCGAGGGGTTGGAAAGGGAGTCTGATTCAGGCCGCTTTAGCGGCCTTCTCGCCGCCGAAGGCGGCGCCTCAGGCCAGCCGTTTACGGCTGGTAACGCGATCGACCCCAAACTCCTCCCTCAGCCCGTTTCAACGGGCTTTCCTTCACGCCGCGCGATGCGAATCTAGCGTTGTAGTACTAGACGGGCCCTCCTTCCGGGCACGGACGGAGGACCGTCCGGCGCGGCGACACGGAGAGTATGGCCCGCGACATGTGGTGAGGGCGACGTCCTCCGGTTGCAAGATGTTGTGGACTCGCGGCGCAGAATCGCACGCAACGACCATTTTCTTTCAAGGGCGAAAATCAGCACGGACGATACTACAAACGATCCCGGCGCGCCTGCCGGGATCCGGGGCAGACCGATGGATCGGCTCCTCGCAACGCTGGCACGCCCGGTCTCTCACCGTTCATTCACGGAGGAATGCGTGAGCGAGGTAGCGGAGGCTCCGCTGCGTGTAGCGAACTGCGCCATCGGTGCGGCAGTGCTGCCGCGATGTGTCCGTAGGTCGGGTTGAAGGTCACAGGTCGCTCGCGAAACGCGGGACGACATCGCTCAAGGACGTGGCGAGATGAGCGAGATTCTCAGTGTTGGCGGGTTTTCCCCGCCGCTTCCCAGCAACCGACCCATGCCCGGTTTTCGGGGTTCCAGGCCCGGCCCCGACCCTGACGCCCAGGGCGGCGTCGCGGTCCCGCGTTTCAGCGAGGCGCTGCGGCGGGTTGTGGATCAGTCGAGTTTGCGCCAGGCCCGATTGCGCGCCATCCAGGCCGATATCCAAAACCGCACCTACGAGACGCCGGAACGCATCACCGGCACCGTGGACCGCCTGCTCGACGTGATCGCCTAGCAGCCCGCGGTAAGACGCCGCAGACCTCCGCAGTGATCGATCACGACGACCCGTCCGCGATGCCGGACAGCGTGCAGTATCCGACGGTCCTCATACTCTCCACAACAACCTTGGATCGTGCATTTCATAGGACCACGCGTGATAAACCGTGAACAAGCATACGGTCACATCATCACTTCAAGGGGGCCAACTTCTCTTGCAGCCACCGCTGCACGAGTCGTTGGGGCGTCGTGCGGCGTCGTCGTGCCTCGCGTACGAGCCGTTGCCATGTGGAAGATCGCACTTCAATCACTCCGATTTCGGGCCGAACAAAGACGGTCTCATGATCCTCCTCCAAGTCCGATCGAAAGTCGGTCGAGTCGTGGGTCTCCCAGAATCTGGCTTCTTCTTTCTCGTCGCGAAACTCCGGTATCCGATCTTTCATGGTCGTCGACTCCGTTTCCCGTAGAAGCGACGCTCTTTGTCAGTCATCGTTCGCGCCGTGATGCCCCGCGCGACGCCGCCGTCCATCAGCCGTAGCACCACCAACAGGTATCGGCCGGCGAGCGTTTGCCCGTACGCCAGCCTCGTGCCGCCCCGTGATTTCATCAAGAGCGGACGTGAGAAGCAAACCTCCTCGACCTCCTGCGGCGCGACGCCATGTCGGTCGATGTGCTCGCGGTTCGCATCATCCCATTCCAGGTTGGTTATTCTACGCATCGCGGCTCAACTTGTCTCCTCACCGGGGCAAGGTTCCGTCGGCTACCGTTTGAAGTACGTCCTACCGTGATACGCGTACTTGCTGAGGCGGTTGTTGACGTAGAGCGCTTCGAGGATCAACTCCGCCGCAGCAGCGAGATACGCAGCAGTTTCAAAAGGCTGCTCGACGGCCGCACACAACTTCGCCGCCGCCTTTCGTAGTCCCGCGATTCTGTGCATGGCGTTCACCAGATCGACCGTCGAGACTTCATCGCCGATTTCGAGGGATAAGGTCTTGTCGGCGAAGGCCTGAACGACGGCTTCCAAGTCGGTGAGCTTGCCGTACTTCTCGAAGACCGCCTTGACCGCTTCGCCGGTGATCGAGGCGATCAGTTTGTCCTCGGCCCGCTCGTCCTCGGCCAGCATCATCTCGATCTTACCACGGCAGCCCGCGGCGATGTGCGAGAGGTCGCTGATGCGCGGGACGACCAGCTTCTCGCCGTGGCGAAGGCAGCGGCGTTCGGCATTGGAGACCAGAATCTCCGCTCCCGCGATGGAAGTGCGTACGGAGACCCCCGACTGCTGGTTGATGTGCGGGCTTTGCCTGGCGATGCGCCCCATCTCCTCGATGATCTCCAACATGTAGGGCGGGATGTCCACCTTCCACCCATCAACATTGCGATCCAGCCAAGCGCTGCCCTTGGTGATGGCCAGGGCGTGCTCTGTGCGCAGGGGATAGTGGGTGCGGATCACCGAACCGATGCGGTCCTTCAGCGGCGTGACGATCCGCCCGCGGTTGGTGTAGTCCTCCGGGTTGGCGGTGAAGGCCATGAACACGTCAAGCGGAAGGCGGACGGGAAAACCCCGGATTTGCACGTCCCGCTCTTCCAGGGCGTTGAACAACCCGACCTGAATGCGCGGGGCGAGGTCGGGCAGTTCGTTGATGGCAAAGATGCCGCGATTCGTCCGTGGAATCAGTCCATAGTGGATCACCCCTTCGTCCGTCAGATGCCGGCCCTCGGCGTGCTTGACCAGGTCGATCTCGCCGATCAGATCGGCGATGGTCACGTCCGGCGTGGCCAGCTTCTCGTGGAACCGTTCGTCGCGGTGCAGCCAGCGGATTTCGAGGTCGTCGCCGTATTGCTCAAGAAGGCGACGGTTGGGCGTCAGTTTGGGCGAAAGCGGATCATCGGGCAGGTCGCTGCCCGCGGGCGTCGGCGTCCACTCGTCCAGCAGGCTCGGCAGCATCCGAAGGATGCGCGTCTTGGCCTGGCCGCGAAGACCGAGAAGCAGGATGTCGTGGCGACTTAGAATCGCGTTGCAGAGCTGGGGGATGACCGTATCGTCGTAGCCGATGATGCCCGGAAAGATCGCTTCGCCCGAGGGAAGGCGGGCGATGAGGTTCTCGCGGAGTTCCTGCTTGACCGACCGGCTGCGGCAACCCTTCTTGCGCAGTGCACCGACGGTCTGGATCGTGGGCGGTTTCACGGAATCCCCTTCTCGGTTTTGCCCCGAAAACGATCGTAGAGGCGACGCGCAGCATCGTCAATGAATCGCGTCAGCCGCCATGATCGGGCGCCGGCGCTTGGGTCGCGCCAGGCGTTCGTTTTCCGGGGAACATGGACGCGGCCTGTTGCTTCAGTCGTTTGAGGAGCCGTTTCGCCCAGGCGAACTCCGTGGCGAGGATGGCCAGCCCCAGGGGAATGACGACCACGGCCGGTCCGGGCAAGACGATCATGGCCACTCCGATCAGCGCGACGGTCCCCCCGATCACCGCGATCACCACGCGCCGGGCCGTCTTGAACACCATCGTTGCACACTCCGATCCCGGTCCGAGCCGATCCGGACCACCGGGGGAAGTGTAGCGTGGGTCGTAGGGCGACAGAAACGCGGAAACGCAGAAACGCAGAAACGCAGAAAACAGAGAAGGTTGTTCCTTCTTGCGTTTCTGCGTTTGAGTCTTTCTGCGTTTACGAAACCGTTCGTTCGGTCACGAGGGCTGTTCGTCGCCGTGTTCGTTGAGGACGGCGTGGATCGTGTCGAGCAACGTCTCCGTCTCAAAGGGCTTGACCAGGAACGCCTTAGCGCCCTGTCGTAGGGCGACCTGGCGATCACTCGGACTGATCGAGCCGCTCACATAGATCACGGGGATGCGGCGGCTTCGCTCGACGAGGCGCAGACACTCGTGGACTTCCAGGCCGGTGAAGTGGGGCATGTCGATGTCCAGGAGGATGACGTCCGGGCGTTCGCGAAGGACGATCTGCGGCGCCTCGTGGGCGTTGTGGCAGGTCAACACCTCCAGGCCCGTCTTGCGGAGACGGACGGAGAGGGCGAGGACCATCGTCCGATCGTCATCCACGATCAGGATTCGTGTCACGGCGTCGGTCTCCCCGAAACGGCGGGTGGCGCCGGTCTCCGCAAGTGAATGACGGAGGCCAACAGGTCCAGAAGTTTCGCCGCGTCGAACGGCTTGGGCAGAAAATACACATCCGGCAGGCGCATGACCGTGGTGCGGAACTCCTCCCGCGGATGCCCGGACACGAACACGATGGGCACGTCGCATTCGTTACGGATCAGCGGGGCGATCGACCGCCCGTCGCCGTTGGGCATTTCGTGATCCAACAGGATCGCGTCGACCGGCTCTTTCAGGCATTGTGCGATGACGCCGAGCCCGTCCGAAGATTCGAGCACGCGGTAGCCGTTGGCCGTCAAGCGCTTGCGCAACGCCGCACGGACGCTGCGGTCGTCGTCGGCAATGAGGATCGTCGGTTTCTTCATTCCCCCCACCTCATCCCGCGACGGCCGCGGCGTCTTCGATGCGGCGAACCAAATCCACCAGGACCCCCGCGTCGTAGGGTTTAGTGATGAAGTGATCGCCGCCGCTGACTTTGGCGCAGCGCTCGACGTAGTCAGGGGTCGGCGACGACGCCCCGGAGACGAAGACGATCGTGACGGGCGGGTCGGCGTCTTGGTCTTTGATGTAGCGGCTGACTTCGAAGCCGCTGACGTCGGGCATGGAGGCGTCTAGGAAGACGATCCGCGGCTTGATCTCCCCATAGCGTTCGACGGCTTCCTGTCCTCCGCCCGCGGTTACGGCCTCGAAACCGGCGTGGGCAAAACGCAGACGCAACGCCTCACGCGCGTCGGCATCATCATCCACGATCAGAATCGACGGATTCATCTTCTCCCCCTTTCCAGCTCGTTCGGGAAACTAATCCTTTCCCCTATGGCGCGCCGGTCGAACATCCACGACACGCTCCGTCGGGAGTAGCCTACAATACGACCCGTCCGTGTGCCGCGGCCTGGCACTACTCCGATTCCCTATGCGAATGCGCCGCGGAGGGTTGTAAACCGTCGTCCGGGTTCAGGCGATAGGTCAGAGGGGTCTCCCGCGGGCCGTCGCATATTGCACGCTACATCGTGCGTAGCGAGGCCAATCGGTACGCCCTCGCTGCAAAGTGCGCCGGCTCGTCCTCTCTGTGGCGGGTTGGTTCGGGTCGGCGCGGGTCGTGAGGCGTCATGGGTCGTTTCAACGCATCGTTGGAGTGCGGCGGCGGTGAGCGAACGGACGCGAGGGAAGCGGGTCTCGCCGCAGGCGCGGCCCCGGCCGTGGGTTTGGGACTGAGCGATCCCGCCGTGCTCCGCGCTGCGGGCGCCGGTTCCGACCCACGGCGGCGTGACTCGTTGCGGATGCCGGCACGAGCGGGGGGAGCCGTCACCGTCCTCGTGGCTCTGCTGGTCATCGTCGGATGGATCGCCGACATCCGGTTCCTAAGGAGTCTCAGCACCCATTGGGTTTCCATGGTGTTCAACACCGCCGTCAGCTTCGTTCTTCTTGGGACAGCTCTCGTTTTGTCCGCGAGGGGCGCGGTGGATCGGCGACGGCGCGTAGCGTCGATCGCGTGCGCCGGCGTCGCGACCCTGATCGCGATTCTGACGCTTCTCGAATACGCGCTGGGATGCGACCTGGGGATCGACCGGCTTCTCTTCTCCTCAACTGTCACCGATTTCATGGCGCCGATGTATCCGGGGCGGATGGCCGGCCCGACGGCCGTTAACTTCACGCTGCTCGGCGCGACCATCATTGCCATGAACTTCGTCGGCAAGCGTGCTTGGCGCTGGGTGCAGGTCTTCCCGATCACTGCCGGCCACGTGGCCCTGCTGGTCGTCGCGGGCTACATCTACGACGTGCCTTGGATGCTCGAAATCGGACCGGGCACGACCATGGCGCTGTACGCGGCGCTGCTTTTCTTGGTGCTCGCCGCCGCCGTTCTGATGGCCCGACCGGACCAGGGGCTGATGGGCGTCATCACTAGCGAACGCCCCGGCGGGGCGATGGCCCGACGGATCCTGCCCGCCGTTCTGATCGTGCCCTTCGCTCTCGGGGTGATGCGTTTTGACGGACAGCGGGCGGGATACCTCGACACCCAACTCGGCGTCGCCCTCGTCGCCGTCGCCACCATGATGATCTTCTCCGGCATCATTTGTTGGAACGCCCGCTCGCTGAACATCGCCGCCGACGAGCGGCAACTCGCCGACGAGCGATGTCGAAGAACCGTCGAATCCTCGCCCACCGCGACGATCTCGGTCGACCCCCAGGGGCGCATAGTGTTGGTGAACGCACAGACGGAGAAGTTGTTCGGCTACGCCCGCGCGGAGATGCTCGGCCAGCCTGTGGAAATGCTCATCCCGCGGGGCCCCCGCGCCGGCTTTCCGCAATGCCGAGACGGTTTCTTCGCCGACCCCCAAGCTGGACCCATGGGCGCCGAACGCGAACCTCATGGCGTCTGCAAGGATGGCACCGAATTCCCCGTCGAGATCGCCATAAGCCCCGTCGAAACCAACGAAGAAGGGCTCTTCGCCATCAGCGCCATCGTGGACATCAGCGAGCGAAAACGCGCCGAGGAGAGTTTACGCGAATCAGCCGCCGCGTTGGCCTTCTCCAACGAGTCCCTCCGCATCGCGAACGAGGAGCTTCGCCGCAAGAACGTGGAGCTCGATGAGTTCACGTTCATCGCCAGCCACGATTTGCAGGAGCCGTTGCGAAAGATCACCGCCTTCGGCGAGCTGCTGCCCAAGGACCTCGGGGCGGCAATTCCTGAGGCCGCCGGGAAGGACCTCGGTTTTATCACCGAAGCGGCCAAGCGAATGCGAACTCTCGTGCAGGACCTGCTCGCCCTATCCCGCGCGGGGCGGGCGGCACTGAGGCGAGAACGGGTCTCCCTGGCCGAGTACGCGGATCAAGCGCTGTGCGCCCTGGACGTTCAGATTCAAAAGAGCGGGGCCGAAATCACGCGGGATGAGCTGCCTGACGTATTGGGCGACCCTACCCTGCTCACCCAGCTCTATCAGAATCTCCTCGGCAACGCCCTCAAGTTCGCCGAACCGGGGCGGAAGCCGGAAATCCACCTGACCTGTGAGCGGCAGCAGGGTCAGTGGCTCCTCGGCGTGCGCGACAACGGGATCGGGATCAAACCGGAATATCACGAGCAGATTTTCGCCCCCTTCAATCGCCTGCATGGGCGCGATGAGTATGAGGGTACGGGGATCGGTCTGTCCATTTGTCGAAAGGCGGTCGAGCGTCACGGCGGGCGGATCTGGGTGGAGTCCGAGCCGGGACGCGGAACGCACTTCAAGTTCACACTCAATTGCGAAACGGAGAGCCTGACATGGTTGAGCGAAACACCAAGCCCGCGGTCGTCCTCCTCGCCGAGGATGATCCCGGCGACCAGGAGTTGACGCGGCGGGCGCTGCAGGAGGACGTCCTCCGCACGACCCTGTACGTCGTCTCCGACGGCGAGGAGGCCATGGACTTCCTCCTCCGTCGCGGCGACTACGACAACCCCGCGGCGGCGCCCCGGCCCGATCTCCTCCTGCTGGACCTTAACATGCCCAAGCTCGATGGGCGGCAAGTCTTGCAGCAAATTCGCAAGGACGAGGGATTACGCAGCTTGCCGGTGGTGGTGCTAACCACGTCCAAGCAGGAGAGGGACATCCTCAGCAGCTACGACCTGGGCTGCAACTCGTTCATCACCAAGCCCGTGGGCGTCGAGGCGTTCATGCGGACGGTGCGCGAGCTGGGCAGTTACTGGTTCGAACTCGTGACCTTGCCGACTCCAAGGGAGGTGTCGAATGTACGCTGAGCCGTTGACTATTCTGGCCGTTGACGACGATCAAGGGGATGCGGAGTTGCTCCGCCGCAACTTGGCGCAGATTCCGGGGATCGACCTGGATTTCGTGCACGTTCCCACGGTCGTGGAGGCCGAGGCGGCCCTTTCCCGCGTCGGCGTGGACCTCACCTTCGTGGATTACCGCCTGGACACGGGCACCGGCCTCGACCTACTCCGCAGCATTCGCGCCTCCGGCGACCTTCGCCCCGTCATTTATCTCACCGGCAAGGGCAACGAGCACGTCGCCATCGACGCCCTACGCGCCGGCGCCGATGACTATCTCATCAAATCGGAAGTGACGCCCGAGACGCTCCGCCGCTCCATCGAAACGAGCACCGCCCACTACCATCAGCGGCGGCTCGAAGACCAGAACAAGCATCTGCTCAAGGAGTTGCAGGCCAAGAATGAGATGCTGGAGAAGAACAGCCGACGCCTCGCGGAGATGTACGAGACCGCTCACCAGTTCGTCGACGACGTCTCCCACGAGTTCCGCGCGCCGCTGACGGTCATCAGGGAGTTCACCTCCATCCTCCTCGACGGACTCGCCGGGGAGATCAGCGCCGAGCAAGGCGAGTACCTGGGCATCGTGCTCAACCGCGTCGAGGACCTGAGCGCCCTGGTCGATGACATGCTGGACATCAGCAAGTTGGAGGCCGGACTGCTCGGCGTGCGCAGCAAAGTGTGCCGAGTCGCCGATATCATCGAGCACGTCCGCACCACGCTGGAGCGAAAGGCGGCGGCACACAAGACCAAGCTCGACATCGCCCTCGCCGACGATCTCCCGGAGGTCTATTGCGATCCGGAGAAGATCGGACGGGTCATCATCAACCTCACCGTCAACGCCTTCAAGTTCTCCGAAGACCGCGGCGAGGTCCGGTTGTCCGCGGGCCGCGACCCCGCCCAGGCGCAGGTCGTCTTCGCGGTGACCGACCACGGGGCGGGAATCCATCCCGACAGCGTGGAGGCCCTGTTCGAGCGTTTCACGCAGATCGGCACGGTGGAGCGGACCGCCGTGAAAGGCTTCGGTTTGGGGTTGAACATCGCCAAGGAACTCGTGCACCTGAACTTCGGAGACATCGGTGTTCAGAGCAAGGTCGGTCAAGGCAGCACGTTCTCCTTCACGGTTCCCACGGCCGAGCCGCCCCGGTTCATCACGCGATATCTGGAGCGCGTCCGGGCGTTCCGCGAAGACGCGGCGTTCATTTCGCTGGTCAGCGCCCGTGTAACGCCGGCCCTCTCCGGTGAGGCGGGTGATGAGATCGGACAGTTCATCCAGCAACATATCCGTCGCAGCGATCTCACGTTTCACACGCACCCTAACGTCTGGCTGCTCGTGTTGACCGACAACCGTCGGGATGTGGACAGCGCATTGCGCCGCATCCATGACGCTTGGGCCGAGGAGAACCGCAACCGCCCCGCCGCTCCCCTACCCGCCGTCGAGTTCGACACCCGGGGAACCTGGGCCCTCGCCGATGGAACCAAGGAGTTTATCGAGCGGTTCGAGATGGAATACGGTCCGACGGAGGCGTCCGATGCGTGAATCGCGGCGAGTGCTCATCGTCGATGACGACACGGAGATCGTCCAAGCGGTCACCGTTCGGCTCGGCGCCGCCGGATATAACGTCATCGCCGCCCCGGACGGAGAGCAAGGGGTGGAGCGGGCCTTGGAGACTCGACCCGACGTGATCGTGATGGACCTCCAGTTGCCGACCATGGACGGACTGACGGCGCTGGCCCGGATTCACGCCCATCCCGCCACCCGAAGCACACCGGTCGTTGTTCTTTCCGCATGTTCCAGTGCCCGCAAACATGCGTTGGAGTTGGGGGCCCGGTATTTTCTGGACAAACCGTATAACGCCAAGACGCTCCTCGCGGCCATTGAGCGTTCAATCGCCGGAAAGGTTGCGAGATTTGAATGAGCATGAACAAGAAACACGTATGTATCGTCGATGATGACGCCGCTCTCGTCGCCGCCCTCAAACTGCGATGCGAGCAGCTCGGCCTGGAGGTCACCGCAATCGACAACGGCGCCGACGCCGTGACCACGATCGCCCGCCACCCGCCGGACTTGATCCTCCTCGATATCAACCTGCCCGCGAGTGACGGATTGAGCGTCTGCAACGCCCTGGCCTCCAATGCCTACCTCGCCCCGATCCCGGTCATCATTCTTTCGGGCCGGTCGGATGAGGACACCATCCGCCGCTGTGAGGCGCTCGGTGCGCACTACGTCCTCAAATGCGGTGACGTTTGGGAATGGCTCAGACCGCGGATCTGCGAACTGTTGGAAATCGCCCCCGACGACGCCGAGGCGGGTCGTGGCTCGGCGCCGTCCGTTCGGGATGCAGCGACGCCGGCGGCGCCCAAGGTGCTCGTGATCGACGACGATGCCGATATCGGGCGGGCGCTGAAGATCAAGCTGGCCGCCTATGGCGTGGAGGTCGTCCAGGCCCTCAATGGGATGCAGGGATATTGGATGGCCCTAAAGGAAATACCCGACGCCATCATTCTGGATTTCAACATGCCCGGGGGGCGCGGCAACTATGTTCTCGGTCGGCTGAAGAACCACAGCCTCACAAGGTATGTGCCCGTAGTCATTCTGACCGGGCGGACGCGCGGCGGACGAACGGACCACAGCCTGGAACGCGAGCTGATCGGGATGGGTGCGGTTAAGTTTCTCATCAAACCGCTTGACTTCGACGCCCTGCTCGCCGAACTCCGCCTCTTCCTGACCCTGCCGTCGGAGTTCCGCCCCCGCGCTGCCATGACGCCGGTCGGCCTCGTGCCGTAGGCTCGGGTGCAGCCGTGTGGCACGAAGCGGTGTGGCACGGGCCTGTGTGGCACGGGCTTCCAGCCCGTGAGGGCGCCGGCGGGCTGGTGACCCTTCCGTCCATTCGTTGAGGTGCACGATGACCGAGGAACGGTTGACCATTCTGGCCGTCGACGACGATCATGGGGACGCGGAGCTTCTCCGCCGCAACCTGGCGCAGATTCCGGGGATCGACCTGGATTTCGTGCACGTTCCGACGGTCGTGGAGGCCGAGGCGGCCCTTTCCCGCGTCGGCGTGGACCTCACCTTCGTGGATTACCGCTTGGGCTCGGGCACTGGGCTCGACCTGCTCCGCAGCATCCGCGCCTCCGGCGACCTGCGCCCGGTCATTTGTCTCACCGGACAGGGTGACGAGCACGTCGCGACCAACATGCTGCAGGCGGGCGCCGATGATTATCTGGTCAAGTCCGAGTTGACCCCCGAGACACTCCGCCACTCCATCGAAACCAGCACCGCCCACTACCATCAGCGGCGACTCGAGGAGCAGAACAGGCGTCTGCTCAAGGAGTTGCAGACCAAGCATGAGATGCTGGAGAAGAACAGCCGGCACCTCGCCGAGATGTACGACACCGCCCACCAGTTGATTGACGACGTCTCCCACGAGTTCCGTACGCCGCTGACCGTCATCCAGGAGTTCACCTCCATCCTCCGGGACGGACTCGCCGGGGAGATCAGCGCCGAGCGAGGCGAGTACCTGGGCATCGTGCTCAACCGCGTCGACGACCTGAGCGCCCTGGTCGATGATATGTCGGACATCAACAAGTTGGAGGCGGGGCTGCTCGGCGTACGCCGCACGGTGTGCCGAGTCGCCGATATCCTCGAGCCCATCCGCACCACGCTGGAGCGAAAGGCGGCGCTGCGCAAGACCACGCTCGACATCGACCTCGCCCGCCACCTCCCCGCGGTCTATTGCGATCCTGAAAAGATCGGACGCGTCATCATCAACCTGACGGTCAACGCCTTCAAGTTCTCCGAGGACCACGGCGAGGTCCGGTTGTCCGCGAGTCACGACCGCGCCGAGGCGCAGGTGGTTTTTGCGGTGACGGACCACGGGGCGGGAATCCACCCCGACAGCGTGGAGGCCCTGTTCGAGCGCTTCACGCAGATCGGCACGGTCGCCTTGGGGTTGGGGTTGAATGTCGCCAAAGAGCTTGTGCGCCTCAACCTCGGCGACATCAGCGTGGAGAGCAGGGTCGGGCAAGGAAGCACGTTCTCGTTCACGGTTCCCACGGCCGAGCCTGCCCGGCTGATCATGCGATGCCTAAAGCGCGTCGCAGCCTTCCGCGAAGACACGGCGTTTGCGGCGCTGGTCAGCGCCCGCGTGACCGCGACTCTTCATGGTGAGGCGCGTGATGAGGTCGAACAGTTCATCCAGCAACATGTCCGTCGCAGCGATCTGGTGTTTCACACCCGCCCCAACGTCTGGCTGCTGGTCTTGACCAGCAGGCGCCGGGACGTGGACGTTGCGTTGCGCCGGATCCATGACGCTTGGGCCGAGGAGAACCGCAACCGGCCCGTCGCTCTCCTACCCGCCATCGAGTTCGACACCCGGGGAACCTGGGCCCTCGCCGATGGGACCAAGGAGTTTATCGAGCGGTTCGAGATGGAATACGGTCCGGCGGAGACGTCCGATGCGGGCATCGCCGCGCGGGCTGCCGGCGAGCCGGGATAGGACAAGTCCCCTTTGCGGCGTAGAGGCAAAATAATCCGCGTTCCTACTGAGCGTTGAGCTTCACGCGGGGGGCCACAGCAAACGCACCTGCCACGGCTCAAACTTGAGGCGTTGATCCGGTTCTGGAATCTGCTGATTTGAAATGACGTCGCGTGACGGTCCGATGGCCGGTCTGCCGCGGAGCTTCAACACCCGGGCACGATCCGACAGATTCACGATTCCGGCGCAGGCCTTCCCCTCCGGCGTCCGCCCCACACGCACAAACATGTCCCGCGCGATCGTCCCGTCCATTTCCCGCGTTGTCAGACGGTAAACGTGCTCCGAATCCTGCGCCAGCCGCCGCTCGATCTTCTCAATCAGCGACGCCGTCTTCCCTTCTCCCGGCCGCTCCAACGGGATCACAACCCGGTACCGCTTGTTCGTTTCCTCGGGAGGCGTGTCCCGATTGACTACATCGAAGCGGGTCTGCCGTGCGACCAGTTCAGACCAAATGGGTTTGACCCATTCCGCCCAAGCGTCCATTCCGGATTCTTCGTCGGAGGCGGGCTCCTCGAAGGCAATCGCGTCGCGCCCAACAACGAACGCGATCTGCGCTCCGCCTTCGAAGGCGCGAAGGTGATCGCGATGTCGCAGCAAATCCAACGCGTTATGCGCGATGGTCTCGACCAGCGAGGGGTCGAGCAGGATGCTCGTAACGGGCGGTTGCTCGCCTTCGGGCAGATCCAGCCAACCTCCGATGATCGCCAGACATTGACCGTCGAGGGCTTCCACCCACATGCCCGCGGAGACTTCGGGCAGGCGCTTCTGACCTGTTGAGTGTAAAACCGGCGGGACCCATCGGTCGACCGCGTATTTCGAGGACGCGAAGGCACCGCGAACCGTCGCCCGCCGGGCCAACGCGTCGGCGAGCGGTTCCCCGTCCGAGGCGTCCATGACGGCCGGGAGCGCGAAAAGTTCCCTGATTACCGCGGCATTCCCGGAAATCAGGGCGGCAAGTGGCAGTCCGGCCACAAAACGTCGGGATTCCTCCCATGTGGATCGCCAATCCTCCCAGAACAGCCCGGAGAGCCTCCACCCAGGGGGAAGATCGGGCAGGACGTCAAGAGCCAGCATGCCCAGCGCTTCCGCGCGACGCCCGGGCCCAGCGACTCCCGACCATTCGGTTGGTCGGACCAGTGACCAAGGATAGACGCGCTGTCCGAGACACGCGAGCAGGTCCGAATCGCCGAGGAACTCGCAATCCGGCGTCGTCCGGAGGCTGTCGGAAAATGCAAACAGCGGAGGAACTCCGTCGCGCTTCACCAACTGCTCCCAGGTGATTCGCATTCGATGAGCCCGGAAGTCGTCGGTCGGCTCGGCGTGGACCGCGCGCTGGATCGCGTCGTGGGCCCAGTGCAGCATCGATTCCACCGTCGCGTCGTCGATCTTGCCGTTCCCGTGGCCTCGGCAGTCCATTTCACGATCGAGCGTCGCCGCAACCTTGACGAGAATCGCGAGCGTCGCGCGCGCATAAGGCCGGTCCGACCAGCCGAAGTACAACGTGTCGAGCAGGTCATTTTCGCCCGCAAGCTCGACGACCCGATCGTGGAGCGCCTGGACCCGATCCTTGAATTGCGAAAGATCGCCGCCTCCGTCGGCCCGCGGGATCGACACGGCAGACCAAAGGACGACCGCCGCGGCGGCGAGTGGGGTGGCATGGCCAAGCTCGCCGGCGGCGAGCGCCGCCATGCACACCAAACGGGTTCCTCGCTTGCCGTCCACCTAACTCGTTGTACCTTTCGACTGTTGGTCCGGTCGCATCGGCCAGGGCGTCGGCAACTTCGATCGTAGGTGCAACAACCGCCGCCGCGAAAACTGCTCCGGGTGAGCCTTGAACCGAGCGCGTGAATCCTTGCCAAAGAAAGCCTCGACCGGCGGCAGGTCGTTGTCCTCATCGTCGTAAAACTTCAGGGCCTCGTCCAGACATTCGGCCGCTTCGAGCGCGAGCCGCCGCGCCTCGCTCTTGCTCGCCTCGTGGCCGGCCGTCTCCGTCAGCACCCGAAAGAGGGTGAGCCATTGACTAAGGTCGAGAATCTGCGAAGGCTCGGCCGTGGGGTTGACCACCGATGCTTGGCGGGCGGGAATCGACTCGGGCGGAGTGGGCAGCCGAAATCCCAACCGTGTCAAGCCGTGGCACGATGCGCACGTCGCGGCGATTGAAACCGCGCGGGCGTCGCCAACATCGTTGGCGAGTTCGGCTTCGCCGCCGCGCAGCGGCCCGCGACCGCACGAAGCGCACGGCGTCGCCAAGATGTACAGGTAGGCCTCCGCGAGACTATGAGCGACGAGCAGTGCATCGGACAGCGGTGCATCGGACATGGACGACGCGTGTCCTGACTCGACGGATGTAGCGTCACCCCTTGTGGGTGACGTAGAACGCCCCTCGCTCCGCCCACAACGAGCGGCGCTGTATCTCCCTCCCGAATCGCTAGCCGCCGTTGCGATCCTCAGGCGTGGCGTCCTTGCCCGCCTCGCCATCCGGCGGCTTCGGTTCGCCGGACGCGGCCGCACGTGGGGAGCTGCCCGGCAGCATCGAACCGAGCATCTGATTCATCGCTGCCGCCTGCTGCACCAACGCCTCGCCGCCGATCTGACCCGACTTCACGCCCGCGATGAACGCATCCAACTGCGGAAGGCTCTGTTGAAGCGCCGGCAGCGCCGGGACCATCGCGCGGATTTGCGGATGGTCGACGTACCAGCATTCTCCATCTTTGCCCTTGACCAGCATGAAGCGGACATCGCCCGCTCCGCCGGGCGTAGGGACCAGTTTCCCGACGGCCTCGGTCGGACTCGAAACCGTGATTGGCGCCACGTCCAATTTCAGAACCGCGGACAGCGACGCGCCCGCGACGGCCTTCTTGAGATTCTCGTTGTCGCCGGGCAACACCTCGGCGATCTCCTTCATCTTGCCCATAAGCACCGGGATCAACTCTACGACCTGCTTCGCGGGCGAGATTTGCTCCTCGATGAGGAAATCGGCCGCTTCGTCGAACTTCCCCTCCGCTACGGCGGCGTTGAAGTCGTTGACCAGCCCGCGCAACTCGGCCTCGATCGCCGGATTGCCCGCGGCGGACTTCGTTTCCCCCGCAGCCCCGCCGTTCGCTTTCGCTTCCGCGCCGGGTTTACGGAAGGGTCGCCAATCAGCCGGGCCCTTGGCGATCGCCGCGTCCTTCCACGGCGCCGATGTCGGCAGCAGCGGCCTATCCTCCGTCCCCAAGTCCTCGTAGTACGCGGGCACCGGCTCGCTCGGCCGACATCCGGAGACGACTATCGCGGCCATAATCGCAAGACAAAAACGTGCCGGGCGGCTGTTTTTCGACACCCTCATTTGATAAACCACACCTCCGACGACGGTCCGGCCCACGCTGAACATGGCCGCATCGTAGGCGCACCGCAGTGAGCCGTCAAGAAAACCGTCCGTCGCGGTGGGACGTACAACACGCAGGGCGGCCCCGGGTGTGTGAACTAGCGCCCACGCGGGTGGCTCCCACAGTGGTGCGTTTACGAGCATTCCTCACGGGATAATCGCCCCAAGGAACACGCCGCCGCGTCCTACAACCCGGTCATCAACTCGGAGACCTGTAGTCCCAGCGAGTTGCTGATTCGCGCCAGGGCCCAAATGGAGGCCGCGTTCTTGCCCAGCTCGACCTGCGAGAGCTGCGAGGTCGTCAGATCGGTGCGATCCGAAAGCTGACGCAAGGTCAGGTTCTGGCTGAGTCGGTGGCTGCGGATGCGCTGGCCGATCAGGCGGTTCAGTTCCGTCTCATCGGTGTAGATGATGCCCATCCGCAGGCAGGCGCGATCAATAGACGCGATCAGCTCGTCCTGCTTGAACGGCTTGGCGATGTAGTCGCACGTGCCGTGGCGCATCGTTTCCGTCGCGCTATCCAGGTCGGGATAGGCCGTCATCACGATGCAGCTCATCCGCTCGTCGATGTTCTTCAGCCGCTCGACGACCTCCACGCCGTCCATCGCCGGCATCCGCAAATCTATCACCGCGATCTGAAACGACTCCTTCTCCGCCGCCACCAAAGCGTCGTCAGGATCGGTGTAGGTCCGCGGACTATACCCGTGGTCCTCGAGCAACAGGCCGACAGTCTTGCAAATTGACGGATCATCGTCGATCACCAATACTTTAATGTGATGTCTTACGCCCATAATGCCTTCCCTTGTGCTATCTCCCGGGATCGTTAGATCCCTTTAACCCGACTTTCGATCTTACGATGGGCACCCCTCCGCCGACCCACCACGTTTCCCGCTTCCGATCCAGCGATCAAGCCGGCTCGGAGTGCCATGCGGCTGTCGCTCAACTGTCTTTTTCGAGCCGGTGACCAGACTTCAGACCACGCCATCGACCGCTGTGCTCCAACCTGCGGCAGCGTTCAATCCACCTGAACTATAGTGCACCACTGGACGGGATTCCAGCCCAAAGCGACGAAAAACCACGATTTGGAGTTAGGGTTTTACCGAGGCCGCCGGGCCATCGTGGTCAGCGGGCAGTTGTGTTACATTGAGAGGTGCAAAAAGGCACCTGCAACGTAATTTCTTGCTTTTCCGGTGGCTGATTCCGGTCATGGCAATAATCCAAAAACGAGTCGGAATTGACAGGCGGGGACACGGTTGAACGTCTCTTAGGGATGACCATGGCGATGCCCCTCGCGGATGAGTTTGACGCCGAAGAGTTGGTGATCGAGGCCATTCGCGGCGGCGATCGCTATGCGTTCGAGGAGCTCGTGCGTCGCCGGAATCGGTGGGTCCGCGGCGTGATCTTCGGAGTCTTGGGCGACCGGGAGTGCGTGGACGATGTGTCGCAGCAAGTGTGGTCGGCGGTTTGGCAGCGGATCGGCGAGCTTCGCGACAGCCGGAGTTGGCGACCGTGGTTGTACCGCTTGGCCCGCAACGCCGCGATCGACGCAGGCCGCGAGATCACGCGGCGACGCAATGTTGTGCATCCCCTTGCCGTCGACTTGGCGGAGCGATCTGGCTTACCCGGACCGGATGGGGAAGCGTCGCGAAAGGAACTACACGACGAGGTGCTCACGGCCATCCAGGCGCTTCCCGCGATTTATCGCGAGCCGTTTGTGCTGCGGCACGTGAACGGTTGGACGTACCGGGAGATCGGGGAAGTGATGGGGTTGCCGATCGACTCAGTGGAGACGCGATTGGTTCGGGCACGCAGGTTGTTGCGCGAGTCACTCAGGGACAGGATCGGATAGACGAATGTCGGACGTAACCGAACAGCTTGAAAGACGGATGATCCGCTCCTTGGACGGTGCGTTGACCGAGGACGAGGAGTTGGAGCTCAACCGAGAGCTGATCCGCAACCCCGAAGCCCATCGCCTCATGGCTGAGTATCGCGCGGTGGACGGGTTGGCGGCGGCTGCGTTGGATCGAGTTGTCGGCGGCGAGGCGCCGAAGCTGGATGGGGCGACCTGGGCGCGAGCCGTCCCGGCGAAGAGACGGGCGTGGCAGGCGCGGGCGTGGTTGTGGCTGGCGCCTGGAGCGATCGCCGCCGGCCTGTTGGCTTTAATTGTTCCGCGTCCCTCGCTGACCGGCGTGGGGCCGGCGCCGATCGTGCGAGGCACCGGCGCTTCGATCCCCACGGCAGAAGTAATACCGCTCTTCCGCAGCAGCCAGCCCGACATGATGCGATCGGTTCGCTCGACGCCTGCGATTCACCGCAACACCGGGAGGGAGATCATCGGGGTGGTCGGCGACGACGGCAATCTGTATTGGATTGAGGTGGAACGTACACGAACCGTGACGCTTCCCGCAGGTACGAGCTCGCAAGCGGGAACAGACGGTGATTTGTAGGCTAAACAGAGCATGAAAGGACGTGCGCGCCGAAGCAGTGGACGCTGCCGGCCGCACGTTGAGAAAGGAGTCAAGGTTATGAAGTCGGTATTGATGCATCTCTTGTTGGCGGGCGCCCCGCCGTGGCTTTCGTGGCAACTGGCGAGCGTGGTGTTCGCGGCGGGGAGTTTCGCCGGTCCGTTGGCGAGTGCGGCCGTGCAGGATGAACCCGCCCCCCAACAGATCGAAGTCGTCGTGACCGCAACGACGGAGGATGGGACTACGCCGACCGGTTCCGACGAGGCGGACGCCCGCGAGATCGTCGTGACCGCCTACACGGACGACGGAAACGCGCCGGTCGTCTTCGTCAAAACGGATGGGAAGACCAAGAAGGCGGACGGTCGGAGCACGGTCACGAGGACCCGCGTGGAGAGCAAGGACTCCGCAGACGCCGAGCCGCGCGGGTGGTTGGGCGTATCCCTCGGCGACGTACCCGAGGCCCTATCGACGCAGTTGAACCTCGACGGGCGCGGGGTGCTCATTTCCAACGTCATGACCGGCAGCCCGGCCGACAAGGCGGGATTCCAGGCCAACGACGTGATCCTCTCGGTCAACGGTGAGGCGGTCGAGGGCGGCATGTCCCGCGCCGTGGACTTGATTAAGTCACGCAAGCCCGGGGAGACCGTCAGCCTCGTCGTGCTTCGCAACGGCGAGCAGACCACGCTGAAGGCGACGTTGGGGTCGCGGGCAGATGTGGAAAAGAGTCCCGGCGGTTTCAGTTGGAAGTTCGAGACGTCCCCCGGCGGGGAGATCAGGGATCACATGATCACCCGCGGAAAGGTCATCCGTCGCGGCCCGGGCGGAGAGTGGGTCATGAAGGATCTCGGTGATCTGAAGAACCTCGCCCACCTGCCGGAGAACATCAGAGTCTTCGTGCCCAAAGACGGCGACCGCTCCACGCAGGTGGTCATCGAGGACGGGATCAAGACCATCCGCACGAAAGTGGAGAACGACGGCAGCGCGATTGTCGTCGAGCAGAAGGACGACGGCCCGATCACCGTCCACCGCACGGACGACAAAGGCAAGGAAACGGTCGCGACCTACGACAATAAGGACGCGCTCCAGAGCGGCGACGAGGAAGCCTTCAAGCTCTTCGACGAGGCTGGCAAGTCGGTGGTCATCAACCTCGAGGGCGGCGACGGGATCGACGGCAACTTCGATTTCAATTTCGATTTCGACTCCGACGCCTGGAAGGACGCGATGGCGCAGTGGCAGAACAAACTGCACGGCGGGCTCGCCGACGCGAATGAGGCCTACCAGAAGGCGATGGAGGAGTTCCACAAGTCCATGAGTAAGCTGAAGGGCGAAGGAGCCCTCCCGATGGCGATGGGCCTGCACATGGGCAAGCCTCGGCAGTCGTTCGAGGTGCGGACCGACGGGACCATCGAGGCCCGCATTCGCAAGGGCGATTCCGAACTCGTCCAACTGTACAAGAACGAATCGGACCTCAAGCAGCGGAACCCGGAGCTTCACAAGAAATATGCGGAGTTGATGTCGAGCAGGGAGTAACCGTCGCGCTGACCGGCTTCCGGCCAATCAAGCAGCGGACGTCCATCGACCGGGCGTCCGCTTTTTTGTGGGTGGACGGTTTGGCCGATAACACTGTGTATGGCCGCTATCCCGCCGCACCCCGTGGATCGCCTCACCGATGCGCAACTCCATGAATTGTTGCTGCGCGTCGATACCGGCGGCTTTCCGGCGGACCTCGAAGACGTGTGGCGCGTCGAGCGGCTGCGGTTTCGAGAGACCCTGCGACGGATTCCACCGGCTGCGGACGATCGCTCGACCCTGTTGGACCTGGGCAGCAGCCGGGCCTGGCTGCCGTTCTTCCAGGTTCTCCTGGGCTATCGCCGCATCGTGTTGAACACGACCTACCCCGAATCGGGATTTGTGGACGACGGGCTGGGGGTGCGTGACGCGCCGCCCGTGGATGTGCGTATGTCGGTTTTTGACGTGGAGCGGGACGAGTTTCCGCACCTCGACGAATCGTTTGACGTGGTGTTGTGCCTGGAAGTCCTCGAACACTTGGCCATCGACCCGATGGCGATGATGTCCGAGATCAACCGCGTCCTGAAACCCGGCGGGACGTTCCTGCTCACCACGCCCAACGTGGTGCGCTACAGCAACCTGGTGAGCGTGCTTCTCGGCGAGCAGCCGTACGGCTGGGCGCAGTTCAACGGTTTCGACGCCAATCGCCATAACCGCGAGTACGCTCCCGCGGAGGTCGATCGTCTCCTCCTCGCGGCGGGAATGACGCCGTCCGAGGTGACGACGTTCGGTAATAAGTCTCGCGGATTCAAGCGCGACCTCCTCAAGTGGATGGTGATGCCGGCACTTTCGCCGGTGCGATCGTGTCCACGCTCGTGGCGGCGTGATGTCATCCTCGCGGTCGGCACCAAAACCTCGACCCGCGTCGAGCGCCGTCCGACCTGGCTCTACTTCGATATGGCCGAACGGGCGGACGTCCCTGTTCGACGACCGCGTCCTGAGCACCGCGTCAGTGTCCCGTGCTGAAGATCTCAAACAGCGCCGCGTCGCCGGGGCGTAGCTCGACGGGGAGCGTGACTTGGCCCCGTTGGGCGTGGATCACGCGTCCCGCGCCGCGGGCCGACGATGGCGGCACTTCCACCGCCCGTTGGACCCACGCACCGAGGACCGGGGCCGGGAGTCGCACTTCCTCACGCGCAAATCGATCCGCCGAACGGTTGAACACAAGGACGTGCCGCCGCGCCCCATGACCAAACGCGGTGGTCGTTAACCGCGACGAACCCGTCGCCGCCGCGTCGAGCGGAGCAGCGGAAAGCCCGCGCAGTCTCGGCCCCCAGCAACGCGCACGCTGCACCAATTCCGCAATCGCGGCGGTATGCGCGGGCAGCAGGGGGTCATCCGGAGACGTCAGCCCCGGCGGATCGCCCGGCACACGCATGAAGCGATCGACGATCACGCCGCCGGTTTTTCCGGCACAAAGGGCTTCGTGGTATTGGGTCAGTAACCGTTCGATGGCGGCACCCGGCGGACCGTCCCGCACGGTCCGTGAATCTATCACCGCCGGCCTGGTTTCCTCCTCGCCTTCGAGCGACAAGTAGGGCGTACCCTTGCGGAGTAGTTCGAGGCGCAGCCTTCGACTTCGTTCCCGTGCGGATCGACCGCGACCGCACTCCACGACACAGGAGTGAAAGGCCGGGTGATGGACAATAGGGTCGGGTGGGTTCGAGGTCAGATCGCCTACACTCCGGCAACCGGTCGGCCATTCGCCGGTCGCGACGAATCGCTCGAACGTTCGATCCGGAACCGCCGCCCTCAAACCCACTTCGCCCGCGAGGTCCAGCAACGCCCCTCGATCGCGGTCCTCAGCATGGAACAGCACGACGCCGTTGAAGCCGAGGTCGGAGATGGTCTTAAAATCCGTGCGGATCGCGCTGACCTTCTGCGAAAGGTTCCCCCCGATCAATCGCGGTTCGACATCGTAGCGGAGGGCGATGAGATAGTCCGTCGATCGGGCTTTGGGGGCGTTCGCGCATCCGCCGGCCAGAAGCCCGATCCCGCACACCGCTGCGGAAACCCGACCGAACGTGCCGTGGCGCTTGACGCCTTGCCACGATCGAGGATAAAGTACCCGCAGTGGCGCGGTCAGTGACATGAGATCGTCCCGGGGCTCATTCCGTTGAACGCACGGAAGCGATGGACAAGTTGTGGAGCGGGCGCGGCGATGCTGATCGCGGCGCTCGGCTGCGCATCGACGCCTCGGGCGACGGACGACGCCGCCCGGCGCGACATGCTCACCCTGCTCATGCCCAGCCGGATCAAAATCGTTGAGCCGTTCACCCGCGTCAAAAGTTTCGACGACGACCCCACGCCCGATGGTATCGAGCTTCTTCTACAGGCTGTCAATTCCCTGGACAACCCCGGCCTGATGATCGCCGGGCAGCTTCGGGTGGAGCTCTTCGAGCACATTGCGGGCAGCGCCGACCAGAAGGGGCGGCGTCTCGAACACTGGGACATCGAACTGGCCACCGCCGCTCAACAGCGTCGGTACTGGAACCAGCTCACGCAGATGTACGAGTTCCGTCTGGGGATCGATCGCACGGTGATGCCTTATGCCGACAAGTACGTGTTGCTCGTAACCTATAACTCCCCCTTGGGCGAGCATCAGACCGATGAATGTGTGGTTGCGTATCGTTCCGGCCCGGGCGCTCCCCGCAGCGCCGCGTCCCGGGCCCCATAGCTGAGTTTTCCGGTGCGGGCGGCAAGCCCGAAACATGGAGTGAATGAACAATGTGGAACTTCTCATTTCGGCGGAGGGTCGCGGTTTTGGCCGGGTTGGCGGCCATAGGCCTCACCGGGTGTGCCGAAAAACGCGACAAACTCGCTTACGACAACTTCACCCAGATTCGTACCCAGGTGCACAACCGGGATGACGTTGAGGCCATCCTCGGCGAGCCGGACCAGCGGTTCGACGACCGTTTCATGTACGAGCGGCCCGACAAACATCTCCATGTCTTTGTGGAGTTCGACGACAAAGGCCGGGTCACCCGCACCCAATGGATCGACGCGATGGGCGAGGTTTGGGAAGACACCGACGACGCCAGGCCGCACAAGACGCCCGGTGGTCACTAAACTCGTGGGGGGGCTGGCCATTTCTGATGGTGCGGCGGAATGATTCGCGCCTTACTTTAATTGCGCGGTGATGTGGTGGGTGGCAGAATCCTGGGGTGTTTGTATCTTTTGGACACCTTTCAGGAGAGCACGATGGACAGGGATGTCTTGATGCATCAGATGCATGTCCTGAGCCGCGAAGGAACGGAGCGTTTCCAAGACGCAACTTCCCGCAGGTGAAGCGACGTAAGTTCGTTGGGGTGGCGGAGTTGCGCGCGGTTTGACGCTTCCAGGGCGTGGCTACGGGGC
>JAZDHF010000010.1:0-10627 GCA_043806315.1 Planctomycetota bacterium | reverse complement strand
TGGCGGGCGCTCCACTGAACTTCCGTTCGCAGCTTCAACCGAACCTGCCGGAACTCAACACGGACGTCAGCGCGTCGGACATTGTGGCGGTGGTGGACGCGTATAAGGGCTTCGCCTATCCGTACGGCGGTCCATGTCCGTGCCCGTCGCTGGTGATCTGCGGGGCTACCCCGTGTCCGGGAGGTGCGGGCACATGCACCGGCTCGCCGCTTCCCGGCCTTGGCGCCGAATCCATGTGCGTGAAGACGTGCAGCGTCAGCGGTGCTCCGTGCATCGACGCCGTGCACTGTCCAACGGGTGAGACGTGCGGTACTCCGCTCTGCCGCGACAAGTGCGGACGGTGCACGCCGTAGTGCCGAAGGCGGGGATCCGTCTCCCAGCCATGCCCGATGTGACAGAGTCGCCGTCTCAGGCAGCGGCGTCGCGGAAGTCCGTCGGGGCGCGGTGCTCGCGTTTGAGAATCCGCGCCACGCCCTGATGGGTCCACCGGTCAGACTTGCCGGTTTTCGTTGGCACGCCGTGGGCGGTGAGGGCGACCGCGATGTGTCGGGCGATGATCGTGGGGATGACGCTGAGCGTATATCATCGACTCCCCCAGGTCCAAAGGACCTGGGCCACCCAGTCCGACGGGGGAGGGGCATCGAGATGCACCCTATGAGTCGAGTAGGTCGGGTCATCGACCCGACAGTGATTGAAACGAGTTTTGGCGGGTGACGAATGAGTAAGTATGGCGAGTGGAGAGGAACTCCCCTAAGTTCCCCCTTGGAAAGGGGGGAGGCGATCCCCCTTTATCCCCCCTTATGAAGGGGGGAGGCTTATGAGCGTTTCGTTTTCGACATTTGATCGGCTCAAGACCAAGGGCGTCGCCGCGTATCAGAACGGCGAGTACCTGGCGGCCAAGACGTATCTCGCCGATGCGGCCGGGTGCATGATCGAACTCGCCGAAACGGCGAAGACGGCGGAGGCCCGGCGTCAGCACGAGGAGCTTGCGGCCGAACTTATCGAACTGGCTAAGGATTGCGATCGGTTGCACGGGGGAGGGAAGGGACGAAGGGACGGAGGGACGAAGGGACGAAGGCCCGAGGGGGCAAAGCAACGCGCGGGCGTGGACGAGTCGGGCGCCGATGCGGCGGATTGGATCGTCAAGGACAAGCCCGACATCGGTTTCGACGACATCGCGGGGTTGGAGGACGTCAAGCAGGAAATCCGCCTGAAGATGATCTACCCCTTCCAGCACCCGGAGCTGGCCAAGCAGTACGGCATCGGCGTCGGCGGGGGCATTCTGCTGTACGGTCCACCGGGGACGGGCAAGACGATGATCGCCAAGGCCGTCGCCCACGAGATCGACGCCGTGTTTTTTCTTGTAAGCCCGGCGCAGATGATGAGCAAATGGGTGGGTGAGGCGGAGCAGAACGTGCGCAAGCTCTTCGAGGCCGCCAAGGCTGAACCGACCTCGGTCATCTTCCTCGACGAAACCGAGGCCCTGGTGCCCAAACGCCAAAGCGATAGTTCAACGGTCATGCAGCGGGTGGTGCCGCAAATCCTCCAGGAATTGGAGGGGTTTGATCGTAAGGCCGATCGCGCGCTATTATTCGTTGGAGCGACCAATAGACCGTGGTTGCTCGACGAAGCCATTTTACGTCCGGGGCGGCTCGATGCCCTCGTGTACGTGGGACTGCCGGACGCGCCGGCGCGGTATCGGTTGCTGGAGATCCACTTCGGTGATCGACCGATCGCGGAGGACGTGGACTTCGGGGCGATATGCGACCGGTTGGAAGGGTACAGCGGGGCGGACATTAAGAGCATCGCCCAACAGGCCGCCGAACGACCGTTTTTGGAGGCGATCGGCGGGAAAGCGGCGCGACCGATAGCGCAGGCCGACGTCCTCGCGGTGATCGGCGAAACTCCGCCGTCCGTGCATCCGTCGGATTTGGCCCGCTACGAGAAGTTCGTAGAAGGAAGGAAATGAGGACTAAAGTTCAAAGTTCAAAGTTCAAAGAAGACACGTTGGAGGGGATATCTCCGAACTTTGGATTTCGAACTTTGAACTTCGGTCTTTCGCCATGATCGCAGCCAAGTTCGATCCGCAATCCTTCTTCCAGCGTACGGACAACGTCGCGCTGCACGTTCCCGCGTCGGAACTTTTCGGATTGCTCAAGCGGTCGCTCGATTTGCCGATCCAATGGGCGGCGCTGATTTCGCGCACGACCGGCGACTACGAAGTTGTCCGTCCCGGCGGCAGCGTGGACGCCGACGACGCCCAGGCGGTGATGTTCGTTCGGGTCACGCCGGTGGACGTATCCTTCGTCGCAGAGAATCTCGCCAGTCGGGACGGCTTCGCCTGCAAGGCCGAGGTCAAGACGCGGCTGGCGATCATCCCCGAGCGCGGCGAGATGCTTTCGTTTCAACAGCATCTTCTGGGAAGTCGGCGGGTCGCGCAGGCCGAAGGACTTGCGTCGTACTTGCAGCCGTCGCTTCACGCAGGGCTGGCCAGGCTCGCCGCCGAGCAGGATGCCGCGGCGCTGGTCGATGCTCGAACGAGTGATGCCATATCGAACGCTCTCGCCGACGCGGTCGAACCCGCTTGCTTCGCCGCCGGACTGGTCCTGGAACGCCGCCCGACGGCGCGGTTCGAGTCATCCGCGCTGCGACAGATTCAAGAAATTCAGCAAACCGCCGCCGCTCGCCGCGCCGAGCATGAAGCCGCCCGACAGCTCGACGAGGCCCTGCAAAAAGCCCGGGCCGAGCATGTCGATCAACTGGCGTCACTGCTGACACGACTCAACGAGCTTGCCACGGCCTCACCGGAGGTGAAGCTGCCCGACCTGCTCCGCACCTTCTCCGAGGGACAGCGCGGGCAGCTCTACGAAGCCCTCTTTGCGACGGAAGAACCCACGACGCGGACACAATGGCTCGTGGTCGCAGCGGCGGAGGAGTTGCTATTTTTCGACCCGCAGGTGCTCGATTCACCGAGCCGCCGGTTGAAAATCGACGGTGAGGCCGGGTCGGCCCGGTCGGTGCAGATGGGGACGCTTCCGCAGGAAATCCCTCTCCCCTCAATGGGAGAGGGCAGGGTGAGGGGTGAAGGCGAGGAAGACGAGCACCCGACCCTCACCCCAACCTTCTCCCTAGAAGGGAGAGGGAGCTTGCTCGTCGGCGCGGCGACGGGCGTTTACTTCTGGCCGATCGACCGAAGCACGCCCGAAGTGACCTTCCTCGTCTCGGGCGCGTCGCGCGTCCGCGGTGGGTTCAACGCCGCAGTCTCGGTCGGCGATCGCCTTTTCGCGACGCATTCCGAGCTGGGCATCCACGAGTGGGACCTTGGCGAGCCGACCTCGAGCAAGCCCCGGTTTGCATCCATGATGGCAGGCGCCAAAGCGGTGCGAGATGTGGAGTCCCTCGATGGCGACCTGTATTGCTCCATCGACGATCGGATCATTCGTTGGCCGGTTGATGACGCGACCGACCGACCGAGGCACATTTACATCGGCAGCGCCTCGCTCATCACCGCCCTGTGTCCGACGGCCGACGGGCTCTTCGCGGGCAACAGCGACGGCGACATTCTTCACTGGCCCGCTGGCCGAGACACAGAGCCGGAAATGCTCTATCGCGGCCAAAAACGGGCGGCGGAATCCGTTTGGGTTCTTGCTTCGCACGGCGTGCGACGGTTGATCTTCACCGACACCTCCCATCGTGTTCACGCGAAGGTGCTTGGCGACAGCTTCGAATGCAACTACGAGGCCGGCGGTCAGACCTTGCGTCGTGTCGAAGTAGCGCCCGACCTGATCGTCGCCACGACGGAGCTGCGCGACCGCTTGATCTGCTGGAAGCCGGGCAACCCCGAGAGACCCTTCGCCACCATCGCCCTCGCCAGCCTCACCGGCCGAAGCGTACAGGACGTCTGCCTCGTACCCGCGGTATAGCCATGTAGGGTGCGTTCTCCGAACGCTCGATCGTTCGTGTGAGAGAAGATGACGAGTTTCAGGGTTGTAGGGTTGCAAGGTTAAAGGTTGAAGGGTCAAGACGTGAAAGAGAGGGTTCGGAACTTTGAGGACCTGGCCGTGTACCAGAAAGCGCGCGGGTTGGCCAAGGAAGTCTATCAGGTTACGCGGAATGGGAGCTTCTCCGGCGATCAGGGACTGGTCGACCAGGTCCGACGGGCCGCGGTCTCCGTCGTCTCCAACATTGCCGAAGGGTTCGAGCGGGGAGGCAATCCGGAACTGATCCAGTTTCTTTACATCGCGAAAGGTTCGTGCGGCGAAGTTCGGGCACAGCTCTTGATCTCCTGCGATCAGCAATACATCGAGCAGGCGACGTTCGACCGTATGAATGACGAATGTCGGCGCATCAGCGCCATGCTGGCCAATCTGATCCGATATCTTCGGGAATCCAAATACCGCGGGGCGAAGGATCCACGTCGTCGAACGAAGCCGCTCTCCCCGGAATTCCAGGCCCTGCTCGATCAGTTCGCGCCTAAACTGCTACTCGACGACCCTTCAACCTTCTAACCCTTGAACTCTGCAACCTGGCGGTTGAATTCTGCAACCTGGCGGTTGAACTCTCCAACCCTTCAACCCTTGAAGTCTGCAACCTTGGCGCGTGCTTCTCTGAAGACAACGGCGGCATCGCGCGACCCGTCGGCGGCGGAATCCCGGCTTCGCGCGGATCGTGCGGCGATCTCGTTGCCTATTCTGCGCCGGAGTTTCGCGGTACGCTCCATCGCATGTGGAGTCGCATCCTCGCAACGATCCTCGCGGCGGCCCTAGCCCACGGTTTGCGACACGACGCGCGGACGGTGACAGTCCCGCAACGCATCGTCACCATCGCGCCGAACTCGGCCGAAGTGATCTGCGCTCTCGGCGCGTGCGACCGGATCGTGGGCGTCAGCAAGTTCTGCGTGTATCCCAAGGAGTTGCTCGATCGTCCGACGGTCGGCGGGCTCTCTGATCCCGATCTGGAGCGGATCGCCGCGCTGCGTCCCGACCTGTTGGTCATGCGCGGCCGCAACGACGCCCTCGAACGACTCTGCGAGGACCTACGCATCCCCATCTACAAGGACGAGACGGATACGCTGCCCGGCATCGAGAACTGCCTCCGCGATCTGGGCGAACGGTTAGGTTTGACTGAGCAAGCGAAGACGATCATCAAGAAGTTCCACGATCGTCTGGATGCCATCCGCGCGCGAAACGCGGGCAAGCCCAAACCGCGCGTGCTGCTCACCGTCTCGCGCCAGCCGGACCGCCTCGCGAACGTGCTGACTACCGGGAAGGGTACCTTTCTCGACCAGACGATCGACATCGCCGGCGGCGTCAACGTCTTCGGCCACTTGGACATGATCTATCCGCAGGTCAGCCCGGAGGGGATGCTTGCACAACAGCCCGAGGTCATCATCGAACTGATGCCCGATGTGAAGCTGACCGTGGCACTCGAAAAGCAACTGCGCGAGCAGTGGCGGCAGGTCGGCTCCATGCCCGCGGTGACGCACAATCGCATTTACATCCTGACCGAGGAGAACGGTCTGATCCCCTCGCCTCGGTACGTGGAGATCATCGAGAAAGTCGCGCGTCTCTTGCACGCGGAGTCCGACGTTGCCCCTTGACGCGCGGGTTATGCTGACGCTGAGAGAGATTCGCTTCGGCTTTCCGGCCCGTCGCGATTTCCTCGGGCCGATCTCGCTCTCCGTCGACGCCGGGCAGTGTTGGGCGATCGTCGGCCCCAACGGCGCGGGCAAGAGTACGCTGCTGCGTTTGATGGCCGGTCTGCACAGGCCGCACGCGGGAGAGATCGAGGTCCTCGGCGCTCCGCTTCGTGGGTTGTCCGCACGTCGCCGCTCGCAGCTCCTCTCCTTTCTACCCCAACGGACGCCGGTCGATGCCGACTTCACCGCCCGCGACGTCGTGTTGCTGGGACGGTATCCCCACCGTTCGCTGGGACTGTTCGAGTCCGCTGAAGATTACCGCGTGGCGGAGCAGGCGATGGCGCTGACCGAGACGCTTCCGTACGCCGATCGTCGGATAGCGACCTTGTCCGGCGGCGAGGCCCAACGCGTTCATCTCGCCGCCGCCCTCGCCCAGGAGCCTCGCGTCCTCCTGCTCGACGAGCCGACCGCCTCGCTGGACCTTCAGCATCAGTTGGCGATCTTCCGCATCCTACGCGATCGCGCCTGTCAGGAGGGACTGGCCGTCGTCGTCGTCACCCACGATGTGAACCTCGCCGCTCGTTTCTGTACG
The DNA here is from genome assembly GCA_043806315.1 of Planctomycetota bacterium. Lineage (GTDB taxonomy): Bacteria > Planctomycetota > Phycisphaerae > UBA1845 > UBA1845 > SBAX01. Next base: position 4,397 of record JAZDHF010000010.1, on the reverse strand, counting down.
CACGTGCTTCTGCTCAACGACGGTCGGTCCGTCGCCCAAGGGCCCTCCGCGACCGTCCTTACGCCTTCCGTGCTCCAACCCATCTATGGTGTCAATCTTGTGACACTATCCGTCCCGGATCATCCCGATCATTACTGGATTGTTCCGCTCGAGGCGACGAACGGGATGCGCCGATGACGACGCTCACCCCGCGAGCCTATGTTGTCCGACTCGGCTTTGCGGCCGTGGGACTCGCGCTGCTTCTGCTGCTCAGTCCCGGCATCGGCACGGAGTCCGCCTCCTTCGGTTGGTGGGACGCTTGGCGGGCGCGGTTCGACTGGCCGATCGGCAAAGCGGAACTGACCGGTCGGCCTCTCGTCGATCTCGACGGCGACGGCGTCATCTCCGACGCCGAGCTATCCGGCTTCATGGCCGTCGCCCGACAGATCGGCTTTGGCCAGCGCTTCCCGCGGAGTTGTCTCGCCCTTCAGGTCGGCATCACCCTCGCCCTGTGCGGGGCGACCTTTCAAATCCTGTTCCGCAACGCCCTGGCGACGCCCTACACGCTGGGCATCGCCAGCGGCGGATCGCTCGGGGCGCTAATCGCGTTGCGCTACGGATGGGCCGTCGTTTTCTGCGGCGTGTCCAGCGTCGCGGTATCGGCCTTCGTCGGCGCCATCGTCGTTGTCGCCGCGGTCTTCGTCATCGCTCGCGGGTCGAGACGGCTGACGTCCAACGAATTGCTGCTCGCCGGCGTGACTCTGGGCCTGTTCTGCTCGGCCATGATGATGTTCGTCACCGCCGTCTCCAACGAACGCGAGACCTTCTTCATGGTCCGATGGATGATGGGTTCGCTCGATCCCGTCCGCACTGTCGAGGGGGCGGTGATGCTGCCGCTCATGCTTCCCGCGTGGATCGTGCTCATCGCCATGGGAAGAGCGCTCAATCAGTATCGCCTCGGCGACGAGCTCGCCGCCGCTCGCGGAGTGAACGTGGCCGTCTTGCAGGGCGTGTGCGTGTTGGTGTGCACGCTGGCGACGGCGGCGGTGGTCGCCCACTGCGGGCCGATCGGGTTCGTCGGCCTGGTCGTGCCGCACATCGTGACCCTGCTGTTCGGCTCCGACTGCCGCGTCCTGCTCCCCGCCTCGGCCATCTTCGGCGGGGCGTTTCTCATTCTCTGCGACTGGCTCTCGCAGCTCACTATGCGCTTCGCGGGCTGGCTCACCCACCAACAGCTCGGCAGCGCCACCCTGCCCATCGGCGTGGTCACCGCCATCATCGGAGTACCGGTGTTTCTCACACTCTTGCGCATTCGACGGTCGTGAGATCGGTCGATCCGATGTAGCGCCGCCCCTTGTGGGCGGCGCAGTCCAGAGCGTGGAGCGGGAGCGACACGACCCGTCCGCTCGCTCGCGCTTACCATTGCGGGGCAGCGTGGATCAGAACTGCGACGGCCAAGGAGCGATCCGTGTGACGTCACCCACGCCGGGTGATGCTACCAGGTTCGATCCGGTCGCTGCCGCTCCCGGCTCTGATTTACGAGAAAACTCGAACGAGTTCGCCGATTCGCGCGAGATGATAGTCGTCGTGCTCGGCCGTGAAGTAGGCGATATCAACGATGCGCATAGGTTGCCTGAGACGCGGGTGCAGTGCGGATTTGCTCCAGTCCGATTCACTCAATCCCTCGAATTGTGCCACAAGTTTGGCACGCTCCGCCCGAAGCTCGGCGCACAACGCGCGAATGTTCTTGGCGTTGTGATCGGCCTCATGCGTCTTGCGGTTGCTCATATCCGCGGCCACCAGCACGGCCTTGCCCGCGAGAATTTCCCCGATCCGCTGCAGGTGGATGTCTTCAAGGTCGATGAGGTGCCCGATGTTCTCCTGAATCGACCAACCCTTGCCGTTCTCTCGCCGGGTCAGCACATCCTTCGACAGCCCGCGCACCCGCTCCTCGATCCTCGCCGGCGTTCCGCGAACCCGCTCCAGCAGGTCCGGCCACTTCGTCGCCGGATAATCGAAGTTGAACGTCCGCTCGACCCAAGCCCACTTGCCCATGAAGACCTCCCGCCTATGCCTGCGGCACGTCGATGTATTGCCTGCAATGCGGACACGTCTGCACCGATCCGCGCTGCGCGAACGGAAACCGCGACGCCTTTCCGCATTCCTCGCACACCGCCTCGATATCGGGGCCGGCTGTGTCGTGCAGCTTTTTCACCGCCGATTCCCCGGCGTGCTTACGGAGCAGTTCCCTCGCCCGATCAACCTGCGCCCCATCGACCACGCACACTTCGATCCCCCTTGGGGCGGCAACCGACGGAACGTATACGTTGATAGCTGAATTCCGGTTTTTGACGTGCACGGTGATTCCCTGCTCGGCCAACCAAGCGGCCACAATGTCCGCCTCCCCCAAATCCGCCGCACGGTAGACGCAAATCATGTCACGAGGCATAGCTCGGCTACCGGGCGAGTTTCCACGTGTTCTCCCGTGCAAGCGCCGCCGCGTAAGCCAGCGCCGCCTGGATGTCATCAAGCGTGAGCGGCGGATAATGGTCGATGACTTGCTCGGGCGTCAAGCCCTCCGCCAGCGCGTCAAGGATGATCGCGATATAGATGCGCGTTCCTTTAATGCAGGGCTTTCCGGCGCAGACCGCCGGGTCCACGCTGATTCGTTCCAGTAGGTGGTTGTTTTCCAAGACTGCCTCCGGGAAGCCCCATTCAGGCTCCCTTCTTGTTGAGTTTATCCCATGGACGTGACCAAAGCACGCACCGACTTCCCAGCCGTCTGGCGATCTCGCCATTTTCGCTCGTGCGCCAGGCGACGAAGTGGCACGTCGGGTCTAGTCAAATCAACCACCAGCTTGCACTCCTTGATGCGATAGCCCAGGGCCTCGAGCGAAAGTCCCCAGAAGTAGCATTGAACCTGTCGCGCGATGAGGCGACACAACTCATCGGCCGTCGTCGCTCTTCGCTCCAAATCTGTTCCACGGACGTACAACCCGTATTTGCGCCGGCCGACGAAACGGAAAGGTTGCTTGAGACTGAAGGTCTCGCAGACCTTTTCGATCACCAGCCATGTCGGGGCTGCTGCGTGCTTGGCGAACACGTTAGCTTGCCACTCCAAAATCCCTTCCGTACGGCCACGTAATCCGTCGTCGGTCGTGACGATCGAGACAGGGGACCTGCTGCCGATCAGTTGTCGTCGCAGGAATTCGCCCTGAAGCACACCATGCCCGCCAACTTCGTGGAAGAGAGTGAAGGTTCGGCGGGGATCTCCGCTTCCAACCCGCAGTGACCGGTCAATATTCGCTGTTTTGGGGATCACGTCGTAGCGACCCAGGACCGGTACTCCGCCGTAAGACCCAAGATCCTCGTTGTCTACGAGTTCAATCTCATACTCCGGATAAATCACCTTGTCGTATAAATCGTCGAACCAGACGCCCACCCTTCGTACGTAGTCGCGCCCGACAAGGTCGGTGTACTGTGTGATGAGTGCCTCCGCCGCCTTGACTATCGCGAGTTCGGAGAGGTTAGGGGCACGGAGAACCGTACCGAACGATTGGTTCATTGGGACCTCCGGTAAAGTGCAAGGGCCTCGCAGTGCTGGTCCTGAAGTTGCTTCTCGGTCCTGTCGAGGACATCTTGCCGAACGCAGTCGAACAGATGCGCTGGGTCGATTCGCAGCGCCGCGCCAAGCTCACAGATCAACTCCGTGCTGGGAATTTCTCCCCGCCCTTCCACACGTGACAAATATCCTGGTGTCCGTCCGACCATCCGCGCCAATTCCCGCACGGACAAGCCTCGGTCGCGCCGCGCGCCGCGAAGGAACATCGCCAGCCGATTGGGAGCCTTGCTCATGTTCCAAGTCCGAGTGTTTACTTAAAAGGGTAAGCGCCCCATCGGCGTCGTCAACCCCTCGGTTGTTGATTCTGTGAAAAACGTTGTAACCTTCTACATTGCAATGAGTTACAAGGCACAGGAATGTAACATCTCGGGCGCGATTGGACTTCCAGAGACGAAGGCTGGGGTCCACACGGGTGCGAGCTAAGTTGCGCCCAACTTGCGCAGCACGGTCGGCAGAATCCCGCCGTTGCGGTAGTAGTTGATCTCCACGGCCGTGTCGATGCGTGACATTAGCGGGATCGTGCGCGTCGCGCGGGTCTTGGGATCGGTGAGGCGGACGGTCACTTCCTGTCCCGGCGTAAGTCCCGCAGAGACTCCACCCTCACCCCCTCCCCTCTCTCTTGAAGGGAGAGGGGTGACATCGAAGATTTCCTGGCCGTTGATGCCCAGGGCGTCGGGCGATCCGAAGGCGTCCACCTGCACCGAACGGTCGATCACCAGGTCTACGGGGATGCGCGGATAGATCTTTTTGGGGTCGCCGCAGCTTCTTCATCGCATCGCGTATAGCCGCCAGGTCC
>JAZDHF010000009.1:0-2583 GCA_043806315.1 Planctomycetota bacterium | reverse complement strand
GCACGGCCGCATCGAGTCGATCGGGGAAAGCCGGAATTCTGATTCTCTGAAAGAGCGGTCCTCCTGGTGGTATAAACGATGTAGTAGGCGTGCTACTCATCAAAACCACAAACAGGAGGACCGACCATGTTGTACCTTGCCATCGACCAGCACCGCAAGCAGTTGACCGTGAATCTTCGCAATGAACAAGGCGACGTGCTCCTGAAACGCCAGGTCAGCACGCAGTGGCTGCGGGTGCGGAAGTTCCTGGAGGACGTGCGGAAACAAAGCCCCGCGGAAGGAGGGTTTGTGGCTATTCTGGAGGTCTGCGGCTTCAACGACTGGCAGCCTCCGTGCGAGCGGGACGCGGGGGACCGGCAGATCACCGCACTCCGCAAGCGGCTGGGGCAACTCCGCACGCGGACCATCAACAAGGTCAAGCACATCTTGCGGAAACACAATCTGGAACAGGAATGTCCGACGAAGGGGATCGGCACGATCCAAGGGAAAAAGTGGTTGATCCAATTGGCCTTGGGAGTGATCGACCGGCTGGAGATGGATCAACTCCTGGCACAGTGGCAACTCTGGGATGAGCAGATCGCGAAGGTGGAAACCCGGATCCAGAAACGGCAAGCCGAGAATAAGACGGCGGCCGTGTTGGCGACGATCCCGGGCTGCGCGGCGTGATCCGTGGATGAAGGCATGGTACGGAAGGATCAAAAAGCGGCGCGGCTCGAAGATCGCCCGAGTGGCCGTGATGCGTCGCTTGGCGACGATCATTTGGCAGATGCTCAGACACAACGAACCTTACGTGATGGGCGGTCCGCCGGCACGCAAACTGGCGACGGAAGCAGCGTGAGGTTGCATGGCGGCCGGTGCGAAACACGTTTGGGGGGAGTCGGATTTTCGGAGGCATGGTAGTGGCGTTCCGGGGACACCATACACAATTATCTTCACTCACCCTACTTCTTCAACGGACCGTAGCGGGCGAATAGTCTCCGTGTGACGGGGCGGCTGCACTTTCTGAGAACTGGATTACGTTAGCTTGCCAGGGTCGTAAGGCCCTTGGCCAACTGGATGATTTTTCGTGGCAAACGCCACACACGGGTAATCGCCGATAATTCGTTTCGCAAGATCGTCTGGCACAAGGCTTTGCGGCGATTCGCGTGGGAAGGTCGTCGTTGGGCGTCGTCCCACGGCGAGTCGCGGCGGTCGCAAAGCGCCGCGTGAGATCGATCCCAAGCCCATAACTCCACCAGCGTATGCATCCACAAGTTCAGATGATAGGCGGCCACGTTGGACCAGATGTTGCGCACCTGTTGCTGGCCGGCGCCCCAGACTTCCTTCACGTCGTGGAAGTCCTGTTCGATCGTGGCTCGATCGGCAAACGCTTCGAGAATCTCCGCCACGCTTGCATTCGGATCGGTCGAGAAGAAGGCGAACCAGCCATGTTTCTCTTTGACCAGCACGACTCGGATCAAGCCGCCGACCGGAGGATAGGTCGCCAGGAAGGTTTTGTAGGTCTTGGTCACCGTCTCGTTGTACAAGACGCACTCGATCGTTTGCCAGCCGCGCCGCTGTCCGGCCCGCTTGGCCAAGCTGATTCGGTTCTTGCCGTACTTGCGTGGCCGGCCGCGAGAGCGGCGTTGACCTTTCTTCCGCTTCGGCGGCAGGTCCCGCAATGCAGCGTCCTTGCGCAAACGACCAATCACGACCACGCCGGCCGCCAGGGCTCGCCTCAAGAAGGGCCACTTGGTGTAGCCTCCATCGACGACGACCCACAGGGTTTTGCCCGCCAATTTCACGATCGCAGCGAGCCACTCGACCAGCACGGCCGCCAAGAGGAGCTTGGTGCGGAACGTCCAACCCCGCTGCTTGGGGATCGAGGGGATCGTCTTCTGGCGGACGTAGAGCATCGCGCGCAGCGGCAGGGCCAGCGGGCCGAACAACGGGTGCCGCAGAGCCAGCGAGAGCGTGACCCAGACGTGTCCGTACAAGTAGGCTTGATCGGCCGGGCCCGGCGTGGGGTTGTGATGGATGTCGGCCCCTTCGACCTTCGGCCCATACCGCTTGGTGGGCGAGTCGTCGATCACCGCCAGCAACCGCTCCGGCAGCGGCAATCTCCGCAGCACGAGCGCAAAAAGCTGCGTAGCGACCGATTTGGTCTTGCGTCCCAGCGGGGCCAGGAAGTAATAATAGTCCTGGAAGTCGTCGCTGACGCCGGCGGCGCGGATCCAGGAGGTCACGGTACGCCGCCCCTGGGCAAACAGCATGCCCACCAGCAGCACCGGCAGCCGCCATCGATTGCGAGCATGCAATCCGGCCGCCAGCCAGTCGCTCCACTCCGACCACTGTTCGGGACACTTCCAACGACATCCAGTTTTCGCCATCCTTGGCTCTCCCATCGTGCGTCTGTTGTGAAAAACGCAGCATGATGGAAGAGCCTTTTTCAGTGAATATCAGTTGGTTGCAATCCACGATGCGCGCCAGCCCATTTTAGCATAACTGCCTATTTTACAGCAAACACGAGAAGAGTGATTGGCTGGGTCGGCATCAGCGCATAGAAAGAGGGCTCCAAAGGCAAACATTTGGATGTTTGCAATG
>JAZDHF010000008.1:0-12106 GCA_043806315.1 Planctomycetota bacterium | reverse complement strand
GACAAGCCTGCATGGGCGTGTTGCGAGAAACGCTCAGCCATACGATCTCCTGGGTCATCGAGCGGGCGAGGGCGGACGGCTGGAATGATGGGAGAATCAAGGAACATCTGGCACTTTGTTAACTTTGCAAAAGTCTAGTTCCAACGCTCTTCTGAGCAGTTCTTTGAGGTCGATTGCCAGCGGAGATGGAGGTACAGGCACGTGCATCTACTCCAGGCGGGCCGGTCCGCGCGGCGTCGGTGGTAGATGCAACACCAGCGCCGGCGCGGTCCGCTTGGCGCGCCGCTTGCAAACGGGTTCGCCGTCCCGCTGCATGCAGAATACCGAGAGTCGCCGAACTCTCAAGGACAAGGCTGACTGATTGGGTGATTCCCGCAAAAACGCACCCGATGGGGGACGGAGTTAGAGCCACTCCATACCTTCACGTGCGGGCCGGTCGTGGGCAAAAAACGCGAGCCCAAGAATGGGTCCCATGCCGGATTGTCGCGTGTCGGGAGAGGGGGTTAGCCTCACCCGTACCGTGCAGGAACGACGGCGTCGTGGGTTAAGAAACGTGGCGCGAATGGGTCCCATGCGGAGTCGATCGCGCGAACGGAAGAGGTAACTCCCTTCGGGAGTCCCGAAACAGGCCGGGGGTCGGTTTTCGCTTCTGGCGGCGCTTTTGGAGTCCCAACGGACAACAGTGCCATTTCGTGACACTCGCAAACGACCCGAAAACAGCCTGCAAACAAGCCGAAAACAGATCGCAAACCGTTCGCATCGTCGCCGTGCCATTCGGTGACACCGTTTCTGTCACAACGGACCCGTTGTAGAACAATCCGTGTCAGCGCTTGACACGCGCCGAATCATCGTGTATGGTGTAGGTAGTTCGGTGCGACGTGCATCGACGAAGTGACCCCGCGACGTGTCACCGTCCGGGGTCGTGGTCCGAGACTACTTGGGAGTCCCGAACAATGTCACCGTACCATTCAGAAAACGCCGAGTCCACCGCGGCGCGCAACAAGTCGAGGGTGGAATCCTGCACGCGGGCAATAGTGGAACGATTCGAGCGCGGCGACTTGCCGACCGCACTCGCCCCGCTGTTCATCCGCCGCAAGGCCGACGTGCCGTGCCGAAAGTGGAGTTGGCGGAATCAACTCTTGACCGCGCTCGCCGGGTTCGACGACGCGCGGACGAATCTGCAATGGAAGGAAACGGGTCGGCACGTCAAGGCCGGTGAACATACGTTCTACATCCTCGAACCGTGTCGCTACACGGTGAAGGAAAAAGACGGCGACACGGGCGAAGAAAAAGACGTGTCCATCCTTCGCGGATTCAAGGCCGGGGCGCGGTTCGGGTACGAACAGACCGACGGGCAAGCGCTCCCCGAACGGGAAGCCGAGTCGCGGTTCATCGACGGTTTACCGCTCGTTTCCGTCGCGTTTGCGTGGGGTTTGCGGGTCGGGACGTTCAACGGCGCCGACGGCAAGACGCAGGGTTGGTTCCGACACGACGGCGAGCGCGGGGTCGCTATCGCGCTGGGGGTCGAGAATCTTTCGACGTGGGCGCACGAGTTGGTACACGCGGCGGACCTACGAAACGGCAAGTTAGTCACGAAAGCCGAGCGTCAAGAGTTGTCCAACGAAGTCGTGGCCGACTTGGGCGGCGCGACGCTGCTACGCTGTATCGGGTACGAATCCGACGCCGACTTGGGCGGGTGTTTCGAGTACGTCAAGCACTACTGCGAGCGCAACGACGCCAGGGTTGACCGGGTCTGTATGCAGCTTTTGGACCGGGTCTGCGAAGCCGTCGCGCTGATTCTCGACACGGCGGAAGACCTTGCCATCGCGCCCGCGGCGCAGGTCGGTGTCGCGTGTTGAGTGAACGATACCGACCGAAAACGTGGGACGGATTCGTAGGCCAATCCGTCATCGACGAAATCCGGGAAGCCTGCGGCGATTCGTGGCTGTTCGACGGCTGCGGCGAGCGCTGGCTGTTTGAGTCCGACGGAATCGCGGGGTGCGGGAAAACGTCCGCGGCCTACGTGACGGGACGGGCGCTCGGATGTTCCGACTTCGCAATCGAGCGGATTGATTCGCGCTCGGCAACGATTGCGGACCTACGCCAGCTTGAAAGCACCATGCGGATTTTCGGATGGGCGGGCAACGGGCGACGTTGTTTCATCATCGACGAAATCCAACACTTGAACCGCGATTGTATGCGGATGCTCTTGGGCTTGCTCGAATCGTTGCCGAACCACGTCATCGTCATCGGCACGACAACCTCGACGACGTGGGCGGATGATGTCGATGGGTTGTATTCGCGCTGGCGTCGATTCCGATTCCGCAAACCCGACGCGCGGGCCGTGGCCGAGCACTTGGAGCGCATCGCACGGGAGCTTTCCCTACGGATTCCCGATGGTTTTCGGATGCTTTCCTACGTCCAGGGCAAGTATGACGGTCGGTCGAACGGAAACAATCTCCGCGACCTTGTGGACGGTCTGCCGGACACCTTGCGGCGGTTCAAGGTGCGAGCGACGGAAGCGGTCGCGGCGTGAGACAGAATCAATCATCCGGGCGCTGGCGGCGCTCCCGGCTCGCCGGGGTCGCCGTCGGCGTCCGGTTCGGAGTATAGAACGATGAAAGCAATCGGATACACACGCTGTTCGACGAACGAGCAAGCGGACAGCGGCCTCGGTCTGGAGGCGCAGGCCGAGCGGATTCGGGCCTACTGCACCATGCGGGGATCGGAACTACTGGACCTCATCACCGACGCCGGGGTGTCGGGCGGTAAGCCGTTGGCCTCACGCGACGGCGGGCAACGGCTGCTGACTGCGATCCGGGAGCGCAGGGCCGACGCCGTGGTCATGCTCAAGCTGGACCGGATGTTCCGCAACGCGGGCGATTGCCTGACGACCGTGGAGCGCTGGGAAAAGGCCGGCGTCGCCTTGCACGTCGTGGACTTGGGTGGCAACGCCATCGACACGACCAGCGCTGCGGGCCGGTTCATGCTGGTCGTGTTGGCCGGGGCCGCGGAGATGGAGCGTAATCTCACCCGCGAGCGGACCCGATCGGCAATGGCCGTGAAGCGCGCCAACGGCCAACGGATCGGGTCGGTGCCTTACGGTTCCGACTTGTCCACCGACGGGGTGACTCTTGTCCCCAACGAGGCCGAACAAGCTGTCATCGCAGAAATCCGGGGTTGGCGCGGGATGGGCTGGACGTTGGAGCGCATCGCTGCGGCCCTCACCGCCCGCGCCGTCCCCACGAAAACGGGGAAGTCGGAGCAGTGGACGCACCAAGCTGTGGCGCGGATCGTCCGCCGCAACTAGGCCGCGCACCTGGGACTTGCCCCCACTACCTCGACGGCCACGCCGGTTGCCCGCTATACTGCCGCTTGGTCGCAAGACCAACGGCTCAAGCCAGTTTCGGGAACGACTCTGACCGGATCGTGTGATGGACACAGGTGTGTTTTCCGGCTTCGCCTTTCGCCCTGTCAAGCTGCCGGACAGCTCGCCTTTCACGCCCGTCGGACTTGCCTTGGGCAGCGGACCATCCGCACTTGAAGTCCTGGTCGCCCGTGCACCCAACGAACCAAGGCTCCCCACCGTCCGGTCAGCTTGGAAGGCTCGACACGGCGGGCGGCCCGCTCCACTCTTGCTCGTTGTCCTTCACGGAGAGCAGGCGACCGTCTGCGGTCCCGCCGGTGACGACCCGCCCGCCTATCCGGGCATCGACATCGGCCAGGCCGAGCGAATCTGCCGCGAAGCCCTCGAACAACCCGACCGTCACGCCGCGCTCCGCTGTCTGCGTGACGCACTTCCCTCGATCGAATCGAATCTACCTGGCATTCGCAACGAGGGCTTTCTCGCTACCCACGAACTCGCCCGCGGCCTTCGCCAGTCCGAGGGCTGGCGGCACGCCTGGAACGAAGCCTCCGACAAAGCACGGTCGCTTCTCGCAAACCGAGGCGAGGCCCTACTCCGCAGTCTTGGTTTTCAGATCGACAAGGTGGACCAGGTTACGTCTGTGCTCCGCTGGGAATCGAGCCGGTGATCGAAGAGGTCGACGGATCGAGCCTGTTTTGTGAGATCCGCGTGCCTCCTCTCTGACCCCCGGCTGGGGATATCCAAGATCGCGGCGGGCGGGTAGCATAGCGACTGAACAGGCCCAGCCGGGTAAGGAGGGTTGGGGGGAGTCCTGGAGCGCTGGAAAAGCAAAGCCGTGAGCATGGAAAGGCAGTGGCGTATTCTGATAGGCAAGGTAGGCCTGGACGGTCATGACCGCGGTGCCAAGTTTATCGCCAGAGCTCTGCGCAACGCCGGCTACGAAGTGATCTACACCGGCATCCGCAGAACCCCGGAGCAGATCGTCCGGACCGCGATAGACGAAGACGTTGACGTCATCGGGCTGAGCCTGTTGAGCGGAGCCCACAAAGAACTCTTCGCCCGCGTAGCCGATCTGCTCGGGAGCGAGGGATCTGAGAAGATCATTCTGTTCGGCGGCGGGACCATTCCCCGAAAGGACATCCCTTATCTAATCTCGCTGGGCTTCCGACGCGTGTTTACGCCGGGCACACCTTTGACGGAGATCCTTGGTGCTCTGGAGGACGAACTCTCCAGCCGGGAGTAGAGGTGTCCCCGCCGACGGTAAGTGTGCATGAGCGATCAAACCGAGAGCCGACGGCTTGGACTTGGGCAATCGGGGATGGACGAACTGGTAGATAAGATCCGGCTGGGTGATCGGCATTCGCTGGCCCGCGCCATGTCGCTGCTCGATCGACCGGCGTGCCCAGACCTGAAGCTCGAGGATCGGCTCCGGCAGTCAACCGGACAGGTGCCCTGGTGGGGCGTGACCGGTCCGCCGGGCGTCGGAAAATCGACCCTGATCGATGCCCTGATCGGCATGCTGCGTGGCCGCGGCCGGCGGGTCGGCGTCGTGGCCGTCGATCCGACATCGCCGCTGTCCAACGGTGCCTTGCTGGGGGATCGCATTCGCATGATGCGACACGCGGTCGACCGGGATGTCTTCATTCGATCCCTGGCCACCCACGGCCGTGAGGGAGGCTTGTCCGACGCGGCGATACACTGTGCCCGGCTGCTGGAGCTGGCCGACTACGACCCGGTGCTGATCGAGACGGTCGGTGTGGGGCAGAGCGAGGTCGACATATCCTGGGTTGCCGACATATGCGTTGTGGTCCTCGGGCCCGGTTACGGCGACGATATCCAGGTGAGCAAGGCGGGCCTGCTGGAAGTCTGCGATATTGTGGTCGTCAATAAGTGTGATCTGCCCGAAGCAAACGGCTTGCTCCAGGATGTACACGCGGAACTTCGGGTGACCCCGGCTGCAAGGAGTGTCGAAATCGTCGGCGTCGAGGCCAAGTCGGGCAAGGGCGTGGATGAGTTGCTGGACAAGCTCCTGGAACTAGATCTTGTGGCGCGCGGCGAAGAACAACGTCGGCATCATGGTTACCGGCGAATACTGGGCGAGATTAGGCACCGGGCCATGAGTTCGTACCGGCAGATGCTGGAGAGCAAGCTGCGCGGCGAGGATGGACAGGACCTCGTCACTCGACTCGCCCGTGGCGACCTCACCCTCGACGCGGTTGTGGCCCGGCTGGCCGATGCGACGCCGGCTGCACAACAAGGAAGGGCCGATGACGGCTCCGGTTGAGCCGAGGAGCACCAGGAAAGCGTTCATGGTCGATTCATTGCGGCAAGAGTTTGAGCGGTGGGAAAGTGAGACGCTGGCGAAATCGCTCGCCAAGATGCCGGAACAGCCGGAGCGGACGGTAACGGTGTCCGGCCGGCCGACAGAGCGGCTCTATCTCCCGGATCGCGTGAGCGACGACGCGGGGTGCCGGGCCTATCTCACGCAGCTCGGTTTCCCAGGGGAGTATCCGTTCACGCGCGGCGTTCAGCCCAGCATGTACCGCTCGCGTTTCTGGACCATGCGGCAGTACGCCGGGTTCGCCGACGCTGAGGAGACCAACCGGCGTTACCGTTTCTTGCTGGAGAACGGGCAGACCGGTTTGAGCGTGGCGTTTGATCTCCCCACTCAGATCGGCTATGACAGCGACCACCCCATGTCCGCGGGCGAAGTCGGCAAGGTCGGCGTGGCCATTGATACCCTGGCGGACATGGAGCTGCTCTTCGAGTCCATCCCGCTCGATCGGGTCTCGACATCCATGACCATCAACGCCCCCGCGGCCATCCTCCTGGCGATGTACATCGCCGTCGGCCTGAAACAGGGTGTTGCTGCGGAGAAGCTGACCGGCACGATACAGAACGACGTGCTCAAGGAGTACATCGCGCGCGGCACGTACATCTTTCCGCCCGCGCCTTCCTTGCGGCTGATTACCGATATCTTTGCCTATGCGGCGGATCGGTTGCCCCAGTTCAACACCATCAGCGTAAGCGGCTACCACATTCGCGAGGCGGGGGCGACGGCCGCCCAGGAGGTCGCTTTCACGCTGGCCGATGCCATCGCCTACGTGGAAGCGGCCCGCGCCGCCGGTCTGGACGTGGACCGCTTTGCCCCGCGTGTGGCCTTCTTTTTTGGAGCGATGACCGACGTCTTGGAGGAGGTCGCCAAGTTCCGTGCCGCGCGGCGGCTGTGGGCCCGGATCATGCAAGAGCGCTTCGGGGCCCGGGACCCGCGGAGCTGCATGTTGCGCTTTCACACCCAGACCTGCGGGGCCACGCTCACTGCCCAACAGGTCGACAACAATGTCGTCCGCGTGACCCTGCAGGCCCTGGCGGCCGTGCTCGGGGGGACTCAGTCTTTGCACACCAATAGCCGGGATGAGGCCCTGGCTCTGCCGACGGAGGAGGCGGTCCAGCTCGCCTTGCGGACCCAGCAGATCATCGCCTACGAATCCGGAGTGGCTCATTCCGTTGACCCCTTGGGCGGGAGCTACTTCATTGAGAAGCTGACTGGTGAAATCGAGTCCGAGGCCGCCGGGTACGTGAAGAAGATCGACGAGATGGGGGGAATGGTGCGGGCCATCGAACAACGTTATCCCCAAAAGGAGATTGAAAAATCCGCCTATTCCTACCAGCAGGAGATCGAGCGCGGCGAGCGCATCATCGTCGGCATCAATCGCTATGTGACCGAAGAGGACGCCGAGCCGGAAACCATGACCATCGGCGAGGACTCCACGCGCCGGCAGATCGACCGGCTCAACCGGGTCCGAGCCCAACGCGATGACGCTGCCGTTCGACAAACCCTGGGGGCGCTCGCCAAGGGGGCCCGCAGTGATGCCAATCTCATGCCCCTGATTCTGGACGCCGTGCAGGCTCGGGCCTCGGTAGGCGAGATCTGCGGCTGCCTCCGGGAGATCTTCGGAGAGTATGAGGAGAGCATCACTTGAGGCGATCGGCCTGATGATGACTTCTATTCACACCGCGGAGTGGATGCCGGTAACGTCGCGGGCCTGTGGAGCACAATGCTAATGCAGAAGCTGATCCAGATCGACCATCTGGGTATTGCCGTGCACTCGTTGGATGAAGCGAGCCGGTTCTACCGCGACGTGCTGGGGTTGGAAGACCGAGGAACCGAGGAGATCCCCAGCCAGAAGGTCCGGGTGCGTTTCTTCCAGATGGGCGAGGTTCGCCTCGAGCTGCTCGAAGCCACCACAAGCGACAGTCCCATTCGCAAATTCCTGGAGAAAAGAGGACCCGGCTTTCATCATATTGCATACCGCGTTGCGGACCTGCGCGCCACTTTGGATGAGCTTAAGGCTGCGGGTGTGCGGCTCATCGACGAAGAGCCCCGCGACGGGGCGCACAACATGAAGATCGCCTTCGCTCATCCCCATGGTACCGGCGGCGTGCTCATGGAATTCTGCCAATCGGTCCCATAGCCGCAGTGCTGGAACGGCTGCTGCTTTCCTGAATCCCATTCACCGGCCGGTCGACTCCCAATCAGGGGGGCTGGGTGACTGAATGGAGCGCGCTTCGCTGTGCCTGCAAAGGTGCGTGGGCTTGGTTGCGAACACGCATCCTCGGCTACCCCATGTCCCAAAGACATGGGCCACCCCGCCAGAAGACATGGGCCACCCCGTCGTCCGCCGGGGCCTCCATATCCGCCTGCAGTTTGTCTCGATCACTTTGGACTTGAGGAGGGGGAAGGGATCTCCAGTGTGGGGCTGGAGCGCCGTGGCCGCAGCACGTCGTCGCGTCTCCTGCTGGCCTGCTACACGACACCGCATGGCATGGATCCCGAGGCGTCCAGCGCCACACGCCTTGTCGGCTGCCACGGGCGAGGTCTGCGGGTCCGGAGGTTCGCCAACCGCTTGCCCTCGGCAATGCGCTTCAACAATTCCGCGAGCCTGCCGGCGAGGTCCTCGGTGGCGACGCTCTCATCCACGAATCCCCGAAGCAGCAGCCAGTTCTCATGTTGGAAGTCGGCGGCCACCTTGCGCTGCTGAAACTGCTCGACGACGCGCTTGCCGGAGAAGCCGATGTTGGCCGAGCCTTCCACCACGATCATATAATCCCCGCGCAGCCCGTAGCTGATAGCCGTCCCGCCCAGCGTCGGATCACAGATGATCGAGATGTGCGCCACCCCGGCCTCCTCCAGCTCATTCAACGCGTGTTGGGCCTTGGGGATGTTGCGATGCATGGAAGGCGTACCTTCCTGCATCCTTGCCCCACCACCCTTGGCAATGGAGATGAGGGGCGTTCGTGCCCTCATCGCCTGGTCGGCGGCATGTCGAAACTTCTCGCCAATCTCGTCGCAGAGGCTGCTTCCGACGAGACCGAAGTTGTTAAGGGCCAACACCACATCGTGACCGGCGATCTTCGCCGTGCCGGTGATCAGTCCGGAGTGCAGCCCGGTATCGGCAATTCCACGAGCCAAGGCCTCCGGATACTGCGGGAATCCGAGCTGGTCGATCGAGCAATAGGAAATAGTCTCCTCAAACTCCCGAAACGAGCCCCGGTCCGTAAGACGACGAATCCAGTCCACGGGGTGCAGCCGTCGATATGGACTCTTGCCGCCGTTGGGGTGCAGCACCGGGGCACCAGTGGTGTCACCATACCGTCTTTCCATCGCGTATTCGTACATTTGCGCCAACTGGGTCGTGGTCAGCGCCCGCGTGCCGCACCCCAGGATCGCGCCCACGTATTGCCCGTCCCCTTTCTGTGTGGCGTAGAGCGTGCGTGCCAGCATGCGCCGCGTCGCCTGGAGCTCAAGTGCAACGGCTTCGTCCATCGGCCTCCCGTCGAATTCTGCGATCTCACGCGTCCACTCGGCCACGTGGTGAACGAGCGCAGCACGCACGTCGGCAAAGTCGGTCTCCTGCGTGATGGCCGTCTTGGCCAGCGCATCGGTGCTTCGCTTCTCACCCGAGGTACCCCACCGGCCCATGGCGAAGAACTTGTCGCGCCGGACTTGCTCGGCCCTCTCCCCGCGGAGGTTCAGAATCTGTGCCAGGTTGCGCACTACCGCATCCTTGCCTTTGGCCAGTAGTTCCTGCGGATAACGGTGCCCCGGACGCAGGCCCTCCGCGACCACTTCATCCACGGTGCCCTGCTGAAGGGCATCCCTTGAGGTTAAGCACAGACCGTCGGCGGTCTTGCGTATGGCCTCCGGGCTGCGGTTGCGAAACAGAATCGACGCACATCCCCCCGGACTGATGACCATGTAGGTCGCGTACTCGTTCATGATCGTGCGGTTCGTCGGGGTGATCGCGATCGCCCCCCCGCTGGCCCCCAAGCTGATGATGTAGGAGAGGTTGGGGGTCTTCAGGGATGTGGTTTTGTGGATCACATCGTTGATGGCGAAGGCCTGGCCCTCCTCCTCCGAGTACTCCGACGGGTCCGCACCGGGGGTGTCGACGAGTACTACCACGGGCCAGCCGCGCTCCTCCGCCAGCCCCATGGCGTAGACCGCCTTGCGATAGCTATCCGGGAAGCCCATGCCCTGGTTCCAGCGCAAGTACTCGGAAGCCGGGAGCTTGCGCAAGTCGTCACGCTGTGAGGTCGGCCCCGTCTGCTGGCCGACGATGATCACGTCAACCTCCGTCTGCTCGACGGTGACTCTGGCTTCCGCGGCAATCATCAGGTGATCCCCGCGTACGGCAGGGTTCTCGAAGAGGTGCACATCGTGGAAGATACATCGGACGTAGTCCAGAGCCTTGGGACGCAGCGGATTCATTGAAAGTAAGAAGGTATCGTAGGCACTTAAGCTGGGATAAAGCTTGCGTTCGTGTGCCTCCAACCGAGCCCGCGTTTCTATCCAGGCCGGATCGCCTTTCGGCAATCCTGCAAGCTGCTCAGCAAGAGCGTTGATCTCGGTCTCAAATGGCGGAATGAACGCCACCGTGGTTACTCTCGCAACAGAAGCTACCATTCACCGCCAGGCGGCCACCCTGACCTCGACTTCGACTCACAATCGGCTGCAAATCGGGGCTCGAGTGATCCCACAGGCCAAGAGACTTCCCGAATCAGTTCCCCCAGGGTCGCTCCGGAAACTGGCATTGTACCATGGACCCACGACCCTTCGCCAGCGCCCCTGCCAAGTCCTCATTGATCATTGATCGCCCTCGTCGCCGCGTAGGCCCGTCCCGACGTCCGGCGAGGACGCCGGACGCTACCACCTCCGTCCCTTCGTTGCTCCGTCCCTTCGTCCCTTCGTCCCTGCTTGTTTCCCTTCGTCGCTCCGTCGCGGAGCCTGCCCTTGACGCGAAGTGTCAAGGGTCGCCGCTATTTCCCCTTAAACTGCGGCTTGCGCTTCTCCATGAATGCCTTCATGCCCTCCTTCTGATCCTCTGTGGCAAAGAGCGAATAGAACAGCCGCCGCTCACACTCGATGCCTTCGGCGAGGGCCAGCTCTTCGGCCTTGAGCACGGCTTCTTTGGCGACTTTCATCGCGATCAGCGGTTTCTTGGCGATCTGCTGAGCAAGCTGCAAGGCCTCGGCCAGGTACTGCTCCTTGGCAACCACGCGGGCGACGAGCCCGGCCTCGTAGACCTCCTTGGCCGTCATCGACCGACCGCTGAGGATCATCTCCATGGCCTTGAACTTGCCGATGGCCCGGGTGAGCCGCTGTGTGCCCTGTGTTGCTTCAGACGGAAATGGAGTTTTCGGCCGTGTTGGTTAGTGTAGTCCCAAACGGAGGAAAACGACATGAGCAACACGAAGGAACGGAGACATTTCACAGGCCAGGAGAAGGTGGCGATTTTGCGGCGGCACCTGGTGGAGAAGGTGCCGGTATCGGACCTGTGCGAGGAGCAGCGGATCAACCCGACGCTCTTCTACCGCTGGCAGAAAGACCTTTTTGAGCAAGGGGCTGCGGTGTTCGACGCGCCCAAGGGCCGCGGGCGCAACGGGCGGTCGGAGGACGCGGCGGCCAAGCGGATCGAGGCCCTTCAAGCGAAGCTGCGGCGGAAGGACGAGGTGCTCTCCGAGCTGATGGAGGAGCACGTGGCGCTAAAAAAAAGCCTTGGGGAAGCCTGAAAGGGGCCTGGGTGGCTCACGACACGCGGGACACGATCGTGGATTTCGTCCGGCACTGGTCGGAGCGTACGGAGATCGCGGGTAAACGCATGGTGGCGTGGATCGGAATCTCCTCCAGCAAGTACCACGACTGGCAGGGGCGTTACGGGCAGGTCAACGAGCACAACGCGTGGGTCCCGCGGGACGAGTGGTTGGACGAAGAAGAGAAGCGGGCCATCGTGGAATTCCATCGGGCGTATCCGTTGGAAGGGTATCGGCGGCTGGCGTTCATGATGCTGGATCGAGACGTGGTAGCGGTGAGTCCCAGCAGCGTGTATCGGGTGTTGCGGGAAGGCGACCTGCTTCGCCGGTGGAACCGCAAGCCGAGCAAAAAAGGCACCGGGTTTGTGCAGCCTTTGCGGCCCCACGAGCACTGGCACGTGGATATTTCGTATATCAACGTGTGCGGGACGTTCTACTACCTGTGCACCCTGCTGGACGGGTGCAGCCGGTACGTGGTGCACTGGGAGATCCGCGAGTCGATGATCGAAGCGGAGATCGAGATCATCTTGCAGCGAGCGCGGGAGAAGTTTCCCGGGGTCACCCCGCGGATCATCTCCGACAACGGTCCGCAGTTCATCGCCAAGGACTTCAAGACGTTCATTCGGATTTGCGGGATGACCCACG
>JAZDHF010000007.1:0-3600 GCA_043806315.1 Planctomycetota bacterium | reverse complement strand
TATGCCGGCAGCGGTCTTCCGATCCGATGCCCCTGGGAGCGGATCGTTGGACCCGATTGTTGGCTGGAAACCAAGACGGCGCAAGTCATTGTCACAAAACGAGTTACGTGATTATTTCCTGAAAAATCGGTCAGTTTGAGTAAGATGTTGATCGACGAGGGTTTTCGATGTAAAGTGGGTCAAGTACCGCTGGCCGAGGTTCGGACCCGGAACGGCGGCAAAATTGTGGATCCGTGCGCCGTGCCGGACTTTGCGAACGACTCGCGCGAAGCAGGCATGAAGTCCTGAGGCGAGCCGGATTCGGAGGCTTGATGTGATCATACCCTGGAAGCCATGCCCGGCAATGCAGCGCGTCCGGATCATCCTGAGAATGAGTTTCCTCCTCCACTCCTGCTGTTGGGCGGACGCGGTTTGGGCGCAAACGACCCTGTACGTGAAGGTCGATGCGACCGGGCGGAACGATGGTTCCAGTTGGGAGAACGCTTACACCGACCTCCAGGCCGCACTTGCTCGGGCACGACAAGTGGACGGCCAAGTTGGTGCGGTTTGGGTCGCAGCCGGGGTGTATACGCCCGCGGGCGCTAACGGAGATCGAAACGCCAGCTTCGCCCTGGTCGGTGGGGTGGCACTTTTTGGCGGTTTCGCGGGTGGTGAGACCGACCTGAGCCAGCGGGACATCGCCGCAAGCCCAACGATCCTCAGCGGCGACCTGAACCGTGACGATACCAGTGGACTGACCAACCGTGTCGATAACGTCTACCACGTCGTGACGAGCTCCGGGGTTAACGGAACGACGCGTCTGGATGGTTTCTCCATCCAGAACGGAAACGCCGATTCGGACACGGGATCACAGAGCCGCGGAGGCGGCCTGCTCAATCGTCAAGGCAGCCTGGTGACAGTATCCAATTGCACATTCCGCGGAAACAACGCGCGGGACGATGCTGGAGCCGTTTACAACACAGCAAGCAACCCGGTTTTCCGCGACTGTGTGTTTGACAGCAATTCCTCCGGAGACGACGGCGGAGCGATGCGGAACGACGGTGGGAACCCGTCGCTTGAAAGGTGCCTATTCATCGCGAACGTCGCGCACGACGACGGCGGCGCAATCTACAACAACAACAGCACCGTGACGTTCACCGACTGTTCGTTCGACCGCAACGTCGCGGACCGCAACGGTGGCGCCCTTCGGATCGCTACGAGCCAAGTCATCTTCGACCGATGTGCGTTCAGCGGCAACACGGCCGCAGACGACGGAGGCGCCATCTGCAATGAATCCAGCGAGCCGGCGCTACGGGATTGCTCGTTCTCTGGAAACACGGCCACCCGAGGCGGCGCAATCTACAACAGCGGCGGCAGACCAGTCTTAACGAGCTGCATGCTTACAGAGAACACGGCCTCGTCTGGCGGCGGTATATACAGCGAGGCGGGCAGGGTTACCCTCACTTTGTGTACGTTCACGGGCCAAGTGGCGTTCGACTCGGGGGGCGCGCTGTACGTCAGTGGCGGAGACACCACGGCGTCTGATTCCGTCTTTGGCGCGAACAGCGCCCTGATCGGCGGTGCCGTTTACGCGACCGCGACTGCATGGAGCGGCACTAATTGTAGCTTTACGTTCAACGGCGCAGCGACTGACGGCGGCGCCCTCTACAGCGCGGGCGGCAATGTCCGACTCAATGGCTGTCGATTTGCCGAGAATGACGCGTCCGGCCACGGCGGCGCGGTATACAGCCTGACCGGCCGGCTGTCGGCCGTGGCATCGTGGTTTGTCGCCAACTCGGCCCTGGGCGATGCCGGGGCGTTGTTCAACGACACTACGGAAGCCGTGCTGATCGGCTGTTTGTTCGCCGGAAACTCCGCCGGGGATGACGGAGGCGCCATACGCGACAACGAAAGCAACTCGAGGCTGGTCAACTGTGTGTTTAGTGGCAACCGCGCCGCCGACTCCGGTGGGGCGTTGCGGAACACAACAAGTAGTCCCACGCTTGTCAACTGCACGTTCGGCGGGAACCTTGCCGGCTCCGGCGGCGGGATTTCCAATCGGACCAGCAGCCCAACGCTGACGAACTGTATTCTGTGGGACAACCGCGACGGCGACGGTACTGGCGAGGCGGCACAGCTGTCCGGCGAGGGCGAGCCCGTCGTTCAGCATAGCTGTATCATGGGATGGGTCGACGCGGGTATTGACGGGAACATCGCCGACGATCCCCGATTCGTCGACGCAGATGGCGCGGATGGAACCGTCGGTAGCGAAGACGACAACTTCAGGCTCGCACCGAAATCGCCGTGCATCGATGTCGGCAGCAACGGCGGGCTTGGAAGCGACGTCACCGATCTCGACCGCGACGGGATTACGGACGAACCGACGCCTCTGGATGCGGACCAGCAACCGCGTATCACGAACGGAACGGTGGACATCGGAGCGTACGAGTTCCGGTGCGTAGATGCCCGCGGGTGCGAGGATGGCCTCTTCTGCAACGGTGTCGAGCAGTGCTCCAACGGCGCTTGCCAGCCGGGGCCTGCGCCTTGTGTGGACAGCTTCTGTGACGAAGCGAGGGATCGATGCGTAGCGTGCCTGACGGACGCGCACTGTGACGACGAGGCGTTCTGTAACGGCGTAGAGATGTGCCTGAACGGCGCCTGCGAGCCCGGCGGCGATCCTTGCCCCGGGCAGACATGCCTTGAGGCAAAGCGGAAATGTGTCGAGTGCGTCGCTGACGAGGACTGCGATGACGGTCAAGGTTGCACCACGGATACGTGCCGTGCCGGCCGCTGCGATAGCCAGCTGATCGCCGGATGCAGTGATGCGGACGGCGACGGCGTTCCGGACGCCAGCGATCACTGCCCAAGCACGGCCGCGGAATCGGTCGTCAACGAAACCGGTTGCGCTTGTGACCAACTCGATGACGATGCTGACGGCGTCAACAACTGTGCCGATCAGTGCCCTGATACGGCACCGGGCGATCCCGTGGGTGCCGACGGCTGCCCGTGCCAGGGTCGTGACGCTGACATGGATGGTCTGGACAACTGTCGTGACGCGTGCCCGTCGAGCCCGCCAGGCGTACCCGTCGACTCTACGGGGTGTGCGTCGAGCGAACGGGATTCCGATGGTGATGGGGTCTCGGACGACGTTGATCGGTGCCCCCAGACGACTGCCGGAGCGGCGGTCGATGGCATCGGATGCGTGGTGTTGCCGCCGGACGACAACGATGGACCACCGGCGGGGACTCCTGGCAGGGACAATACGGGACCAAACCGGATGTGCGGCGTCCTTGGCGCGGCCAACCTTTCGTTGCTCCTTGCCGGAATCTTGGGCCTGCGAATACTCTCCGTTCGCCGCCCGCGCCACTTGGTGACCTCGTGCGGCACGCCGATTGCGGACACGCGGCGGGAGTCGTCTCCAGAAGGATTTCGCGCGGAGCGGTCGCGTGGGCGCGCGTCTCGGATTTGAACCCGATGGCGGGTTCCTAACCCAGCCCCAGCGCCGAGATGACCGGTCTGAGAATCAAGAACACGCCGACGGCCAAGATTGCCGCCGCAGGGAGCGTCAGAACCCACGCGGTGGCGATGTCGACGCCGATGCTCCAGCGTACATTGAACATG
>JAZDHF010000006.1:0-4325 GCA_043806315.1 Planctomycetota bacterium | reverse complement strand
GGTGACGTACTGGTTGGTGATCGGTTCCACCCGGGGAAGATCCGTGACGGTCTGCTCATGGGTCTGCAAGTCCTCCACCGGACCACCGCAAGAAGGACATCGCTCCAAGGGTACATCGATCGTTTGGCTGATCTGCTCGGGCGTGGGGGCCGGACGCGTCGCGGCCACGTGCCCCTCGAGCCGCCCCGGCCGCTTCGGCTTGGACTTGGGCTGGTTGCGCGAAAAAGGGGCGGCCTGGCGTTTGTTCGCCCGTGTGGCCTCCAGCACCAAGCGCTCGAGCTCGGCGATGCGCTTCTCGTAGCGAGCAATCTGCGCTTCCAGCTTCGCAATCCTCGCGTCGCGTGCGGCCAGCTGCGCTTCCAGCTCCGCAATGCGCCGCTCCAGGATCGCGCACCGCGGACACCGCGAATTGACTCCAGACGGCTCCGCCATCAGAGAAGGATATCGACAACCAGAGCCTCAAGACATTACCGGGAAAAACGGTAAACAGGTACGAATTACACGATTCGGCCCAAGAAGTAATTGATGAAGTTATTTGTTCGCGGATACTTACGTCGCAGCGGGCGTGTCCGAGCATAACGGCGGCCACGTCGAGGCCGAATTGCTTGCGGATATTGGTCCCCGCGTTGTGCCTCAGTTGGTGGGGGTGCCAGCGGTGGTTGTGTCGCCACTGCCGCAATGCCTTGTCGTCGATCGCGTCCGGGGCAGGCCACGCCCGGTCGCAGGCGTACTGGATCGCCCCGTGGTAGCTGTTGGCGGTGAAACGGTCGCCGGGTGTTTTCTTCGGATGCCGTCGGACGTTGCTACCCGGCTTGTTGCCGCAACTCAGGGGCGTCACCCGCTCGGCGTGCCGTTCCTCACGTTGCTCGGCTACGGCCTCGGCGGGACTGAACAGATAGGCGTCCACCGCCCGGCCCGCCAGAAACGGGCGGATCAGGTCTTGGGCCTTGGGACCGAGATAGACGACGCGATCACGCCCCCGCCACGCCGTCTTGTGGTTCACCGGCTTGTAAGTCCAAACCTTGTCCGTCGTGTCGAGGTCCACGGGTCGCATGACGCACAATTCGCCGGGCCTCGCGGCGGTCAGCAATTGCAGGTCGATCATCGCCGCCACTTGCCGGGACAGGTAAGGTCGGATGGCGTCAACGTGCTGTTGGGGTACAGGCCTCACGCGGTCGGCTTCGCGGGCCTCGGTGCGCCCATGCCGCAGCCCGACCACGGTGAGCAGGGCGTGATAGACGGTCGCCGGGACCAACTCCTCGGACGCCGCCCACTTAAAGATGTGCCGCACTGTGTTGACGAGGGTATTGACGTGCCGGCGGGTCCGCAGTCCGCGTTTCCCGGCGATCAGGCACGTGCGAACGGCTTTCAGCTTCAACGGCCCGAAGTCCGCCGCCGGGGTGTCGCCGTAGAGATCCACCAGCGGCACCCATGCGGCCTTGAAGCGGTCCACCGTACGGGCGTCGTCGTAGGTCTGTTTGGCGTGCTCTTTGAACGCCGCCACGACCTCGACGATGGTCGCGTCGCTTTGTTCGATGGGGGTCCGCCGTCCGGCGGCCAGCCATTCGGCGACGGCTTGATCGTAGCGGGCCTTAGAGTCGGGCAGTTCGTGGCGTCCGAAGTACCGCCATCGTCCATCGAATACGGCGTAGGCTTGGCCGGTGGCCTTGTGGATTCGGAGAGGGGTACGTCCGCTGGTTTTCGTGGCACGGTAGCAGCCTCCAAAAAGGTTCCGGGTAGACTACCCGGAATCCGCCTTGGTAATGGCCGCTCCGCGACATCGCGGGTATTGCAGAAAACACTGCAATTCAGCCTGTTTTACGTCATCGAGGCCGACGGGATTCGAACCCGCAACCACCGGCGTGACAAGCCGGTACTCTAACCAATTGAGCTACGGCCCCTGGTTCTACCGTCCACCGGGTACGGCGGCAGCCCCGCGGCACGCCGGCCGGGCCGGGTACGGGTCGGACAAGCCAAGGAACAATGATACATAGCTTGGCGCGGGGCGACCGTCAAGGCGGCCTCGCCGGGGAGGCCGTCCTGACGCGGGCACGACATTTTACCGGTTGACCTGACACTCCGGCGGGCGATACTAGGGGGAGGTGACGTAGGCCAGCCCGCCGTCGCCGGCACGAGCGTAGTCCCGGCGCGTCGGGATTAGCTCCAAGCGTTCCAACGAGAGGATGAACGGGTCGTGGTCAACTTCTGTTTGAGTTCGCTTCCTCGGCGCCAGGGGCGGCGAGGGATCCGGTCGGCGGCGGCGTGTTGCGGACTGGGCGTTCTGCTGTGCGGCTGCTCGGCGTTTAACCCCGCCTTCGTGAACCTGTTTGATTCCTCGGGCACGTCGAGTCTCGCCACGCTGCCCAACGCCCCCGGTCACGTGGTCGTCGCGCTGGCGAACCAGACGGAAATCGACGAGCGCCTGTTGACCTTCCTCGCCTCGAAGATGAGCCTGACGGACGCGCAAAAGCGAGCGTTGCGTCCGCGGGTTCGGATGCGGCTTCGCGTAACTTACGTCGATGGGACGTTCCAGACCTTGGAGTTCATCGATGGCAGCCGCAACTTGGTCGATCCCAGCTTCGACGCCCAGGCCTTCCCCGACCTCAATCAGAACGACCTCAACAACGCAGTGGCGTTGTGCGACGTGGCCCAGGTGGAGGTGGAGCCGGGGACGAACATCGAGGTGTTTCTCCCGGTTGAGTTGATCCAATACCAGCTCGTCGAATCGACCTCGACCGCCGGGGGCACGATTTTTACGAGCTTCCAGCGGCGCGGGAGCCTGCCTCCGCAATTCCGCACGTTGCGGATTGACGAGGTCGATGCGGATGGGAATGTGACTTTGCAGCAGAACATCGGTGTGCGCGATGTGCCCAGCCCGACGCCCAACGTGATCTGTGGATCGGTGGTCGCGATTACCATCAAAGGAACCTTGGCCGTCCCGTTCCTCGACCCCATCTCGTCGGATACCCCCAGCTACGACATTGACGACGCGGCGACCATCGCCCGGATCGGCGGACGCTACGAGTTCATCGTGACGGTGCAGTGACGGCGGGATGGGCGCGAGTTCGAAGCCGAACGCCACGGGTGACGGAGATTATCGACAGGTGCGAACCAAAGCAACATCGACAGCCGTTTTGATCGTGTGCGGGGCGTTAGGGCTGCTCGCCCTCGCCGCCGCATGTGGAAGCAATGTTCGCGTCTTCAACCCGGCTTTCATCAACACCCTCTCGGGGGGCGAGGTCCCCGTGACGCCGGGGCCGGGCGCGGCCTTCGTGTTGGTGCGGGTGGTGAACGAGACCGGCCAAGACGTGCAGTTCATCGTCACCATCGAGCGCCAGGTCCTGGTGGTCGACGACCAGGGCAACTTCCAGCAGGACGACCTAGGGAACTTCATCACCCGCCCCGAGCGTGAGACGGTGCGTCTGAACACCAGCGCCACGGGGCTGGCGATGGAGACGGGCGTGCTTTTCCCTTGCAGCCAGTCGCCGGTGACCGAGGTGGGATTGGGGCAGAATCTATTGCCGACCGACGCAGCTATCTTTGTAGGCGGCGGGGGCGCAGGCGGGGCGACGGGTTTCGGCGTGCCCGCGGGAAACCTCAACCCGCTGCAACTCGACGTGGGGAACTTCAACTGCGGCGACACCATCATCTTCCGAGCGTTCGTCAGCACGGGCGTGGCCGGTGGGATTTCACTGCAGTCGTTCCTGCTGCCCGGATCGGAGCAGCCGTCGATTTTCCGCGGCCCGGATACCTTCGCAAACCTCGCCCATTTCCTGGCGTCTCAGGTCCGCGAGAGCGAAGGTCCGTGACGCGGCGACGGGTCGGTTGGCTGTCGCTCATGCGGCTAACGATGGAATAGCCAACGGTTTTGTGCGAATAACAGCGGGAGGTCGAACCATGACCGATCGACGGCAGGTGTTACGGAAAGGGCGTTGGGTGCTCGCTGCGGCGTTGGCGGGCGGGTCGCTGTTCGGGGCCTGCGAGGTCCAGATCAGGAACGCCATCGTCAACGGATCGAAGGACTTCCTACAATCCCTGCTCGACCCGACCAACGTTCTGCAATCCATCTCGCCGGGCTCAAGCAACTCCTCCACAACGCCCTGACGAACCCATCGGCGAGAACCCAAACAAGGCCGGGTCGCCCCGGGGATTGCTCCCCGGGGCTCCCACAGATCCGTATGTGTGCGATTAACGCATACGGTTCCTCACGTCACGGGTTCGCTACGCCACGGTACACGGAATGGACGATGACCGGCCTGGGCGGCGGATGACGCTCCGACAGGCGTTGAAACAACGGCCACGGAATCGGCGCCGCACGCTTGCGG
>JAZDHF010000005.1:0-28563 GCA_043806315.1 Planctomycetota bacterium | reverse complement strand
ACCCCTTGTGGGTGACGCCATCAGAGCCGCGAGCAAGCGGATCGCTCGTTTTGGGACGTCTCAATCTGTGGAACACGACCGAGCCGGCCCCAACGGGGCCGAGGGCTGTAGCCACGAGTGGAGTCCGCCAACGGCGGACGGAACTCGTGGAAAATGAGGGCATAGGATAATCCGCCCCGCGAGGGGCGGAGGGTCGTCGAATGGGCGCGCGTAATCAATCGAAAACGTAGCGTTCTTCGAACTGAATAGCGTGAGCGCGTAGCATCGTGAGCAGTTCTTCCTTGAAGTCGCGTTTCTTGTGATGCTCGAGCTGATTTTCGACGGAGGATTTCACGTCGGACTCAGCAAATCCTTCGCCCCTTCGGGGCGACGACAAAAACGAGACGCATCTCTATCCACGGGTTCCGCTCGTTCCGCCTACGGCGGACTCGCTTCACCCGTGGCTACAGCCCATCACCCCGTCGGGGTGTTGAAAAAAGCACGACATCCATAGGACATCATGACCTTGCATTCCAGGTAATTCCCGCCGTAGGCAGATCACGCCCCGGCAACGAGCTACGTTCTCATCGACGACGCATGACAGCGTTCATGATCGTGATCGCCCGGTCGATGGCGTCGGTCGAGACATCGAGGTGCGTGACGGCGCGGATGCGCTGCGGCGCCGTCGGCAGAATCCATACCCCGTTCTCGCGTGCCGCGTCGCAAACGGATTTGGCGGTACCGGTGGACTCGTTCACGTCAAAGTACACGATGTTGGTCTCAACGGCGCCGGGGTCGATGGTGACGCCGGGCATGTTGGCGATGGCCGCCGCGAGGCGCTTGGCGTTGGCATGGTCCTCGGCAAGGCGGTCAATGTTGTGGTCCAGGGCGTAAAGGGCGGCGGCGGCGATGATGCCGGCCTGGCGCATCCCGCCGCCGAACATTTTGCGGAAGCGATGGACGCGCTTGATGATCTCTTTCGTTCCGGCGACGGCGGAGCCGATGGGGGCGCCCAGCCCTTTGGAGAAGCAAATCGAGACGGTGTCGAAGTATCGCGTGTACTGCGGCGGCGAGTGCCCCTTGGCCACGCAGGCGTTCATCAGTCGCGCGCCGTCCAAGTGCATCCGCACCCGAAACTCGTCAGCGACTTGCCGAATCCGCGCGATCTCGTCGAGCGACCAGCACGTTCCGCCGCCGCGGTTGTGAGTGTTTTCGACAACGATCAGCGCCGACTGTGGAAAATGCGAGTCCGCGGGTCGCATGGCCGCCCGAACGGCGGCAGCGTCGAACGTTCCGCGCGGGCCGTTCAGTAGTCTCACCGAACAACCGGAAAGCCCTGCGGGAGCGCCGGCCTCGTAGTGGTAAATGTGGCTGTCGGCGTGGGCGATGATCTCGTCGCCGGGCTGGGTCTGGGAGCGGATGGACGTCTGGTTGGCCATCGACCCGGACGGGACGTAGATCGCCGCCTCTTTCCCAAGAAGCTCGGCGACCCGTTCCTGCAGGCGGTTGACGGTGGGGTCGTCGCCGAAGACGTCGTCGCCGACCTCGGCCTCGGCCATCGCCTTGCGCATCCCCGGCGAAGGGCGGGTGACGGTATCGCTTCGAAGATCGACGATGGGCGCGCCGGGCATCGTATTTTCCGCCCGTTCGGGCGTTGTGGCGTTTCAGGGTTCGAGAGCTTCAGTGTTCCAGGGTTTCGGCGTTTCAGCTTTTCTCGGCGAGCATTTGATGTCGCACGACGGCCTCGAGCTGCAGCACGTTGTTGCCCGCGAGCTTCACCAGATTCAGCAGCTCCGCCATGGTGGAAACCTCCTCCACCTGCTCGTCGATGAACCATTGCAGGAAGCTGCGGGTGGCGTAGTCTTTCTCCTTGTCGGCGAGGGCGACGAGGTCATTGATTTTCGCGGTGATGTCCTTTTCGTTTTGAAGGGCCGTCGCCACGATGTCCTCCACGTTCTTGTAATCCTTTTTCGGTTTGGAGACGCCGTCGAGGGCGACCGTCCCGCCGACCTCAAGCACATAACGAACGATGCGCATGGCATGTTCCAGCTCCTCGCTGTATTGCTTGAAGAATCGCCCGGCCAGGACCTTGAGGCTCATATTGTCGAGGAGGCACGCCATCGCCAGATAGGCGTGCGCGGCCCCGAACTCGGCCGTGATCTGATCGTTGAGCTTGGCGTTCATGGTTTCGGAAATCATCATGTTTCGCGTTCTCCATCGTGGCCGCGCCGTCACCATCGCCGCGCAGGCCATCGTGGGTCATGGTAGAAGCAGGTACTGGGAAGGTCAAGCGGGATTATTTCGGATTGTCCGGCTGGGGTGCATTCCGTTCGGGGTGGCGAAAATGCCCAGGGGATGTCATTCTGAGCGCAGCGTGTCACCCTGAGCGCAGCGAAGGGTCTCGTCGCCCAACGGAGATGCTTCGCTGCGCTCAGCATGACAAGTGTTCCGCTCAGCATGACGCGAAACGATTACCCCCGCCGCCCTTAATGGGATGCGCCGGTCCGGCGGGAGCGCATGAACATTTACAGGGCTGTGCCGTAGACCGTACCGCCGCGTTTTCGGCGTCACGTGGGAACGGCGGCTTCCTCCCGTTTCGCCTCCTTGATCAGCCGCGCGATCTCCTCCGCACGCGTGGGCGTTTTGGCGATCTTCGATTCGACGGCCGTGGCGGCGACGGCGGGTTCCGCAAGGACTTGGAGCCCCCCGGCGGCGGCGTCCGCGGCGATCCGGGCGAAGGGTGAGGCTGCGTGAGAGAGCCGCCGCACGGTTTCCGTCGGGTGCGTCTGCCAAATGGACGGGCATTCAGTCAGCGTTTGTTCCAGACGCGACTGCGTTCGGACGGCCTCTTCCAGCCATACGTGGAGGGTTCGCGTGGCCCGCTCCGTCTCGACGGTGAGCTGGGCCTGTCGGCCGGCGGTGTCCGCGCCCGCGCCCTTCAGCTCCTCGGTTTGTTGCTGGGCCTTCAGGGTCGCCTCGGAGAGGTTGGCGAAAATCTTCCGCACGGCCGCGCAGACTTTTTCCAACTGCGCGGCTTGCGTCTGAGCGCTCTCCACGATCGCGGTGGGTCCGGCGGCCAAGACGGCAAGCCGTGCCTCCATGTCCGCCGCCTCTCGGGCAAGCTCGTCGATCCGCTCACGAAGGGAGTCCGCGTTCGTCGTGAAGTCGCGGAGCAGGCCCTGGTTGGCCTTCGCGAGATCGGCGGCTGCCGCGAGCTGGCTCGCCAGGCGCTCCGCGACGGAGTCGGCTTCCTCGCGAAGCTGCTCTTGCCGCTCGATGAGTCCCCGCGCCACGATGCTATTTTCACCTAGGGCCGCACATTGCGGCACGGCCCCCTCACCGATCACGCTCAGGCGATCGGTCAGAAGGCGAGCGTCTTCGACGGTCTCGTGCAGGGAAGCGCCCGCCTCCCTCGCGGCGGTGAGCGTGTGCGTAATCTCTGACACCTGGCCCATGAGCCGGCCCGCTTGACCGGCGCCCTTTGTGATCTGCGCCATCTGTTCCCGCGCTTGCTCGATGCGCCGGCCCAACTCCTCGTACAGATGCGTCGCCGAGGCCGAGGAGGCGGTGAGGTTCGTTAGAAGAGCCGCCGCTTCCTTGTGCCGGTCTTCGAGTTGTTTCGTCGCGGTCTCCGTCATCGTACGGAGGGACAAAGCGTCTTGGGCTAACCGATCGATCTGGGCCTGGACCTTCGCAGCCGAGTCGTCGGCGACGTGGCCCGATTTTTCGATGCGCTCCACGACCTGATGGCCGGTCACGTTCGCGGCGTTGAGCCGATCCAGGATGTGGCTTGCGGCGGCGTGGTGTGAGCCGAGCCGGTCGACCTTTTCGTCCGCATGGGCGACCAATCCCTGGAGGGCGTCATGGAGCTCCCCCGCAGAGGTGATCACCGCGTTGAGTTGCTTCGCCGCGGCCAGGGCGCGTTCGTGGGCGGCGGCCAGTTGGTCGTAGTCGCCGACTTGGGCGCGGACGGCGGCGACTCGTTCGCATCCGATGCCGATGTCGACCAAGTTGTTCGCGACCTGCTGCTGGAGGGCGGTGACGCGCTTGCCGGTCGCCTCGACTTCTCGCAGCAGGTCTTCGCCGCGCTGCACGGCGTCGGCGAGGGAGTGCGTCAGGGGCTGAGCTTTCGCGGCCAAATCGTCCACCGCCGCTCCGGTGCTCCGTACGGTCTCCATGAGTTCGGCCACGCGTGCAGCCGCATCGGTGGAGAGCGCCGACAACGTCGACTGGGCGTCGGTTTGGCGAGTCAGGAGGGTGTCGAGCTGTCGCTCGGCCTGCTGCAAGCGCGCCGTCGCCGTCGCGGTCATCGTTTCGATCTCTTCGCGGCAGCGGCGGGGGAGGGTTTCGCTGAACTCTTTGGCACGGCGTTCGCCGTCCTCGATCGCGGCTTGGAGTTTGGCGGTCAGCGGTTCCACGCTCTGCTCGGCGTCGATCGCGGCGGCCGAAACGTGCCGGAGGACGCCGTCCAATCGGGCCTGCGCGGACTGCACGGTCGCCTTGGCCGATTGCTCCATTGACGCCGCGTCCTCACGCAACGAGGTGCGATAGCCATCCAACAAGGCGTCGGACTCTTCCCGGCACCGCCGCGGGAGCACGTCGCTCAACTGCTTTTCAAACCGCTCGCCCTCCACGATCGCCGCTTTCAACGGGGCGGTCACAGCCTCGACTCGCCGCTCGGCGTCCGCGGCGGCGGAGGCGGCGTGCCGTACGACCTCATCAAGTTTCGCCTGCGCGGCCTGGGCGGTCTTCTCAGCGGAGGCTTCCACCGTCGCCCATTGGTCGCGCATCGCGGCCCGGTGTTGCTCCACGGATTCCGCGGTGATTCGCTGCCGGGCCTGTTCACTGTCGGCGATGGTTCGTTGGAGGGCGGCCGTGAGGCCGTGGGTCTTGTCATCGGCGTCCGCGGCGGCGGTCGAGAGACGTTCCAGCAACGCATCGACTCGGGTCTGAGCCGTCTCCACCGTTTCGCGAGCGGCGAAACGGTGCCGCTCAACGGCACTATCGGCATCGGCCGCAACGGCGGCGGCGCGCTGCAGCAAGGCATCGACCTTGCCTTGGGTCTTCTCAAGGATCGACAGGACGGGACGTTCGAAGCTCTTGATCCGTTCTTGGCTTTGACGTTGGCAGCGTTCCATTTCCGCTTCGGCGCGTCGTCGGAGCTCGCGTTCGCCCTCGTCGACCGCCGCCTGCACGTGCGTGCGAACGGTGTGGACTGCGTTTTCCGATGCCTGCGTCACGCACGTCGCCTGCTCGATCACGCGGGCGAGCCGGGCCTGCGCATCCTCCGTCGTCTGAACGCCGCTCATCAGGACGGAGACACGCTGCTGGACTTCCTCGGCCTTGTCCGCGAGACGCTCGGCGAACGCCGTCAAGCGGGATTCCACGTCGTTGGCGAGTTCACAGGCGCGCTCCGCGCGGCGGGCCGAGTCCTCCGTCTGGGTGAACACGCCGGATGCGCGGGCAAGTTTGGACTCGACGTCGTTCACCTGTCGCTCGGTCTGCGAGGCGATTCCCGTGAGCCGTCGTTCCGCGCGTTCCATCGCTTCGATTTTTTCTTGCACGGCGGGGGACAGGGACTCGGTGATTCGGTCCGCGTGCTCGACCAGCAAGGCAAGGTGCTTTTCGACCGCGGCCAAGCGCGTCAGGGACGCCTCGGTCGTCGTGGTCATCCGCTCCGCGCGGGCCGTCGCCCGTTCCAGTCTGGCGAGTAACACGGTATCGCTGCTGGGCCCCGACCGCGGCGAACCGCCGTTGGATCCCTCGTACGCCGTGTCGGCGATCGACGCGCCGCTGGGCCCATTGGCGATGGCCCACGACTCGTCGACTCCGTCGTCATCGACGGTGTCAACGTCGGCGGCGGATGATTCGTAGGGGTCCGCGGCCATCCGCGGCCCGTTCGCCTCCATCGTTTGCAGACTGTTCCGCCAGGGGGCGCCGCCGTCTCCGGCCGCCGCCAGCCCCAGCTCACGCGCCTCGACGGCGCGCTCGCGCACGGTGGGCCGCGTCGTCGTCGCCTCCTCAACGATCGCCCGCGTGATGCACGGCGTCTCCGCCCCATAGGCCGTGAGCATGGCCGCGTTGCAGATGCGGTTGATCAGTCGCGGGATGCCGCCGGAGATCTCGTGAATCAGCGAGATGGCGCGATCGTCGAACAAATCCGCGTCCCCGGCGCCGGCGATCCGAAGTCGGTGTCGGATGTATTCGCGCGTATCCGTCTCGGTGAGCGGCGACAGCGTCCGCTCGCCGAAGAGCTGTTGACGAATGCGGGCGAACTCCGGTCGATCGAGAAGCGAACGTACGTGAGGTTGCGCCGCCAGGAGAATCGTGAGGAGTCTGCCGCGATCACCGGAGAGATCCGCGAGCGTGGCGAGCTGAGCGATGTTGCTCGGACTCAGGTTTTCGGCCTGGTCGAGGATGAGGATCGAGCGATGCCCGGCCCCCGCCGACCGACCCAAGTGCCGGCGCAGCCGGCTGACACGACGCGTTTCATGGTGTGAGGAGGGCAGGGTCACGCCGAACCCCTTGCAGCACTCGCGGATCAGGTCCATGGCCCCGCTCGGCGGCCAGGTTACCACCACGGTTTGGTCCGCGTTCTGAAGTCGTTGCAGCAGGGCGCGGATCAGGAGGGTCTTGCCCGTTCCCGCCTCGCCGATCAGAAGTCCCAAGCCCGTGCCGTATTGGATTTCGTACACCATGGCGGCGAGCGTTTCCTCGCCCTCGGCCGTGGGGTAGAAGAATTGCGCGTCCGCCCGGTCCTCGAACGGATGGGAGCGGAGTCCGAAAAAGTTGCAGTACATCGTATTGACACCTCGCCGCTGTGTGCCACGCCGGCGCGCCGGGGCGTCGGCCTTGAACCCTCAAACCCTTGAACCCCTAAACCCTTGAACCCTTAAACCCTTGAACCCTTAAACGCTTGAACCCTTGAACCCGTCCCACCCCGGCACGCCGGGCTGTCGGCCGGCCGCGCCACGCGCGCGGCCACGCATTACCGGCACATCGGACGTTGCTCGACGCGGCTGAAGTTATCGGGCAGTCGGGGGGACGGCGGGGGCGCCCCCTGGTGCTCCGGCCACGTTGGGTTGACGGGTTGACCTGAGCCGCGGCAGGAACTTGTCCCGGCGCGGCCGGGATGTCGCGGGGTCTACCCGCCCCATGAATGGGGCAGCTCAGGTCTCAAAACGACATCGCTGACGCTCACGAAGGAGGAGTCCCGACACGCCGGGGCTGGGTCCCCCGCCGCTTCAAACCCTTCTCACCCCTCAACCCCTTGAACTCTTCAACTCCCGACCCCTCCGGAGACGCCGCCGACCCGTCCGGGGGACCCCCCGCAGCGCCCGTACCCCCCCGGTGCGGCTGGACATCCCCCCGCCCTTTTCGTACAGTCCCCCGCATCATCGGGCCCGAGTCCCGGCTGGATGGCGGCGGTTTCCGGCGTTTTCAATCCGCTGCCGCCGATCAGAGCCGGGAGCGGAAGCGACCGGATCAGTCAGAACGGTCCCGGTGTGCCGGGGCTGGATGGGCAGGTGTATCGATGCCCAACGACTACATCCCACGCGGCGACGCCGACACGTGCTTTTGCGGGTAGAATAAGCATGGGCATGTTCCAGGTTCAGGTCACCGTCGCCAACCCGCAGTCACCGGAGCGGTTGTTTCAGGAGCCGTTCTGGGTCGACACAGACGCGCTCTACAGTTTCGCGCCCGAGGATCGGCTGCACGGGATCGGGATCGCGCCGAAGTTTACGCGCGACTTCGTGTTTGCCGACGGAAAGAAGGATCGCCGGCTCGTCGGCGAGGCGGCGTTCTCCATCGAGGGCACCGACGAGACCATCACGTGCCTCATTGTCTTCGGCCCTCCGGGATCGCTGCTGCTTCTCGGGGCAACGGCACTCGAAAACTTCGGCGTCCAAGCCGATCCAACGACGCAGAAACTGCGGCCCATCACCGCGGTCATCGGAAGGTATGGGCGAGTCGAACAGCGGCGCCGGTATCACGTGCGCGCCGGGACCCGGATCAAACTCCGCAAGCTCTGCCCGTCAACCGACGGGTGACGGAGCGCCGGCCCGATTGGAACCTATCGGTTACCGCTGGGTCTCAGACGGTCGTCGGCGAAGCACTCCGGCGGGGTTGCAAACTGAGGTCCGCCCGGGCGGACCTGCTCGACCAGCGTCCACTTGTCGACGCGGAAGCGCATGTGGGCGCGGGCCGTCGGCCAGTCGGCGATCATCGAACGGGGAAGGACCGGGCCGCCTGGAAACAGCGGCCGGTAGTCGTCCAGCGATGACTGCATCGTGACCACCCCTTCGGCGTCGCGGAATAAGACCCGGCGGATGAATTGCGGCGAGTCGCGGTCGATGCGGTACTCTTTCCGGGCTTGGAAGCGCCCTTGGGCGTCGGGGTTGGGAGTCGCGGAGTCCGCGTCGACTCCTTCGAGCCCTTCGAGGCTCAGGGCATGGCTCAGGACATGAATCGGGGCGAGAGCCAGGGCCTCGATTAGCTGCTCGGGTCGGACGGGCACATCCGTGGGGAGTTCTTCGTCTCTACCTTGATGGCCGCAGTAGTACGACCCGTCCTCCTTGCTGTAGACCCAGAAGTATTCCTCGTTGGAACCGAACAGAATCTGCCGCTCGCCCAGACTCTTGAGGTCGAAACGGAAGTAGCACGGTGCGAGGTAGAAGAGCGTGCCGTCCACATGGTAGTTGCGGCGCCGACCGTTGGACGCGGTGAAGTATCCGTCCACGGAGCCGGAGGCCCGCAATGTCGCCGTGATCTTCGCCGCGTTGGCGTTGACGATCCCGACGGCCTCGTGCGTCGGGATCTGATCGAGCGGACGAACCGGACCCGCTTGACGACAACCGCACAAGGCAAGCCCGAGACCGACCGCGGTCCACAACCCGCGCCGTCGAGTCCGTGACAGCATAGGCGGCGTTAGGACGGTCCCGGAGGGACCGAGGATTGTAGCCACGGGTGGAGCGACGGCCGCCGCTGGGCGGGCAAAGCGCAACCCGTGGATGCCAACGCGCGGCGACGCCCGCGCCGGAGGGGGCGGAGGAGGGCGGGGCAGTCGCGGTTCCGCCGCCCCTTCGGGGCGGTTTGACTTTTGTCCCCGTACACCACGGGTTCCGTCCGGCAGCGCCGGACTCCACCCGTGGCTACAGTCCGGCGCCCCTTCAGGGCGAACGGATGCCCCGCCGAAAGTGTGACGGACCCTGCGTGGTCCTCCGGGACTACGCATCGGCAATCCGATCGCCGGCCGTCGCCCACTCGCCCATGTCCCCGTGGAGGATCGCGCTAAGCTGCGAACTAACGCCTTCGATTTGTTCGTCGGTGAGACGCGGGTTGACGATTCGATGCTCCGACCGATCGGTCATCAGGACCATGCGCCAGACTTCAACCCCGGCCTCGACGTTCGACCCTTCGTAGCGAAGAAGCCGTTTGCGCATCAGAATCAGGGCGAGCACGAATCGAAACTGCACGCGTGCCGGCTCCGCGTCATCGCCCAGGCGCAGGAAGAAACTAGCAAGGATATCGTTGTCAACGAGTAGTTTCTTACGCTTCTCTTTAACCGGAATGCGAGACTTAAAATGACAATACGATCCTTCCGGTGGCCCTTTCCAAGACTCACGACTGTAATCCACCCGGCGGAACGTCTCTCCCTCCTCGAACAGGGCCGAGTAGAACTCCTCACCCTCTTGGAGCTTTCGTCCGGTGAGTGCGCATCGCCCCGCGGCCGGTTGAACTTCCCACTCTTGGACCATCGACCTCGGCTTTCAATGCTTGGCGTAGTCCCCGCTACATTGGAGATGGAACGCGAATCGCCGTCAAGGCGCTGAGCCTAAGGACGCCACGCCGCGAGCGCTCATGGCGAGAGTTGAGCTTGGGTGCCCCAGCCCTTGGGCTGGGGGACCGACTCGGCAGAGTATCCCGGCGCGCCGGGACTTCGGGCACTCATGGGACGATGACGGAGCTGAACATCAGTCCCCCACCGCAAGCGGTGGGGCACCCGGCGTTCATGGCGAGAGTCGAGCACGACCGGTTGCATCGGTGGTCGGGGCTTGTGCTTTTCGTGCTTGCAACACGCCCGATCTTCCGTATCCTGCGACGTGGTATGGTTCGTAATATCCCATGCGTATGCCACGCCCGATCCCACGAGTAAGGCCGAGTCTTCCGAAGAGAGGCATCATCGTGACCAGACGTCGAAGAGGAGGTAGGGGGCGTCGAACTTCGACGAGCCTCGTGTTGCTCGCTGGGGCCCTCGCGGCCGCATGGTGGATTTACCGCGTCGAGAACTCGCCGGCCGCACTCGATCCCTCGCTCATGCTGACCCAACAGACACCGGCGGGCGAGCAACCGGAGGTCGGATCGGCCGCCATCGCACCGACGCCGACTCTACCGCCCAGCCCTGCACCTCCGAGCACGCTTATCGTTGAGGAAAAAAAGCCCCCGGCCACGCGCGCGGCCGCGCTGCTTGTCGCAGGGCGCGAAGCTCTCCAACGAAACGACGAAGTCACCGCGCGAACCGAGCTCAGCGATGCGTTGCAACTGGGCGTTGGAGGAACGGAAGAGGAGTTCGTGCGGACGGAACTGACCCGCCTGGGGACGGAGACGATCCTTTCGCCGCGCATCGTCAGCGGTGATCCGCTGGTGGATCGGTACGTCATCCAGCCGGGAGACGTTCTGGCCAAGATCGCAGCGGCCAACAGAGTTTCGCCTGATCTGCTGGCCTCGATCAACGGGATCGCCGACAAGCACCGAATCCGCGAGGGACAGACGATCAAGATCGTCAAAGGGCCGTTCCGGGCCGTGGTGACCAAACGCGCCTACACCTTGGACGTGTACCTCGGAGACGCCTTCGTACGTCAGTTCAGGGTCGGTCTGGGGGCGGACGACAGCACGCCGACGGGGGAGTGGCGGGTGGCGACGAAGCTGCTCAACCCGACCTACTATCCGCCGCGCGGGGGTGAGATCATCGCCGCCGATGACCCGAAAAACCCGCTGGGGGAGCGCTGGATCGGACTGGTGGGCGTCTCCGGTGCGGCCGTCGATCAGGAGCGCTACGGGATTCACGGCACCAACGATCCGGACAGCATCGGCAAGAACGTTTCCATGGGCTGCATCCGCCTGCCCAACGAGGACGTTGAGGCCTTATACACCTACCTGGTCGAGACTCATTCGACGGTCACGGTGCGCGACTGAGCCGGGGCTTTCATTCGCCGACGGGGAGGATTCGCAGTGGCGTTCATAGACATCATCAATGAGGCGCAGGCGGACGGCCTGCTCGCCCGCATTTACGACGCGGCTCGCAAACGCGCCGGACGCGTTTCCAACATTCTCAAGATTCAGAGCCGGAATCCCGCCGCGTTGCAGGGAATGCTCGACCTCTACGTCGCCACGGTGCGAAGTGAGTCGCCGCTGACCCGGGCGCAACGGGAGCTGTTGGCCGTCGTGGTTTCCCGTGCCAACAACTGTCACTACTGAACGGAGGCCCATTCGT
Organism: Planctomycetota bacterium; assembly: GCA_043806315.1. Classification (GTDB taxonomy): domain Bacteria; phylum Planctomycetota; class Phycisphaerae; order UBA1845; family UBA1845; genus SBAX01. The sequence continues at coordinate 17,090 of JAZDHF010000005.1, read as the reverse complement.
ACGACCTCCGGGCCGAGGTCAAGGACCAAGGTTACGTCGATGCGGTCAAGAAGGATTACTCGACGGCCCCGCTCAGCCCCGTCGATCGGGCGCTGTGCGAGCATGCCATCAAGCTGACGCGGACGCCGTGGTCCGTCACTCGGGGCGACATCGACCGACTGCGGAGCGTCGGTTTGACGGACCGCGCGATCAACGACGCGACGCAGGTGATCTCGTTCTTCAACTATATCAACCGCGTGGCCGACGGGCTCGGCGTTGATTTGGAACAGGGGATGCCGCCTGCGTAACTCATTTCGATTGCGATTGCTCCGCTGGTTCGCTATACTCCACGAACCCGGAACAGTCGGGGGTCTTTAACGGAGAGGGTCCTGAAGATGGAAAAAGCACGACAACGCGCTCCACGGTTCTTTTACTGCGTTTCCGCGACTCTGTTTGCCATTCTCGCGGCGATGGCAGTGTCCGGTCCTGCTTGTACGCCTTCCGGCAGCGGGCCGCCCGATGGCGGGGGCGACCAAGTCGTCGATGGCGTTGACGATGGAAACGGCGCCGGTGACGGGGCCGCGGACGACTGCGTTGCGCAGGCCGAGAACGATACCGACAGCGACGCGGACGGTCGGATCGATCTTTGCGACAACTGCCCCGCCACGGCGAACGGCGCGCAAGCGGACACCGACGGCGACGGGCTCGGCGATGAATGCGACGGCGTGATGGCAGGCGGTCTCGCGATCCGTACGTCTGAGGGTATCGTAGAATACGCGTTCGACGGGCGAGGGCGCCCTTCGCTGTTAGTCGCCGGGGGACGGAGCGCCGAGTTTGACTGGTCCGACGACGCGACACAGGTAGACGTCACGATCCACGACGACCCTGGCTCGCTGACCGTGAATCTGTCCGTCGATCTGAGCGACGAGGCGTTGTCGGCCCGGCTTGACGAGATGGAGCGCGAGACGGGCATTGATCCTACCGCCCTTCGGGAGGGGTTGGCCGAGAACCCCGACCTGGTGGCGCGAGTCGCGGCCGGGGTAGAACCGCCGCCGGGAACCGCGAAGCGCCGCGGCGCCGCGGCAGGTCCGGCAAAGGCCGGACCAAACCTCCAGGCGGGCGATGAGTCGGCGACGGAGGCTGCCATGGAGCGTTTCCTGGCGGATCTCTACTACAAAGCAATGGTGCTAGGCAACGCGAGGGATGACCTGTCGTATGCTTGGTTTCAATATCTCACCCACTTTGACCAAGACCAATTGCGGGAACACCCGGAAGAATGGGCCTTGGTCCACGCATCGCAGGACTTGGCTAATAACGCCTTCGACGATCTGCAAAGGCAACGCGCAGCGTGCATTCCTTGCAATGAGGATTGCGCGCGGGGTTGCGAGTCGTTCGGGCTCGGCGCCTGTTGCACGTTCCAGGGTCCGATTTCGAGTTGCCTCGATGACGTTCAGGAGGAGGCGTGTCAGGAGACCGACGGCAGCGACTATCATCCGGGCAGTTTTTGTGCGGCGCTGGAATGCGGAGCAGCCGGGGCCTGCTGCACGTCCATCGACTGCGTCAACACGAGTGAAGCCACCTGTATTGACGCTTACGGCGGCAAGTTCACACCGGATGTGGCTTGCGCGGACATCGACTGCGGAAACGGTGCGTGCTACACCTATTATTCCTCCGATTTGTGTCCCGGAGGCCGGTGCTGCTGCGACTGCCAACCGGGATTGACCGACGAAGCATGTCAACAACTCCCTGACTTCGCGTATTTTGCCCGTTCGGAGGCATGTCCCGGGGCCTGCTATCAGGGTTCCGGCGTGTACGGCGCGTACTGCACGTCCGGAACGGAGTTCGAATGCGCCGACGATGGCGGACTTTTCTTCCACGATTCGCTGTGCATGGGTGTCTGTTTCTTCGGACAGAACGAATGTGAGGTCATCAGCGAGCGTGAATGCGACGAAAGAGGAGGGCACATCGAGTCCTACGGGGTCGACTCGTGCGCCGGCGCGTGTGATCTGGGAGATGGTCAGTGCGTCGAGACCGTCACCCGCGGCGACTGCGTCGGAGGGGCGTTCTATCTCGGCGAACCGTGCCCGTAGCAGCCCGCTGTAAACGTGGAGCGCCGCTCTTTGCGGACGGTGCAAGCGGCAATCGGCGTTACGGGCATAGCGTGACGCCACATTGAAAACCAAGGCGCCGTGGTTTATCAACTACATCAACCGCGTCGCCGACGGGTTAGGTGTTGATCTCGAACAGGGCATGTCCGCGGCGCGGACAGGAGGCCTTGCAGTGAAGGTCCTTGGTTTCGACATCGAAATCTCGAACGTCTTCGACCTGCGTCCCGGCGAAGACATCAACAAGTACGCTCCCTTCGACGTCGCCGTTGCGGCCACGCAGATCGAGGGCGGCGAGCATCGCATCTGGTACTCGCCCGCTTCCGATGGCAAGCCGTCGCTGAACATGGACCGCGGCCGCGCACGGGAGTTGCTCGACTACCTGGAACAGATGCAGAAGGCGGGGCACGCGGTCTGTGCGTGGAACGGGCTGAGTTTCGATCTTCGGTGGATCGCCCGCGCTGCCGACGACGTTAAAACGGCCTCGCGCGTCGCCCGTGCGCTCTACGACCCGATGTTCCAGTTCTTCAAGATGAAGGGGTTTCCGGTCTCCCTGGCCGCGGTCGCCGAAGGGTTGGGAGTTCCGCTGAAAAAATCCATGGCCGCCGAGGATGCACCGCGCGAGTGGCAGGCCGGCAACCACCAACGTGTCTTTGACTACGTGCTCGGCGATGCCCGGATGACCAACCAGATCGTCGAGGCCATCCTGCGCCGCAAGCAGATTGCCTGGATCACGCAACGCGGCCAACGCCGCTCCGAACCGCTGCCACGGCTCAAATCCGTCGCGGAATGTATGCTCGATCCCATGCCCGATCAGTCGTGGATGGCGAAGCCTCTCGGACAGGAAAAGTTTGTAAAGTGGTTAACTGCGTAAAAGCCTATCCCATTCATGCGCACCCTGACCCCGCCGGTTGTGTCCGATATTCAGCCGGTCATGCGACCTTGACCCGTGACTCGGCCCGTCGCTTGCGCTCCGGGTTCTGAGTGAAGTTCACCGTACGTTCAGGATTTCCGATAACCATGGCAGGACCGTATCGCCCGCAATGAGTGTTCGGGTCGGGCGGCGATCAGCTGGGGACAGGTGAAGGGTACGCACGTCGTGACGGTTGCGCTGAAAGTCGCGGCAAGCCGTGCGTGTGCGGGAACAGATTCCGCCTTCCCCCGGCAGCGAATCACGCCGTTCAAGCTCATGCTGGCCGACCCGCCGGCGAAGACCGACGACTACGACAAGGCCTATCCCAACCTCGGCATCCTCCAACTGATTTCGTACGTCCGCGAAAACACGCCGCTATCCGACGACGACATCATCTTTCTCGATCAATTCCATTCGCTCGAAGACCACATCCGCTTGATCGAGGAACATCAGCCGCGGATTTACGGCATCAGTTACGCATTCCTGACTCAGCGCGTCGCGCATGACGCCGTCAATGAACTAAAACGGCGATTCCCACACATGCTCATCATCGCGGGCGGGCCTCATCCCACGTCAGTCCCGGAAGAGGTGATGGCCAAGTCCTCGGCCGACATCGTCTGCATTGGCGAAGGGGAGATGACCCTCGCCGACATCGTCAACGAGGCCGTGTACGGTGGAAATGATTTCACGAAGATTCCTGGACTGTTGATCCGCACGCCCGACGGTCCGCAGCACACCGGCAAGCCGCGTGCATACGAGAACCTCGACGACCTGCCGTTTATGGCCTGGGATCGGATCGACTTCTCGAAGTTCGTCGGGCAGCACTATCGCCGGTCGGACAAGCAGTCGTGCATCGTCATCAGCCGCGGCTGTCCCTATAAATGCACCTTCTGCTCATTGCCCGTGTGGCGGGCGGCCAAGCCGTTCGTGCGCATGCGCTCGCCGGAGAACATCGCCCGCGAGGTGGACTGGCTCTACCGGCTCGGCGTGCGTGAAATCAAGATCGTCTCCGATGAGATCAATGTGACTCTGCGCTGGGCCAAGGAAGTCTGTCGGGCGATCGCCGACCTCGGCCATGAGGATCTGTTTTTTCAATCCAATCTCCGGGCCGACAAGATCGATGACGAACTCGCCTACCTGTTCAAGCGGATGAACATGTGGCTGGTGCATCTGGGCGTGGAGAGCGCCAACGACCGCGTGCTTCACGGCATTGAGAAGGAGATCACCGTTGCGGAAACCGAACGCTGTCTCAAGTTCCTCAAGAAGCACAAGGTCCGCGTGCTGTTGTTTATGATGGCCTTCCAGCTTTGGGAGGAGAATGGAGAATTGCAGTACGAGAAGCCCAGGGAAATCCGCCATTCACTGTGGTGGGTATGGAAACAGTTCATCCTGCGGCGGATGCACTATATGACCTGGTCGATCGCCACGCCCATGCCCGGCGCACCCTTGCAGGAGATTGTCGATCGGCACGGCCTGAAGTCCTCCGATCAAGTCCTGGATAACTGGAACCGCAACAAGGATTACTTGGGGATTGACCTCACTTCCCTGGGGATATCGGAAAAGACGAAGATGCGTCTTCTGCGGGCGGGCATCCTTTCCAAAGCGTTCTTCATGATGGTCAGCGGCCACTTCGATTGGCGACGCCACTTCTACCGCATCGACATCCTGGTTCGCAGCTTCTTCGGCAAATGGAACGCACGCGCGGGAAGCCTCACGCCGATGCTGAATACCGCCCTCCGGGCAAAGGTCGAAGGATAGGCGCTTCGCGCGCGGGTCGCTTCGATTGGTCCCCTTCGGGCCTGTGAAATGTTTCTCGTCACGGATGCGTGATCGTCTGTGAGAACGCCTCGGCAGCCCCTTCGTAACGCAGGGGCGCCAGATGATCCGAACCCGGAGCGCGAGCGACGGGCCGGGACCCCGCGCTGGCGCTTGGGGTTCGGATTGCGGCCCCGCGCTGGCGCTTGGGGTTCTGATCGGCACGGGCCGCGCCGCCTAAGTGCCCTGCACCTTCCGATCGGGATTTCCGCAAAACGGAGGTTGAATGTTCCGGCGGCGCGAGGCATACTACGCTGCGGAGATCATTAACGTCAGGAGGACACGACCATGCCTGCGATTGCTGACCCGGCGAATTCAAACAAGAGTGCACCGAGACCCACGAAAGTCTCACGCACGCACAAGCCTGAGCACATGGACCTGCGCCAATGGCAGGTGGAGCTTCGTCGGCAATTCGGCCGTGAGCAGGCGACGGAGTTCGACATCCGCAACCTGACCCGCGAGCCGGTGTTCTCCGAATTCGCCGTGACGAATCCGGCGACGCGGCGAACCTACCGCGTGGCGGTGCGCGGACTCGAACCGGGCGTCAACTACTGTTCCTGTCCGGACTACGCCGTGAATACGCTGGGGACGTGCAAGCACATCGAGGCCGTCCTGTTCCGCCTCGCGCCGCGGCACGCCAACGCCCTCCGCCGCGGGTACGCGCCGCCCTTCGCCGAAGTTTATGTCCGCTACGGAGCGCGTCGGGCGATCGTCTTCTCGCCGGGGGCCGATTGTCCCGCGGAGCTCCGAAAACTGGCGAGTCGCTACTTCGACCGCGACGGCTTGCTGACGCCCGAGGCCATCGCCGGTTTCGATCGCTTCGTGCAAGACGCACGGAAAATCGAGCATGAGTTGCGTATGTACGACGACGCCGCGACGCTCATCGCCGAGGCGCACGATCGCCAATCCCGACGCGAACGGCTGCAGAAGCAGTACGGCGGCCCAGGCCGAGGTGCGGTTTGGAACCGGCTCTTGAAGGTCCCGCCGTATCCCTACCAGCGCGATGGCGCGTTGTTCGCCGCTCAAGTTGGGCGGTCCGTCATCGCCGACGAGATGGGGCTGGGCAAGACGATCCAAGCGATCGCCGCCGCCGAAATCCTGGCGAAAGACGGCGGCGTGGAGCGTGCGCTCATCGTTTGCCCGTCGTCGTTGAAGAGCCAGTGGCGTCAGGAGATTGAGCACTTCTCGGCGCGCACCGCACTGGTGATCGACGGTCCGACTCATCGCCGCAAAGGGCTGTTCGAGCGCGATCCCGCGTTTTTCAAGATCATCAACTACGACGTCATCCACGCGGACTTTGAGGCGATCGCCGCATGGTCGCCCGATCTGGTCATCCTCGATGAGGCCCAGCGGATCAAGAATTGGCAGACCCGGACGGCGAAGTCCGTCAAACAGATCGACTCGCGCTTTGCGGTGGTGCTTACCGGCACGCCGCTGGAGAACCGCTTGGAGGAGCTGCACTCCATCGTCGAGTTCATCGACCGTCACCGGCTCGGCCCGCTCTTCGCGTTCAAGGCCGCCCACGAGGTCATCGAACCGGGCTCCGTCAAGGTCGTCGGCTATCGCGACTTGGGGCGGATCCACAAGACCCTGGCCCCCATCCTCATCCGCCGGACGAAGAAGGAAGTGCTGACGCAGTTGCCGCCCCGTGCGGATAAAAACTTCTTCGTCCCCATGACCGGTCCGCAGTGGGTGCCGCATCGTGAGAACCAAGACATCGTGGCCCGCATCGTGGCCAAATGGCGCCGCTACAAGTTCCTGACGGAGGCCGATCAACTGCGGTTGCGGATCGCCCTGCAGAACATGCGTATGGTCTGCGACAGCACCTACCTGATCGACCACGAAACCAAGCACGGGCACAAGGTGCCGGAGTTGGAAGAGCTATTGGGCGAAATCTTCGAGGATCGCGCCGCGAAGGTGGTCATTTTCAGCCAGTGGGTTCGCATGAACGAACTCGTGATCGAGATGCTCGAACGGCGGCGCTGGGGACACGTCCATCTCCACGGCGGGGTGCCGAGCCGTGATCGCGGCGACCTCACTGCGGCCCTGCGCGAGGATGAACGCTGCCGTGTGTTCGTTTCCACCGACGCGGGCGGGGTGGGCCTGAACCTCCAGAGCGCGTCCACGGTGATCAATATGGACCTTCCCTGGAACCCGGCCGTGCTCGAGCAACGGATCGGCAGGGTCCATCGCCTCGGACAACGGAATCCCGTGCGGGTGGTGAACTTCATCGCCGAAGGCGCCATCGAGCACGGAATGTTGTCCCTGCTGCGTTTCAAGCGCTCGATGTTCACGGGGGTCCTGGACGGATCGACGGACAGCGTGTCGATGGGGGAGAGCGCCCTGAACCGGTTCATGAAGACGGTGGAGACGGCGGCCTCATCGGCGCCTGCCGTGATGGCGACTTCAGCGGACTCCGACACGCCGCAGGCACGCGGCGGCGGTGCTCGGTCAGCGCGAGCGGAGGCCGGGCGGTCCGCCGACGTCGGACGTGTGCCCGATCTCCGCGCCATGGGCGATCTTCTCCAGCAAGGAGCGGGCTTCCTGCAATCGCTCAGTAAAACGCTCTCTCAATCTGGCGGCCAGTCGAGCAGCGGCAATGGAACGGGCCTCGCGCCGACATTGGTCACAAACCGAGGCACAGGGCGATCGGAACTGCACATCCCACTGCCCGACGAACAGGTTCTGCGTCAATGGGTCGCTCTGGCGGGCGACGCGCTCAGCGCGCTGCTTGGCCGTCAACCGGCTACGACGCCCGATACCGAGCGCTGAACACGTTGGCGCCCGGCGTCCGAACCAGCCCGTGGTCGGGGTTGGCGGCGGCGTGTTCGAGAATGTGCAAGATCGCCTCGCCAGCGTCGGGTTGTCCGATGGCGGCGGCGATTTCCTCGACCGTCAGTGCCGAGCCGGAATGAGCCCGAAGGTGGGCCAAGACCTGTCGCTGTAGGGTAAGAATCTTCTCGGCAGCCTTCTTTCCCGCCTCTACCCCCGGTTGGTCGTAGGCGTTGACGTCGATCAGTTCCGCGTACAGTCCCACGGCACGCTCGAATAGTGCGATGAGGACGCCGACCGCGCGGGCGTTCAGTTCGTTCAATGTGATAGTGATTGACTGTCGGTCTTTCTCACATAGCGCGGTGCGCGTGCCGTAAAGGAAGCCGTGCAGGTAGTCGCCGGTGGTCACGTCCTCCTCGACGAGGGCGGACTTCTCGGCCCGGTCGCGCAGCACCTCGACGAAGGTAACGAAGAAATCATCAGTGCCGTCGCGCAGTTGTTGGACAAAGGAATGCTGGTCCGTGCTTCCCTTATTGCCATACACAGTCAGACCACGGTGAACGGTTTCTCCCCTGCGCGTCTTTTCTTTTCCTACCGATTCCATAACCAGTTGTTGCAGATAGCGACTGAAGAGGGAAAGCCGGTCGCGGTAGGGAAGGATGACCATATTACGTTTGTCGCGCTCTTCGACGGCGTAATGCCACATCAATGCCAACAGTGCCGCGGGGTTTTCGGCGAGCGTACGGTTGCGAGTCACGATGTCGCAATCGCGCGCCCCAGCGAGCAGAGCGTCGATGTCGATCCCCTGAAGGGCCGCGGGCAATATGCCGACGGCGGACAGAACCGAGGTTCGGCCTCCTACCCAATCCCACATGGGGAATGTCGCCAGCCAGTGTTCCCCTGCGGCCCGTTGATGTAGGGAACTGCCTTCGCGGGTAATGGCCACCGCGTGTTTTGCGAAGTTCAGCCCCGCGCGACGGTAGGCGGCGGCGACCTCCACCATTCCATTCCGCGTTTCCTTCGTATCACCTGACTTGGAGATGACAATGGTGAGCGTCTGGTCCAGTGACTCATCCAGTTCTTCGAGCGTCCGGTCAATGCCGTCCGGGTCGGTGTTGTCGATAAATCGCACCATCATGGGATCGTCGGTTCTGCCAAGGGCGTCGCACACGAACTGCGCCCCCAGCACCGAGCCGCCGATGCCGATGACCAGTACGACGAAGAATCCATCGCCGCGCTCGGGAACGATTTTCTGGTCATGCACATCTCTGGCGAACCTCTTCACCGCGGCGACGGTTCGCTCAATGTCGGCACGAATGGCGGCGGTGGGCGCCAGTTCCGGCGCGCGGAGCCAATAGTGGCCCACCATGCGATGCTCATCGACGTTGGCCTCGGCGCCGCGCTCGATCTCCGTCATTGCCGCGAACGCCCGCGACATCCGCTCATTCATGGCGTCGAGGAAGTCGTCGGCGAACATCATCCGGCTGATGTCGACCTGCAACCCGATCGTCGGGCAGACGCACAGGTGCTTCTGATACCGCCGCCAAAGCTCAAGTTCGTTCATCAGTGGTCCTCCGAAGCCTCAAGGGCGGGGGCAAGGGCTTTCACCGCGGCGTAAATCTTGTTGGTCGCCGCCCGGACGGCTTCACGGCTTCGCTCGCCTTCTCGAAACTCATTCAGATCGACGGGCGGTCCGAATCGGACCCGGGCTCGGTGGCGGGCCAACAAACCACGCACAATGCTCTCGTGGTACGCTACGCCGCTGATATAGGCGGGAATCACCGCCGCTCCCGTCCGCAAGGCCAACATCGCCACGCCGTCTCGGGGTCGGGGAACCTCATCAGGCCCGGTGATGCCGCCTTCGATGAAAATCCCCACCGCTTTGCCGTGGCGCAAGTGGCGGATGGCCTGTTTGGTCGCCTCGGTATCCCGGCTGTCGCGCTTCACGGGGATACACTCCACAACGCGCAGGAAGAACTTAATAATCGGCCAATGCGTGTATTCCTCTGCCACTACGAATGAGATCGGTCGATAGGGCACCGCGGCGCAAAGAAAAAGCGGGTCGGCCGAGCAAGTGTGGTTGGCCGTGACGAGAACCGCCCCCGTTCGAGGCACGGTTGACCGTCCCACCCGCTGAAACCGCCACCAAGTCTTGGCCACGAGTTCGTTGAGGTTTTCCGCGAAGGTCAACGTCTTTCCATGCAGACCGCGCCGAAGTCGGATGGACAATGTCGCCAGACCGGCTGCGAAGGTCATCACTGCGACGCCTGCCAGAATGAACCCCACCCAGCGATCCACCCGCGCCCAACCCGGCACGCCCAGCACTCCGGTGGCGGCGAGGAGCGCGATCGTGCAGCAGACGTCCTGAACGCCGAAGACCCGACCGCGATAGCGATCGGACACGGTACGTTGGAGTAAAGAGTGAAAACTCGCCATGACGGCCAATGCAAACATGCCCGCAAGTATCACTCCGACCGCGCCGACCGTTGCGAGCGTCGCGGGATCGGCGGGAAGGAAGACGGAGGCGGCGAAGATCGTTATGGCCAGTGAGATTCCGAATAGGCCCCACGTAATTGCGATCCCGCCGCGGAGGGCGTCGCCGAGGAGAGTCATGATGATCGCGCCGAGCACGAAGCCAAGACCCAGAAAGGCACGGTAGTTACTCATCGCGCTATACGTGCCGTGATACACGTCGCGCACGACCGCGGGGATCACGCTGTTCACCAGCGGGCCGCAAAACCACACCAGTGCGGCGACGGCCAATAGTTCCATCACATGCCGGTGGCTGCACGCATAACGGAAGCCGCCGAGAAGGTCGTCCCCTACGGACGACGGATGCGGCCCAACCAACTCGGCCGCCGCCCGGCGCGGCGGGCGCATGAGCAGTAGCAGGACGGCGCTGCTCATGAACGTGGCCGCGTCAACGCGGAAGGCGACGACCGGCTCGTAGCGATCGGCCAGAATCCCGCCGATCTTCGCCGCGGCCATGGTGGCGATGATGCCCAGCCCGCTGAGCATGGCATTCGCCCGGACCAATTGGTCGGGTCGGATCAGTGTCGGCAGCAGCGCAGACCGTGCCGGCGAAAACATCGCCGCAAACAGTCCGACAACCAGCAACGGTGCGAACGATCCCCACGGCCCCCAGGGCGAGGTCCAGGCGATCATCGCCGCCATCATGAACATGACGGCCCCTCGGACCAGGTCCGCGCTGACCATCAGCCCGCGTCGAGACAGCCGATCCGCCAAAGCCCCCATCCCCGGCGCCAGGAGGAAGGGCACAAAGAAAATGAACGTGATTCGGGCCGTAAGAGGGGTGATGTCGACGTCGGCGCTGAGCGCGTTCTGGGTCTTGAGGAAGGCCATCTCCGACAGATGGTCGCCCAAGGCGCTGATTCCGTAGGCCGACCACAACAGCACGAAGTTGCGGTTGCCAGAAAGGCCGGTAGGCGCGGGGAGTGCCGGGCGATTAACGGAAGTCATCGGCGTCGGGGCTTCCCGTACCGTTTACAGTCCCACCAGCGATCGTGGGCATCGAGGCCCGACCCGCCGGCAAGTCGCGCGGCGATCTCTTCACGATCCGCCGTTCATCCTTCCTCATCAGGCCGGCTGGCCTGCGGGGCGCGCCGCCCCTCCGCGCCAACTCCGACTCAGCGTCCAGACGCAAAGCAGGGCGATCATCCCGCTCAGGGCCAATCCCAAGGCCCCCGCCCCGGCTACAGCGAAGGCCATACCGATGCAGCCCAAGCCTACCAACAAGGTCACGATGTTCCGCAGCAGCATCGGACTGCAAACCAACGGAACGGCGACCGCGATCGTGCTGTACGTGCCGGCGATCGTCCCGATCAACATCGCATAGGCGAATCCGTGAACCCCATCGCCCCCGAACAGGTACAGGGTGATGACGGTCAGCGTCACGAGCGTGGCGGTCAGGATCGTCCGCGACATGGTCTGGTTGATGCTGTCGTTCACCAAGTTCGCGGACAGCGCCCCGGTGCGCCCGAGGCTCTCACGGATGCGGTCGAACACCACGATCGTATCGTTGAGCTGATATCCGATGATGGTCAGCACCGCGGCGAGCATGGTCAGGTCGAACTTGAAGTCGTCGATCATCAGCAGGCTGCCCAGGAACGTGTCGTGGATCCAGTGGCTCGCGGCGATCAGACCCAGCACGATGCAGACGTCGTGCACCATGGTCACGAGGATCGCCAGAGCGTAGTTGCGGGTGCCGAAACGCAGCCAGACGTAGGCCCCGATGCCGACCATCGAGAGCACGATCGCGAACATCGCCCGATTCCGCGTCTGCCCGGCGATCTGCGGGGCGAACTGGACGACCTTGGACAAGGACTTCTCGCTCCCCAGCGCCGCCTCCACCAGCGATAGCTCCGGACGAGCTACGCTGTCCGTCCACAGCTGCGGATCGTCGTCATAGGACACCGACTCGTCGACCGAGCACACCACGAACTGCCGGTATTCCTCGCTCTTGCCGGACTGCGTCACGCTCGGTCCCAGCGGAAACACCGTCCAGTCCCGCGCCCGGAACTGCTCGAACTCAGGTTGCAGACCCACTTCCCGCACGCGGCGCTCGAACTCTCCGACCGCGATCGGCGATTCGCCGGAGGCGAGATCCACCTGGATCGCCACCCCGCCGCGATAGCCTCGCACGTCGAAGCCGGCGTCTCCGCTGATGACGTCCGAGAGGTATTGGTCATCGCTCTCGATGACGAAGAACGAGTCCTTGGTCAGCTCCTCATCGCGGATCGCGGTGAAGCGGATGCCGCGCTGGATGGAAAGCTTGTCTCCGAGCACGGCAAGAATGGCCGTCTGGAGCACTGGGCGGTTGGTCTCGACGGTCACGACTTCGTACGAGAGTCCGCCGATGCCTTCCTCCTGCTCGCCCACGCTTTGCACGCGCGCCGAGCGGATTCGGTCGGCTGCCGCACGGACCTGGTCCGCCGCGGTGGCGACCGCGGCGCGGAAGCCCTCCAGCGTCATGGAACCCGGACGACACACGAACGTCGCCGTGGGACCGGAGGCCGACACGCCGTCGCGCTCCAGGGCGGATTCCAGCGGTCTTCGCATCAGCGTGGCCGTTTGATCCCCCGACAGCTCCTTGGCCGTCAAGGTGAATTGCCCCGGAGTTTCCCCCTGCGCCGCGGTCGCTTCCCCCAGCCCATCCGCCGCCGAGCGCAACCACTGGACCGCCGACCTCGCCTTGTCGCCCTCGCCGGCGGAAATGACCTGGCGGATCTGCTCGTCCGTCATCGCCAACCCGGGTTTGAGGTCGATCTGCAAGCTCGTACCGCCCAGGAACTCGATGTCAAAGAACGATTCCGTGCGCACGAAGCTCATCCAGAAGAAAAGCCCCAGCCCCGCGACCACCGCCACGGTCGACGTGGGCCAGAACACACGCCGCAGCCCCATCCAATTCACGGTCGGGACCCCGATCAGCTTCCGCATCGAAAAGTCGTTCAGCCAACCTTGGCTCAGCAGCGTCGTGTAGATGAGCTTCGTGACCGTAAGCGCCGTGAACATGCTCATCGCGATGCCGATCCCCAGCGTGATGGCAAACCCCTTGATCTCCTCGCTGCCCACGAACCCCAGAATCACGCAGGTGATCATCGTGGTCAGGTTGCCGTCGAAAATCGCGGAGAAGGCCTTGTCGTATCCCAGCAGCAACGCCTTCTTGAACACCACCCCGCGGGTACGCTCCTCGCGGATGCGCTCGAAGATCAGCACGTTGGCGTCGATCGCCATACCGATTGATAGGAGCAAACCGGCGATGCCGGGCAGGGTGAACGTTGCCTGCATCGTGCCCATGATCGCCAGCGTGAAGAGAAGGTTCAGGGAGAGCGCGATCGTCGTGCCCCCTCCGCCCGCCAGACCGTAGTAAAACAACACGAACACGATGGTCAGACCGGCCCCCCAGTACGACGCCCGCACCCCGTGCTCGCGGTTGGTCTCGCCCAAGCTGGGTCCGATGGTCTGCTCGGACAGCGGCGTCTCCTTCAACCGCGCCGGAAGCGAACCCGCCTCCAAGGTCCCCACCAGATACTGCACGTCTTCCGGGCTGAACCGACCGCTGATCTGGCATCGGTCGGTGATCCTTTCTCGGATGTTCGCGTGTGAAATCGCCGTGTTGTCCAGCATGATGCACAACTGGCGGTTGACGTTCGGTCCGGTCAATTCGCCGAATTGCCGACCGCCCCGGGCGTCGAGCGCGAACGCGACGACGTTCTCCCCGGTGAGCGGATTGCGGTCTGGATAGGCCTGCCGGAGCGACCAGGTCTTGCTCTTGCCCGAACCTTGCAGCATCCCATACTCGGCGTCGTTGTGCATGAGGACGTAATAGCGCCCTGCGTACTCCTCGATAATCGGTTGGTTGGGAGAACTCCGCTTCGCCTCGAAGTCGGCTATGTTGGTGGTGTTCGTGAACTTCAGAACGTCTTCGAGCGCGAACCAGCGGAAGCGGTCACCGGCCTTGGGCCTGGGGCCGTACTTGGCGAGCTGCTCGGCGTACTTCTTGATCGGTAGGCGAAGCTCCGGCCGAGCGTCCATCGTGTTGGTCGGCGAGGTCGGGTCACGGTCGGCGAGGATGCGGAACTCGAGCACGCCCGCGCCGCGCAGACGGCGCTTCAGGTCGGAGGGGTCTTCCAAGTCGGCCTTGTAAGCCGCCCAGGCATCGTAGGCCGTCGTCGCCTTGGTCAGCAGCTTGCCGCCCGGTTCTCGCTCCTCGCCTGCGTCATAGGAGGGAAACTCCGTCCGTAGCTTCTGCACCTCCGCGTTGCGTTTCTCGCCGGTGGAGAGGGCGACGACATCGTTGAACCGACTGAGCGGCATAACCGAGGCCATCAGGTCCGACATGGCCTTCTCATACGCGGCTGAGGCCGCCGCGATGGCCGACGCTTCGCCGACCGCCTGGGCCGACGTATGGGCGGCGAAGGCATCCGCCACCGCCGCGATCAACGGAGCGCGCTCTTTCACCCCGCGCTGCAAGGCCGCAAGCCGAGTCTCACGCTCGGTTCCGGATGCGTTCAGCGCTTCCTCGACGTCCCGCCGTTTGAGATTCAGGCCCGACAGCCGTTCGACGGCCTGGTTGTAGAGTTCCCGCCGCGCCAGGGCTTCCTTCGGCGGACGCGGCATGCGAATCTCCAGCCGCGTGCTCCCCACCGGACGCCATTCCAAGTTCATCTGCCCCTTCGGATCGATGCGCTCCTTGAGGACGCGCATCACCCTCGATGCGAGATCACGCTGCATCGAAGCGTCCAGCCCGGCGGTGTCGATTTCGAACAGCAGGCTGGTCCCGCCCACCAAATCGATGCCGCCTTTGAGCTTCTCGCTCGGCGGGTAAAGGACCGCCAGCGAAACCACCACCATGGCGATGATGACCAGCCACTTGATGAGCCGATTGGGATCGTGCATGAGTCAAAACTCCGATGGACGGCACGGAAGCGCCGTCGTTGTGCGTTAAATAACCGTCAAAGCAACCGGCAGCAAGAAAGAAGCTACGCCGAGCGACTCGCCCAGGTTACGCCGTTCGTGGAGGCGCGTGAGTGTGGATCGGATGGGCGACGACCGCAACCGAAGCGGCCGCCGAAGGTTCCGCACGGGACAGCGCCGCGGGCGGACCGCTCGTCCGCGTCACGTAAGACCACAAGGGCAGGAAACCGACGGCCGCGACGACCGGGCGTTTGGCTCCGAGCGGCGCGCGAAGCACATGCTCGCCGGACCCTGTGCTCGCCGGAAACAATGCGACTAGCTCGACCGGCCAGGACGGCTCCGGCGAGTCGTCATGGGAGCGATCGCCCTGGTGACGCCCTTGCGACTCGTCGGGTTTGACCGACGGTGCAGTAAGGCGCTTTGCGTTTACAGCTTCAATAAATGCGCCAAGTCTATATGTCGGCTGCGCCGCCGATGCCAGCAGGAGAACGGGTAGGACCATGTGAATCCTGCGTAAAACCATGACCGCATTATACCGCAGGTTCGTGCGTGAGCAACTGCCCCAGGAGGATACGCACCGAATTCACCGGTGAGTTTCGGGGTGCGTTGAGGGGGTCGGAACAGAGCGGCGAAATGGCCGTCGCGGGGATCATCGGTCGTTCGCATCGTCATTTGGAGCCGGAGCTTACGATCGCTCTGGGCGTATAGTGTAAGAAATAGCGCCCCGGGCAAATAAATTCATGGATTTGATGGCATCGGCCCGTATAATGGCAGAAGTGGACGTGATAACGGGGCCGTTGTCGAGGAAGCTGTGGAACGAGGACAAACGAAACAGCGCGTAGAAGAGCTCCTTTTCTGCCTGTACCAGCGACCGATCCACCCGGAGTTGTTCCACATCCATCGTGTGAAGCGACTCCAGCAGACCCGCTATCAGGCTGAGATTTGGGTCATCGGGTTGGCGCACGTCGTCACCGTACAGGCCGGGAAGCAGATTCTCACCGAACTCGTCTGCGAGGAGAACGAACTTCTCCCCAAGGCCGGTCTGGCTACGTCCTTCCGGTTCCGCGGCGAACGCGACCATACCCAGTCGTTCAAAGACGGCCTCAAGTACATCCTTTCAACCCAGGTTGAACGGATGACGCCGCAACTTTTCCCCGCCACCCACCGCGACTACGTTCACTACGCCCAGAACCGCGGGGTCTTCGTTTCCTTCGACGAGTGGACGCACGACGGGCTGGCCCCCTTCAGCTTCGTCGATTACGACGCCCGCGATCACGAGCTGCACATTCACGCCTTCCATGCCTTTCCGGAAGAGATGACCCTGCTCAAGACTCAGTCGATCTTCGAGATCGGCAAGCCGACCATCGCGTTGCATTAACCCTGCCCTTACCGAACCCGGAGCGCCGGCGACGGGCCAAATACGCCCGCGCCGGGCGAAGATTGAAGTTCAAAGCTCGCCCTGAGCCTCGAAGGGATCGAAGTTCGAAGTAGGCCGTGAAGCGGACTGCCGATTGCCGCGGGAGAGCACACGTTCCGCGACCAGATCATCCTCGACTGGGGTCCCGGCGTCCGGGCGCGCCGGAACCTTCGGCTGCCGAGATGAGGCCTGCGCCCGGCGGGGAACACTGGGGTGCGAACGAGCAGTTGTTCGGCGGCGATGTCAGCGCGCTTGCTTGTCAAGCTCTCTAAGTCCCTCGAGCCAGCCCGATTTTAGTTTCTCCAAGAGGTGCTTGGCATCACTCTCAATCTTCTCCTTTGACACGGGTTCGGAACCTACATCTCGCACCGAGCCCAATATCGAGGCAACGTTCCCTTTGTCATCATACAAGGCCGCGTAGGTCATGATGTCGGACGTTACAAGCGCGATTCGAGTCTTCCCCGATCTGTCCTGGACGGCGATTCCGGCTAATTCGTCAGTCGCGAAGAGTGGGTCAATGCCATTTCTAGTTGAAATTCCGAACGGCCCATGAGGTTTACGCAACCTCCACGCCGCGGATCTTCAGCAGGCTCTGCAGCGCCGCACGCAGCCGCGGCAGGTGACGATGCCCGCGAACCTTCCGCAGGCGCGG
>JAZDHF010000004.1:0-27422 GCA_043806315.1 Planctomycetota bacterium | reverse complement strand
TGGACCTCGTTTTTCCTCACCACGAAAACGAAGTCGCCCAGTCCGAGTCCGCAACCGGCAAACCGTTTGCAAAATACTGGATGCACAACGGTCTGACGCGGTTCAACACCAAGAAGGTAGCGAAGTCCGACGCCGATCCGGAGATGCAGGCCGCGTTGGTGAAGATGACCCTGCACAACCTGCTGGCGGCCTACCCCGGCGAACTGATCCGCTTCTTCGTCCTGGGCACGCATTATCGACGACCGATCGAGTACTCGGAGGCCGAGATCGAGGGCAAACGAAAGGGACTCGACACCTTCTACCGCCTCTTCGAGCGGGTCGAACGCCTTTGCAGTCAGTCTCCTTATACGGTCGTCCCTGAGCCGCCGCCTTCACGCGGCGGGGGCATCCGATCGCGGGCACTCATGTCCGCGGGCGAGCAGTACGCCGCCGCCTTCGCTCAGTCGATGGACGACGACTTCAACACCGCCGGCGCGATCGCGGCCTTGTTTGAGTTCGCCGGGGCGATCAACCGTTTCATTGAAGAAGAGAAACTCGAGACCGCCCCCGGTGACGCCCCCAAGCAAGATGTGCTTTCCGCCGCCGCCCACGTCATCGCCCTGGGTCGTCTCATCGGACTGTTCCTCGAACCGCCGCCCAAGCGAACCGCCGACGACGACGGCATCGCGGACAAGGCCATGAAGGTGCTCATCCACGTCCGACAGCATCTGCGGAAAAAGAAGGACTTCGAGTCCGCCGACCTGATCCGCAGCCTCCTGGCCGAGCAAAAAATCACCCTCGAAGACCGCCCCGACGGCACCGTCTGGCGAGCAGAATAGCGGGGGCAGCGTTCATCGAATCCGTCAAGTCCGTTCGTAGGTGATCTCGATGGCCTTGTAGCCCTCGCTCGCGTGCAGATCGAGAACCTCGAACGTGTGCGCGTCGCCGCCGTGGCGGCCAACGTGCGCTTGCGCCGCCCGGTGCAACCCCGTCGTCACGAAACGGTATCAGCGACCGAGGCCGATGTCGGTGTCGGTCGTTCAAACCGCGGGAAGTCGAAGAACCAGGGGAGGTCATCATGCGTCGTAGGGTTGCGTTGGTGGCATTGGTTGCGTCGGCGTTGTCGGCGGCGGCCTATGCTCAGTTACGGGATAAGACGCCGCCCGCGGGCGGGGGGCTCTATCGCGTCACGCATTTGCCCGACCACACCGGGCCGGACGAAAGCTACGTGAAGGAGGTCGAAGAGCATCTGAACAAGATGGCGGCGGACGGATGGCGCTTCCACTCCGACTTCGTCGCCCAGAATGTCAAGATGATGCTCTTCGAGCGGGCGTCGGGCCGTTAACCCGGTTGATTCAACGTGCCCGGTTTCTTCAGATGCTTCTCGAAGAACTTGGCCAGCTCCTTGTAATAGAGCAGCCGGTTCTCCTCTTTGGCGAATCCGTGGCCTTCGTCGGGGAAGTAGAGTCCGGCAACCTCCGCGCCGCGTTCCTTGAGCCGCAAGCGCGGTCTATCGGACGGGGTCCATCGCAAAGCACCCCGATGACCGCGAGGCCGTCGAGAGGTATGATAGGGATATGGCATTGCTAACGGTTTACGTGGAGACCAGCGTCTGGAGCTTCGCTTTCGCGGAGGACGCCCCGGACTACCGCGCCGACACGCTTCTGTTCTTTGACCGTTGTCAGGCGGGCGCACTGACGCCGTTTGTTTCGCGGGTGGTTCTTGATGAACTCGATCGAGCCGAGCCCCAACTTCGTCAGCGATTAACAGGGCTCGTGCGGCGAGTCGCTCCGGCGGTGTTGGACGTTTCGGCGGAGGCGGAAAAGCTGGCGGGCGCGTTCTTGCGCGAGCACGTCGTTCCTGCGGGCAAGCCCGAGGACGCACGCCATGTTGCCGTCGCGTTCGACCATGAGCTTGATGTGCTTGTGTCGTGGAATTTTCGACACATTGCCGGTGTTCGGCGAGCCGATCGCTTCAATGCCGTGGCCGTTCTGGAGGGGCATTACAAACCGCTCCGGATCGTCAGCCCGGCCGAGGTGCTGTATGACGACGAAACCGACTTCCCGTGAAAGCAAAATGCTCGAAGAGGTGCGGCGTTGGCGCAAGGAGGCGTTTGAGGCCGACCAGGCACGCTCGCCCGAAGAACGAGCGCGACACTTCGAAGATCTGATACAGCGGTTCGGACTGTCCCGGACCGCGCCGAGGTCAAAACCCCCTCGTAATGATTCCCAATGAGAAGGCGATGGCCGGGCCGGGTGGCCCACCTCCTTCGGAGGTGGGGGAGGCGATGATCGAGAGCACGACACTGAGCGTATATCATCGTCTCCCCCAGGTCCAAAGGACCTGAGCCACCCGCCGGCCAGTTTGAGTTAGGTGGCGACGGTGTGGAACACGGGTCGGGGGTCCGCGGCAGCTCTACCCTTTCTTTAGGTGCTTCTCGAAGAACTTGGCCAGTTCCTTGTAATAGAGCAGCCGGTTCTCCTCTTTGGCGAATCCGTGGCCTTCATCGGGGAAGTAGAGTTCCGCAACCTCCGTGCCGCGTTTCTTGAGGGCGACGGCGATCTGCATGGCCTCACCGACCGGCACGCGGGGGTCGTTCAGGCCGTGGGCGATCATCAGCGGCATGTCGATCTTGTCTACCCTGTAAATCGGCGAAATGGATTTCAGAAACTCCGGATCGGAAAGCGGTCCGTACTCGGCCTCGCGCAGCTTGCGGCGATAGTCCTTGGTCTTCTCTAGAAACGTCTGGAAGTTGACGATGCCCACCACGTCGCAGGCCGCGCCGAAAAGCTCCGGCGCTTCGGTGATCGCGGCCATGGTCATAAACCCGCCGTAGCTTCCGCCCCACGCGGCCACCATTTTCTTATCCGTGTAGCCCTGGTCGATGACGTACTTCGCCGCCCAGATGCCGTCCTTGACGCTCTTCATCCGGTCCTTGTAGTTGTCGGCCTCGATGAAGGCCTTGCCGTATCCGCTTGATCCGCGAACGTTCGGCGCGATCACTCCGTAGCCCTGGGAGGTGAAATACTGGAAGGCGCGGATAAACGAGGGACGGAACTGCCCCTCCGGTCCGCCGTGATACTGGACGATGAATGGAACCTTCTTCCCTTTCTGATAGTCGTTGGGCAAGTAGAGGAACGCGGGGATTTTCATGCCGTCAAACGACGGATAGTGAATCAACTCCGGCAGACGGAACTTCTTGACGTCAATGCCTTGTGTGTCGGCCGTGGTCAAAGCGACGCCCGGGTCGGCGGGCTTGTTGAGGTCCCATTTGTAAATCAGACCCGGTGTGTTGGCGTTGTCCAGCGCGTACAGCATGTACTTGCCGCGGAAGTTGACGTTGCCCACGATGCCCTTGGCGAGCGCGGGGCCTTGAACGGGCGTAAAATCCGCCGTCCGCCGCAGGTGCAGTGTCGCGTAGCCGTCCTCGTTGACGATCACGGCGAGGACTTGGCGATCCTCGTTGAGCGTCCCGGAGTCGATCTCCCGCCCGCCCAAGTCGGTCAATACCGGTTTGAGCGCCCCGGTCTGCAAGTCGATCGTGTGGATGTTCTTCAGATCGCTCTTGTAGTCAGTGTTGACGATGAAGTTGTGATCGGCCGTGTCGTACCCGACGGGTTCGAAGGACCACTCTTCGCCCTTGGGCGTGACCTCGCGCGTCTCTCCCGTAGCGAGGGTCACCTCAAACAATTGCGAGTACGACGCGGAAGTGTATTTCATCACCACCAGCTTCGTCCCATCGCGGTTGAAATCGACGGGGCGGTGATCGCCGGCGGCCTCATACACTTTTCTCGACTTCTTCGTCTCCAGGTCGTAGACGTAGACGTGGAAGTCCGACGACGAGGTTTCGTTGGAGCGGTAGGCGAAGGCCTTGGAATCCCGCCGCCACAGCGGGGCCTCGACCACGTCTTTGGGGTCCACGAACAACGGTTCGATCTTGCCGGAGGCCGTGTCGAGCAGGTGGAGATCGTTCTGTTCGCTGCCGCCTACGGCGCAAACCACAGCGATCCACTTGCCGTCGTCGCTCAGGGCGTACCCGCCGATGCCGTCGGGGAAAGTCGTGAGCTTGACGGCGTCCTTCTGCGTGCCGCCGGGCGGCACTTTATGAAGCTGTCGGATGCCGTCGGGGTCATAGACAAAATACAGCGTCCCGTCGGGGGCGAGGTCGCCATTGAACGGCCAACGTATCTTGATGTACGGCTCGATGCCGATCCCCGCCTGTGCTGCTTGGAAGGCGAAGGCGCTTAGGAAAGTACCGATGGTTAAGGTTCGTCTGATCCAAAGACTCGTGCCCGTCGTCATCGTTGGTTCCTCCAAGGGCGATACTTCTGGTTTCCATTCGTCGCCAGGAAGGCGTTAGCATATCGCCACCCGGCGGCGTCCGCTAGCCGACCCCCGTCAAAACCCGTGACCGGCTTTCTCGGCACCGACGTGGGGTTGAAATGGCGGCATCCGAGAGCTATACTCCCGTGAATCTTTCCCTCCCGCCTGACGGCGGCGGGACATAAGGAGGAACCATGCCCCGTTGCGGCTGCCTTTTGACATGTTCGACGATAGGACTCGTATCACCGCTTACCACTTCAAGCGCGCTCGCCCAGAAGGTCTACTGGACGAATCAACCCCTTACCTATATCAGCGGAATCCTACGCGCCAATCTCGACGGCTCCGATCGAGAGACTGTCGTTTCGCGCGGGCGCCCCCGGGCAATCGCCCTGGATCTCACACGCAGGAAAATGTATTGGACCGACTGGGCGCAGCGAAGGATTCGAGGTGCGAACCTCGACGGATCGCAAGTCGAGGAGTTGCTGATCGTGGGGATGTTGTTCCCCGAAGGCATCGCCGTCGACGAAGTTGCCGGAAAAATGTACTGGACGGACTCCGGCTCCTACGCGCGACCAATCCGACGAGCGAATCTGGACGGCTCCCAACCGGAGGACCTTGTGGTCGTTCAGGGATACGCGCACGGACTTTCCATCGATGGTCCCGAGGGCAAGATGTACTGGACCCAGGACACACCGGGCAAGATTCGTCGTGCCGACCTCGATGGGTCGAATGCCGAGGACCTTGTGACGACTGCGATTGAGTATCCGGTAGGGATTGCGCTGGACCGTGCAAGCCATCAATTGTACTGGACCGACTGGGGGCAACATTGGATTCGTCGTGCGGATAAGGACGGGTCGGACGTGCAGACAGTCATCGTGCTTGGCAGGTCGGAATTACCGTCGGGTATCGCCGTAGATTCGAAGGCCGAGAAGGTCTACTGGACTGATCCGTCCACCGATCGAATTCAGCGTGCCAATCTCGACGGAACAGGCATAGAAGACCTGCCGTCGGGGCCATTCCCTGACCCGTGGGGAATTGCGCTCGACATCATCAACGGCGAGATGTACTGGACGAATGAGTTTTACGATAGCATCGATCGCGCACGCGTCGATGGTACCGAGCACCGCCAGCTCGTCAAGCATCGCGTTTTTCTGCCGGGGCGCATCGTGCAAAACCCCGAGGATGGCAGGATATATTGGGGCGACTGGGGAACTTCAAAGATTCTCCGGGCCAACGGCGACGGGTCGGACATCGAAGTACTCCTCGTCAGCGGCTGGAGAACGGGCGACATCGCGCTGGATCCGTCGCTGCGCATGGTCTATTGGACAAACCCGGAGCAGGGTCGGATTCGCCGAGCAAGTATGGATGAGCCGCGAGTCGCGGAGGATGTTATCGCAAGCGGTCTCACATTCCCGGGCTCGATCGCCTTGGATGTCGGCAACGGGATGATCTACTGGTCGGATGCCGGGATCATTCGACGAGCAAGCATCGATGGCGGTTCAATCGAAGACGTCGTGCCGAACGCGCCGGGCGCGTCCGCCATCGCAATCGACCCGGCAGGCCATCTGATCTATTGGATGAATGTCGCCAGCGGCACGATTTTCCGCACATCGCTCGAGGGCGGAGACATCGAAACCGTCGTCATGACAGGGGCCACCGAACTGACGGACTTTGCTCTCGATCTCGTGGCCGGACACATTTATTGGATTAGCCGGGTTCCTAGGAAAATCCAACGCGCCAACTTGGACGGCTCGGTCGCCGAAGATGTCGTGACGGTCGGTTTTAACGAACCCGGGGGTCTAGCGGTCGATCCATGTGGACGAGAACCCTACGTCACCACGGCAGAAACTCGCCGATACACGGATTGTCAAACCGGCCCGAGTTCGTTCGTATCCGGTGCCTGCCATTGTGCTGACTTCAGCGGCGATGCACGGGTTGATCTGCGGGATTTCGCCGTATTTCAGCGCACCTTCCGCGGCCCGTGACGCGCCCGGGTCGTTTTCGCCCATCTTTTTCGCGGTTGGCAGATTGACGCGAGCCATTCCCTTCCGTCTGGTAGGACGGGTTCCATGACGGAATCATTGTAGCATGACCCCCACGTCCGCTGTTTGACCAGATGCGAGGTTGTGGTATGCTCCGGGCGGCCGGGGCCGGGTACGTGACGGTCCCGGTTCTCGTCCGCACTCCGCCCCGGGGTGACGAGCTTCGGGTACTTGAGCAGCGGCGGTTACTCATGGCGACCAAGCTCGCACCATCCAACGGAGGCGCGCCCGCCGGACGATCCCAGCCCTGGCGGCAAGCACTGATTCTTGTCACCTACCTGGTTCACATTCTGACGCCGGTCGTCCACTCGGCCTCCCGGACCCCCGACGACTGCGAGGGCGGATGCCGGGGCGCCTCCGCGGCGCACAACTCGCTCTGGTCCCCGTGCGAGTCCTCTCCCTGCGGCAATCCACGGCATCATCACCACGGATCGCACGACGCCGATCATTGCGTCGTTTGTCAGTCCGTTTTCACGGCGCACACCGCGGCGTCCGTTGCATCGTTGACCCGCGTTCACGAAGTCAAGGTCGGTGACGCAACGTTGCCGTCCATCGCGCCGCTCGTCGGCGTCGGCCTCGGCTCCCACCTGATCCGCGGCCCGCCGGCTGCAACCGTGTCCTAGCTCACGACTTTTCCCAATCACGGTTGTGTGGCGCAGGGCGGTTTCGGCCGCCGGAACGACTTCGCTGAATAGCGTGGGAGGTACTGCAATGAAACAAAAAGCGCTGCGCTGCGCGCTGGCCGCGTGCGTGGCTGCCGCGGCGACGGCCAAGGGGCAGGAATCTGAGCCTTCGACGAAGGAACTCTTGAATGAGCTTCGTCATTTGAAGGAGCGGGTCGAGACCCTCGAGACCCGACACGAATCCGATCAACGGAGGATCAACGAGCTGGAGGAGCGGCTCCAGAAAGTGGAGACCACGCAGGCCGATCACTTGGCGCCTGCCGCAGAGCTGACGGGCGGGGCCGAGCAGGAACTCGAAGCCCTGCTCGCGACCGGCACACCGCAGACGAAACCATCCCCCGAGGCGAAGTCGGCGTTCACACTGGGTTCGATCGGGGGCGCCGGTCAGTCCTTTAATCCCGACATCAGCCTTAATGGGGACTTCGTGGCCGCCTATTCCAACCGCGAGGGAGGCAAGGTTGACGATGAGTTTCTATTCCGAGAACTGGAAATCGGGTTTTCGGGCGCGGTCGATCCCTACACCCGCGCCGATGTGTTCGTCGGTCTCCACCGTCACGAGGGTGATTGGCACGTCCATCTGGAGGAGGCCTATTTGACGTTCCTTCAACTTCCCTACAACCTCCAGGCGCGGGCCGGGAAATTCCGCGCGGAATTCGGCCGCGCCAATCCCATTCACCTGCACGCCGTACCTTGGATTGACTATCCGTTCGTCATTCGACGGTATTTCGGGGATGAGGGACTGTTCGGCACGGGGGCCGAACTGAGCTGGCTGATTCCTAATCCATGGAATCAGTACATGGGTCTCACCTACGAACTGTTCAACAATGATAACGATACCATTTTCGCCGGCCAGGAAGGCGACGATTTCACGCATCTGTTGCGCTTCAAGACGTCGCGCGACCTCTCGCCGGCCTCCACAGTGGATTTGGGGACAAGCATCGCCACGGCGCCGAATGACGGCGGTCACGGCGGACACCGCGCCACCGTAGGCGGCGTCGATCTGACCTATCACTGGAAACCCAAGGGTCAGGGTCTGTACCGCTCTTTTCTGTGGCAGAGCGAGGCCTATGCGTCCCATACCGAGACCTGGGACGGAGGCGAAACGGCGTGGGGTATGTACTCCGCGGCGGAATACCAGTTCGCGCGGCGATGGAAACTCGGGCTCCGATATGACAACACGGAGCTCCCGAACCGGTCGTCGCAGCACGAACGGGGGTATTCGACCTATCTGACTTTCCTCCAATCGGAGTTTCTGTTCTGGCGATTGGGGTACATCTACACAGACCGCAACTTCGAGGAAGATGGGAATTCGGACGATCAGCAGGTCATGCTGCAATTAAACTGGACGCTGGGCGCCCATCCGGCGCATAAGTTCTAGGGGAGACGAAAGTGTCAAACAATCACTGTGTCAGAATGCTGGCGGTGTTCGCCGCGTCGGTCGGCTTACGCGGTGCGACAGTCAATGCTGACGGTAAACTGAAAGTGGTCACGACGACGAGCGATCTTCGATCCGTCGTGGAAGCCGTCGGCGGCGACAAGGTTGAGGTTTCATCACTGGGCACGGGCCGGGAGGACCCGCACTTCATTGACGCCAAACCCAGTTGCATGGTCCTGGCACGAGACGCCCGGCTCTGGGTTCGCATCGGAATGGAGTTGGAGATCGGGTATGAAAACCTCGTCATTGACGGATCGCGGAACACCAGAATCCGCATTGGCTCACCAGGGCATCTCGACGCGTCGGAGGGTGTGATCCGTCTGGAAGTTCCCACCGGCAAGATCGATCGCTCGATGGGGGACGTTCATCCGCAGGGCAACCCACATTACTGGCTGGATCCGCTGAACGTGCGCATCGCGGCGAAAAATGTCGCGGCACGATTGACCAAACTGCGGCCCGACGACGAGGCCTACTTCAATGAGCGCCTCAAAGCCTTTCTCGCTCGCCTGGATGGCGGCATGTTCGGGTCAACGCTCATGGCGGCTGCGGCGACGGCGACCGGCTCAGCAGACCAAGCCGGGGCCAAGCTCTGGGCGCTGCTGCTGAAGGGGCAGCTCGATGATTTCGTGAAAGAACATGGGGGTGATCCGGTTCTCGGCGGATGGTTCGGGACCATGCGCCCGTTTCGCGGCGTGAAGATTCTGACTTACCATCGAAGCTGGAGTTACTTCGCCAATCGGTTCGGTCTGGATGTTGTGGCGGAACTGGAACCTAAACCGGGCATTGAACCGAGTCCCGCGCACTTATCTGACCTTGTGGACAAAATAGCGAGCGACAAAGTGCGGTTCCTTCTGATGGAGCCGTTCTACAGTCGTCATGCGCCGGACTGGCTGGCGGCGAAGACGGGAATCGCGGTTGTGGATGTGGCGAATTCGGTCGGCGGCCAGACCGAAGCGACGGACTACATTTCCCTTATGGACTTGATCGTGAAGCGATGCGTCTCGGCGTGCTCGGCGTCGTCGACGAATTAGGAGTGAGGCCGTGGAACACTTTGTCGGCGTTTTGAGGCTGCTTCTCTGGCCGCTGGCGGCGTGTGTGACGATCGGTTTGCTGCACGCCTACGCCGGACTGCACGTGCTCCGGCGAGGCGTCATCTTTGTGGATCTCGCCCTGGCGCAGATGGCCGCACTGGGGGCCGTCGTGGCCTTGTTTTTCGCTGCCCATGCACCGCACATCGAGGCGCGTCCCATGCCCGTCGTCGGGGCGACCGTGACGACGCATTCCGATGACGACGCGGGGGACGAACTGGACCAAGTCATCCACCAGACCGGGCGGACTCAGACGAGTGCTCCCGATGATGACGAGGAGGAGCACCCTGCACACACTTTTCTCGCCTTTTGGCCGACGGCATTCGCCTTGTTCGGCGCCGTTCTCTTGGCTTATGGACGATTGCCCGGCCAACGCATTCCTCACGAAGCGATCATCGGCGTGGTCTATGTCGTCGCTGCGGCCGCAACCGTGTTGCTGCTGAGCAAATCGCCTCACGGCCACGAGCAGATGAAGGAGATGCTCACCGGAAAATTGCTTTTCGTGGATCGCGACGAGGTACTGCATACCGCCGCGTTGTATGCGGTGCTGGGGCTTTTGCACGTGTTTCTCTTCCGCCCATTCCTAGCCATTTCGATTTCCGAAGAGGACGCCGAGGCAAGCGGCATGCGCGTTCGACTGTGGGATTGTTTGTTCTATGCCATGTTCGCCCTGATGGTCACACGATCCGTGGCCATCGGCGGCGTGCTGGTCGTGTTCAGTTTGCTCATCATTCCCGCCGCCTGTGCCGCCGCCTTCGTGGACGGCTTCAAATCCCGGATGCTCCTTGCGTGGTTGATTTCGACCGTGGTCATTGTGATCGGTCTGGCCATTTCCGCCCTCGCGGATTTGCCCAGCGGTTCGACGCTGGTGGCCACATTCGGCGCTGCGCTGGTTGTGTGCCTTTCGCTCGGCGGCATTGCCCGCCGGACTGTCGCGCGCGGCCGCGGCGGAAACGCGCGTAACGCCTTGTACTAACAGCACTTACATCGTTTCCACATTCTGCGCACAACGCGCAGACCCGGGTCGACTTGACAGCGACCGAGGAGGAAGCGGCGAGACTGCCCTCGACGGCCCGCTCCGGCGAGGACTGGGGGGGCGCCGGTTTCGTCTTTCACGTTCTACTCCGCACGACTTACCACCCCCCCCGCCGTCCAGGCCCACGAATATCGGGCGGAATTAAACTCGGACCCTTCGCCTGTCGATAGCACTCGGCGGACGGCGAGAGGCAGTCACGGCCTCGGTCGGGGCTTACGAGGATTCCGGACGACCGCGAGGGTCACCGACATGTCCCACGCAGTACGCGTGACGGAGCGCAGGAAGAGAGTGGATTCGATCGGCCCAGCGTTAGAGCATTGGAAGCAGCGGCTTCGTGAGTTGCCCGAGATGCGGCTGGACAAGGTCCAATCGGTGCGCGGCGCGCTTCAGCAAAGCACCTACGAAAGCGAGCAGGTGCTCGACAGCACCGTTCAACGCCTGAGCAACGATGTCGGCGTGCTGTGCCGCAAAGACTCCTCCGCCGGTTCGGCGTAACCGGGCTGTTCATTGTAGCGCGTTTTCACATCAGACCGCCGGGAACGTGCCTCCGTCCTCGCGGCATGGTTTGAAATCGCCCCCGCCAATCCGGCCGTCAAATCGAATCGCGTCCCATTTTCTGGCTCCGGGTTGTGCTGGCAGCGGGCGGAATGGAACCGAGGTGGGTGGAGGCGGTACCCTGACGGATGAGGGTTGCACGTGTTGCAAGCAATGGCCTGGGCCATCTGCTGTTTCGGGAAGAAGGTTAGGGCGACGGCCCCGATTACTACCTCTGCCGCTAGGAGCATCACCCCAGACCGGGCCGGCCTCCAGCTTGACCGTCGGTACAAGGCCGACGACGACGATTCAACAGAGTTCCTTCGACGACGCACGCGTGATGTTGGCGGCATGGGTACTCCTCTCCATGCAGAATGCGCTCGTCGTCGTTTCTCCAGCGGTAGGGACGACGCGCTGCCAACCGTCGGCGGCGTGGGCCGGGAAGCAGACGACGAATGATGACGCTCGGCATGTGCGTGCCGGACGGACGCCGATCAAGAAGCTCAGCAAGTGTCCTCATCCCGCGGTGGCGATCGAGCGATGAGCCGCAGGACGACCGTCAATGGCTTCGCAAGGCGGGGCACGCGGCCCATCGGATTCGATCCGCAGCCGTCGGACGGTGTTGAGATCGCAACGTCTCGAGCGGAAGCGAGGGTGGGCGAGCGGCGGACATCCCGCCGCAGGTTGAGGGGCGGTGCGAACTCGCGTACGATCATCGAGCGTGAGCAACGGGGTCTTCCTTCGGCATCACGGCAGTCGCCCCATCGGGGCGCGTTTCGGAGGAGGTGTCCTTGGGAGCCTCAAAAGGGGCAAGGAAATGGGTCCTCGCAGCCGTGCTCGTCGTGCTGTTCGCCGTCGGGCGACATTTGTGGAAGCTGTACGGTGAATGGTCGGAGAACAGGCCATCGCTCGCCGACCTTCGCCTTCATGACGGCTGGATGAGCCTTTGTCTGGTCACGAGCGCCTTCGCTCAAGTCTGTTTTGGTTTCTTCTGGGTTTGTTTGTTGCGGCAGCTCGGGGTGCGAGCGGGGAGGGAATCGCTTCTACGCGCCTACGCGATCGGGACGCTGGGGAAATACGTGCCGGGCAAGGCCCTGGTCGTCGTCCTGCGCACGACCCTCGCACCCGCCAACGGGACGAGCCGTCTGCACATCGCGTTCACGATCTTCTATGAAACCTTGGCCGGCATGGGATTCGGGGCGTTGATCGGGTGCGCGTGCATG
Source organism: Planctomycetota bacterium (assembly GCA_043806315.1). Taxonomy (GTDB): domain Bacteria; phylum Planctomycetota; class Phycisphaerae; order UBA1845; family UBA1845; genus SBAX01. The sequence continues at coordinate 15,079 of JAZDHF010000004.1, read as the reverse complement.
GTGCTCGTTCAGCCGAAGCCCTACGCCATAGTGATCGCCGGCGGCGGGGCCGGCGCCGCCATGCTCATCGTGTTGCACCCCGCCTTTTTCGGCAGACTCGTCGGGCTTGCGTTGCGGCCCTTCCGAGGGCGCACGGTCCCGGCGGCAGCCCGGCTCCCTGGTTTTCCGTTCGCGCGCGGGCCCGCCTGGTTGTTGGGCGGGTGGCTGCTCAACGGCCTCAGCCTGTTGGCCGCGGTGCGGGGCATGGGCGTCGCCGATGTCGGTGCCAACGACTTGGCGCTGATGACCGGCGCTTCGGCGTTGGCCTCCTCGTTGGGTTTCGTGGCCGTGTTCATGCCCGCCGGATTGGGCGTGCGGGAACTAATCCTTGTACACTACTGGCGCCCCGACTGGGCGCTCCGACGGCCGTCGTCGCCTCGTTGATCCTGCGGACGGTGTGGACCGCGGGCGAAGTGATGCTGGCGGGCCTCTTGTACGGAGGTGTGCCCCTGGTCCGCAGGGTCGCGTCCCGCCCCGACTTGCCCGCGACCCGCAGTTAAGGGAAGCTACCGACCTGCGCGTGGTCAGGAACCGTAAGGGCGCACGGAAATGCCGACATCTGCCGCACCCGCCAAGCGAACTACCCATACGGAACGGGCAGTGAAGGCGCGGCAGCGGACGTGCGCCCTGTCCGTCATCGTCCCCATTTTCAACGAGGAGGAGAACGTCGCCCCGCTGTTCACCGAGCCGACCGAAGTCCTCGACGCCTCGGGGCTCGACTACGAGATGGTCTTCGTGGACGACGGCATCGCGGACCGTACACTGCCGCGTCTGATCGCGCTCATCGAGGACAACCGGCGGGCGTCCGTCGTCGAACTCCGCCGCAACTTCGGGCAGACCGCGGCGCTGGCCGCGGGCATTGAAAACAGTTGCGGGCGGATCATCGTGCTCCTCGACGGAGACCTGCAAAACGACCCGCACGACATCCCCGCGATGCTCGCCAAGCTCGAAGGGCCGCCCGCCTTCGATATCGTCAGCGGGTGGCGGAAGGAGCGTCAGGACAAGTGGCTCACTCGCCGCGTGCCATCACAGACGGCCAACGCCATCATCCGACGCATCACCCGCGTACCCCTGCACGACTTCGGCTGCACGCTAAAGGCCTACCGGCGTGAGGTCCTCGAAGGCGTCAGCTTGTCCAGCGAACTGCACCGCTTCCTACCCGCACTGGCCGCTTGGCACGGGGCGAAAATCACGGAGATGGTCGTTCATCATCGCCCGCGCGTGCACGGGAGCACAAAGTATGGACTGCGGCGGACGATGCGCGTCGTGCTCGATCTGGTGACTGTGAAGTTCCTCGGCACCTACATGACCAAACCGCTCTATTTCTTCGGCAAGCTGGGCCTCTGGACGTTCCTTCTCGCCCTCGCCCTGTTTGCCGTGGCCGTCGGACAGAAGTTCGGACGCTTCGGTCAGCCCGGCGGACTCAACCTCAACCGCAATATCCTCGTGTCGTTAAGCGCCCTGTTGGTGTTTTTCACCGTGCAGTGCGTCCTTTTCGGCATCGTGTCCGAGTTGCTCGTGCGCATGTACCACGACATCCGCGGGCAGCCCATCTACCACGTACGAAATGTCCACCGGCATGACGGGCATGAGTAGCATGATTCGGCGTGGTACGATTCCTCGCGGTGGACCCCCTGTCAGGGGGGTACCGCCATTGTAGGCACTGTTGATGAATGACGCCGTGAGGCCTGCGGGCGGTTCTTCAGCCGACAACCATGTACCGAGCGAGTTCTCTTCGCGCGACCATCGCCTGTTCGCCCTCGTCGCGCTGATCGCGGTGTCGGTGCTAACGTGTTTCGTGGGGCTGCATGAAGGTCCGCCGATGGGGGACCACGAGTGCATCAACGCGCTGGCGGCTCGCCACGCGCTTCAAACCGGGCACTGGTTGATTCCCTACGTCGACGATACGCCGCGCATCCGCAAGACGCCCCTGGGAATCTGGGCGATAAGCGCCGCATCGTCCGTCGTAGGAAGTCCGCAAGGGTCGCCCCCGGTCACGCCCTTCTCGGCACGCCTTCCGTCGGCTTTGGCGGGGATCGGCACTGTTCTGGTCGTCGTTTGGCTGGGTTCCATGCTCTACGGGGGGCGGGCGGGCCTGATCGGCGGGTTCATCTGCGCGGGTTGTGCGGCTACGGTCATCTATTCACGAAATGCCCAGGTGGACATGATGCTGACGTTCTTTACCGCCCTCGCGTTCGCATGCTTCTGGCGCGGGGCGATGTGGGAGCAGAGCCGACGGTCAATGGCCGCGTTCTACGTCGCGTTCGCCCTGGCGATGATGGCGAAAGCGCCGCTTCCTTTAGCAACGGTCGGCCTGTCGCTGTTCGCCTATTGGTTCGTGACCGCGCCCCTTCTGGCTCTGGGGACCGGCGGACAGCACGCGCCCGGAGGATTCACGGGGCGGCTATTCCATGCGTTGGGCGGTCAGATCGCGGGTCTACGGACGCTGTGGCTCTTGCCGGGGATCGTTGTCTTCCTCATCGTCGGCGGCGCATGGCCGGCGTACGTCTTCACCCAGGTCGACAATGCACTCGAGCTGTGGCGGATCGAATACCTGAGTCGCTTCACAGGAGAACTAAGCGACAAGACCTGGCCGCTTTGGTATTACGTGCCCTTCATTTTCGGTTTGACGCTGCCGTTCATGTTGTCGATCCCGGAGGCGGTTCTGGCTCCGTTCCTGCCGCGCTACGCCGCCCAGCGCCGAGGGCTGGCCTATGCCTTCACTTGGGCGCTCGTGGGGACGTCGTTTTTGAGTGCGTCGGCGTTCAAGCGGCCTCACTACCTGCTGTCCGTCATTCCCGCGTACTGTTTGCTGCTTGCGCCGGTGATCGACCGACTGTTCTTCGGCGTCATTTCCACTGCGGGGCGCGGCGCTCGGATCACGTGTCGAGTCTTGCCCGCGCTGCTCGCAGTTGGGGGGATTGCGGGAGGCGTGGTGGTTCAGCAAAAGTACGCTGGACTTTTCGTGCCCTATTCGATTGCGGTTGTCGCGGTCTTCCTGGTGTGGACGGCGGCCTGTTGGGCGTATGCGCGGGACCGACGGCTTTCATCGTTCGCGTTGCTCAATCTGGGAGTGCCGATCGCGGCGTTGGTGATTTGGCCGGCGCTGGGGAAGTGCGCCGGGTTGAACGCCGAGGCCGACGCCCTCGCCGCGGCGTTCCGCGAACACGAGATCGGAGCCGACGATGCGATCTACTGGGTGGACGGCCAGCCGAGCTTCTCCATCCAATTCTATCATGACCTCAAGATCCCCCGGCTCATCAACGAGATCGACATGGCCGGCTTGCGAGAAGACCGTCGCGAGGTCTCCGAGAGCGTGTATGCGGAGATCGCGCGCCGCGTGCAGGAACGATTGAAAGACGATCCGCCGTCCTACTTCGTCGTCTCAGCCGGGCAGTACGACCTGTTGTCACGCCGGACGGAAGTGAACTGTCGCGAGGTGCTCCGGCTGCAACGCTTCCATGAGGACGCGGAGGATGAACTGGTGGTGTTCACGCGGGCGTCAGAGCTGACCGGCGAAACGACCCCGTGACCGAGTGGAAACTACTATCCGGTGACGCCGACCTTTTTGATCTACCTGCTTGCGCGACTCCGGGGGCGATTAACACCCCTTTGCGCCTTCCGATCCCTGGAGCCGGATCGATTCCACCGCGGGCTGCCTATCGGGAAGGGACCGTTGTGGAACACTTCGCCCCGCGGCGGTGAAGGACGATCGTCCCCGCGCCAAGCAGGGCCAGCGCCGCAGCGAACATGCCCCACGTCGACATGGTCGGTATAGGCGGTGGAGGGCACTCGTCCGGGATTCCGTCGGCGTTAGTATCCAGACTTCGCCCGTCGGCGATGTCGCATTCATCGGGAATGCCGTTCGTGTTGCAATCCTCGCTGGTAGCGTTGGCGATGTCGGTGGCATCGGGAACGAGGTTCGCGTTGCAGTCCCCGGCGGAAGCGGCCAGTGCATCGATGATGCCATATCCGCGGACGTACGTGGGATCGTACGTGTGGTTGGCTACGTAATCCTTGGCCGTGTAGAGCAGATACCGGCGCATCTGATCGACCGTCCAGTCCGGGTGCGCCTCAATCAGACAGGCGACCGCGGAGGCGACGAGCGGCGTGGACAACGACGTCCCGTTCGCTCCCACTGTGACGTCTGTGGGGACGCTCGAGGGCGAGACGGTGCGGGTGTCGACTCCCCGGGCCAGCACTTCGGGCTTCACCCGGCCGTCGGCGCTGGGACCGTCGGAGCTGAACGACGCGATCAAATCCGCGCTGTCCACGGCGCCGCAGGTCAGCACTTTGAGGGCGTCGGCGGGTGCGATTAAGTGCGAGGTGAGGGGATCGGCGTCGTGATTCCCGTTGCCGGCGGCGTTGCAGCAGTGCACGCCGTTGGCGGTGGCCGCATTGACCGCGATAGTCGTGACGGCCGTTAGTCCATCCAGGTCCGCCTGCGTGTACCAGTCGATATAGCCCAGGGACGCGGTGGCCATGTCCCCGCCGTTGGCCTCAATGAACTCCAGCCCGGCGACGTAATTGTCCTCCTCGACGGGAGTCTCCGACGTGTTGTCCTCCGTCTTACACAGGACGAACGACGCATTGTAGGCGCCGCCCACGAGCGTATTCGGCAGGTAGGCGCCCAGGGCGCCGAGAATCAACGTGCCGTGATTGTGCTGGCCGGGCGGGTCTCCCGGTTCGATCGCGGTGTTGTCGTCACCGTCGACGAAATCGTGCTCGGCAACCACCGTAAGCACATGTCCCGGCTGATTGAAGGCGTAGTGCGTCCGTTGAAAGCCCGTGTCCAGGATGCCGACGATAACGCCTGCGCCGGTGAAGCCCGCGTCGTGAAGGGCGTCCAGATTGATCTGGTGCAACTGGTCGTATGATTCGCCGTACCACGACTCCGTCGCGGCCGCGACGCCTCCCGTGTCGTGAATGTTTACCGGATCGGGCTTACGTCCCCGGCGAACCGGCTGAAGCTCTTTGACGAAGGGTAATCGCGCAATCTCCGTGAGTTGCCGTTGCGTGCCCCAGATACTCGCCGCATTGACCCACCGGCTCACCACGCCGACGCGGACGCCCAGCGCACGGACGGCCTCCACGTATCGCGTCGGCACGGGCAGATCGCGGACATCGAAGAGTCCGGGGTCGGTACGCCGCAGGCGACGCCGCTGAGCCGAACGCGGGTGATACGTGGAGCGAAGATCACGCAGAGCGACGTTTCGCTGCACGTCCGTGGCGAAGCCTTTCGTGTCTTCAAAAAAGACCCACGCCTTGACCTGGTGATCAGCCGCGCGGCCTGCGAACTGCCGGAGGAGTGCCGGGTGCAGCTTGGACGGTCCGCCGCCGGCGACCGCCTCGACGGGGACGCCCGCTGTCGGGGGGGGCTCCGCCATCGCCGCCGGAACTCCGGCACCCGTCGACAGCGCAACGAACAAGAACAGACGAGACTGCATGTCACCCCCCATCCGCCGACAGCCGGAGGTCCGCGGGCTTCGTGCCGGACTCGAATCCCCGCTTATCGGCCCTGCCGCCGCGAACGTCGTCTATTATACGCAGTCGCTCACCAACAGGCGAACGCAACGACCCTTGTTTGAAACCCCGTAGTCGGCCCGGGGACATTTCCGAAACCGAACCCAGGTGTGTCACAGGGCCAGCGCGTCGGCGGGATGAAGATCATGATGCCTGTCGAAGGATTCAACATTCATCAGGAAATCATCAGGGAACAAAGTTGTGGATAAGGGTGAGGGCGCGAGCGACAGTCCGGGTCTGAAGGCCGACGGGTCTATCGTCGCGTGGGGAGACAATGGCGGCGGTCAGACCAACGTCTCCGCGCCTAATACAGGGTTCGTCGCCGGCGCTGCGGGCTTCATCTACGGTCTGAGTCGGCGGGGAGTACCTGGCGTACGCAGTCGATAATCGTGCCGTCCACCCATTCGACGGCGGCGACGATCTTGTCGCCAAGCCTGGGCGGGGCGGGCGCTCCGCCGCACAACTCGTCCACCTCGCGCTTGATCTGGTCGATCGGACGAAAGGGAAGCGACGATCCCTTCACCGCGTCGAGCAAGTCGGTGCGCCTCGGGTTGATGGCGATGCCGCGTTCGGTGATGACGACGTCAATGAGCTCGCCCGGCCCGCAGACCGTAGTGACCCGATCCACGACGACCGGAATGCGATCGCGCACGGCCGGAATCGGAAGAATCACGCACTTGCCGAACAAGCAGTTCTGCCATCCGCCGATGCCGTGCAGGAGCCGCCCGTCCGAGTGAGTCACCACGTTGGCATTGAAGTTCACGTCCACCTCGGTGGCTCCCAGGATGGCGGCGTCCACCATGGACGCGAAGTTGCCCTTGCCGTGGAAGTTGTAGCTGGTGAAGGGGCTCGTGTCCTGATGACGCGGGTTCTCGCGCATGGAGCGCACGCCGTCCAGATCGAACGTCTGCCCGTCGAGGATGTAATCGGTGAGGCCTTCCTCGAGCATCTCGACCAGGTACTTGGTGCTTCCGCCGCGGATGAACCGCGCCCGAACGCCGGCCTGCTTCATCATCTCCTTGAGAAAGACCGCGAACGCCAGTGCCGTCCCGCCGGCGCCGGCTTGGAACGAGAAGCCGTCCTTCATGATCCCCGCGTCGCGGATGAACTGCGCGGTCATCTCGGCGATCATCAGCCGGTCCGGGCTTCGCGTCAGCTCGGTGGTGCCCGAAACGATCTTGGCCGGATCGCCGATCGAGCCCATCACCACGACCTGATCCACGTTGTTGCCCTGAATCTGCCAGGGAATGCAGGGAAACGGAATGAGGTTGTCGGTCACGACGATCACATGATCTGCGTAGATCGAATCGGCGAGCGCGAAACCCAGCAACCCGCAGGCGGAAGGGCCCGTCAGGGCGTTGGCATTCCCGAACGGGTCGGCCGTCGGCGCCGCGATCACGGCGATATCGATGCGTACGTCCCCGTCCTGAATGGCTCGCCAACGACCGCCATGGGACCGGAGTACGCTCATCCCGCGCATCCTGCCCCGCGAGCAGTAGTCGCCGAGGGGGCCGTTCATGCTGCCCTCGATGTGGTGCACTACGCCGCTTTCAAGATGCTCGATGATGGGCGCGTGGCAAGGGAATGCAGCGCTGGGGAACCAGCGCAGATCCTTGACGCCGAGTTGGGCCGCGGCCTCAAATAACGGATTGGCGACCTTGTCCCCGTCGCGGAAGTGGTGGTGCGTCGAGATGGTCATCCCGTCGCGGACCCCGGCGTTCTTGAGCGCCGTCTTCAGATCAGCGACGACCTTGTCACCGCTATCGGGATAATCGAAGCAGGCTCGAATCGGCGCTGCGGCCTTTCGACCTTGGGGCCGACACGCGCCAACGCCCATGTAGGGCGTGACGAGGCGGCCGTTGATCTCCGTCGGCACCTCGCGTCCGACGGCGTTCTCCCTGGAGCTGGATCCCATTGAGGAAGACTCCTTAGCTTGCGGACGGTTTGTACCCGAGCGCGCTACCTGCCGGCCATTCGCAAGACGCGCTGTGCTCGTTTTACGACCGGCGGGTCGATCATCCTACTTCCGAGCGAAACCACACCCAGACCCTTTCGCTGGGCCTCCTCGAACGCTCCGACGATGCGCTGGGCTTTTTCCAATTCGGCCGCCGTCGGCGCAAAGGCTTCGTGAATCACCGCGATCTGCCGTGGATGGATGCAGCCCTTGCCGTCGAACCCAAGCGACTTCGCCTCGAGTACGCTTTCGCGAAGCGCCTCCATGTCCGACACATCGGAGAACACGCTGTCAATCGGCTGCACGCCCGCGGCCCGGGCCGCATTGACCACCTGGCTGCGCGCCCAGAAGCTCTCGCGTCCCTCGTTCGTTCGGGCCGTACCGATGTCCGCCGTGTAGTCCTCGAGACCGATCGTCAAGGCGACGATGTTGGGTGAGGCCGTAGCGATCTCGTACGCCCTGAGCGCCCCCAGCGCACTTTCGACGATCGGCATCAAGTAAACGGGCCGCTCGATCTTAGCCTCTGCCAGGAGCGTCCGAATCTTCTCGTCGGCCTGACGGACTTGCGCGGGTGATTCCACCTTGGGGATCAGAACAACGTGGACGTTGTGCGAGGCGACGAGCTCCAAGTCCTCCAGCCCGCGCTGGCCCTGGTTGATCCGCACCATGCGCTCCGCCCCGCGAAAGTCGACGCATCGCAGAGCGTTTCGCACGAGCACCCGAGCGGCATCCTTCTCCGACGGAGCGACGCTGTCCTCGAGGTCGAGAATGACGCAGTCGGGTCTGTGCAGGCCGGCGTTGAGCATGAACTTCGGCTCATTGCCGGGCAGGTAAAGCCGCGACCGGCGGAAGCGATCGCGCTCCGCCTCCCGGTCCATGCCGGGTCCGGGCTCCGGCAGGCAACCGGCGCCCACATCGATGCCCAGACGGCGCACGGCCGCCTCGACCCGCGCCTGGATGACGAAAGGGAGCGCGCCCGCGTCTTCGATCTCAACCTTGGCGTTGGCGACACCGAGCGCTTCGAGCTCATTACGGACGAGCGCATGAATCGAGTCGCCGTACATCGCCTCGACCCTGCTGTGCAGCGTCAGCTCGACACCGGCGGAATCGGTCGGCGTGACCTTGACCCAACAGTCGGAGCGCACATCCCCGCCGCGTCGACCGGCTTCGGCACTCCTTGGCTGCGCGCTTGTTGCAGTCGGCATGATCGTTTCAATCGCTCCGTTCTCGGTATGGATCGCCTTATCCTGCGCTGACCACCCCTACGTTCGATCAGCCACGGCAAGCTCCATCAGCCGATCCAGGTTCGGCAGCGTGTCCAGGGCGAACACGGCGTCGTGCAGCTTGTGGCGCCGCGATTCGCTCATGACCGGCTCTGCCAGGGCGTCGAATTTCACGCGAAGGTCTTCCTCGGTCATCGGATCGCGCGGATCGCCCTTGGGCACATCCACCTGTTTCGTCAGCTTTCGCCCGTCCTGTGTGGCGATGGTCACGCGTGCGCACTGCTTGGCCGGGAATGCCCTCTCGAACTCATCGTTGGCGACGACCTTCACCTTGGCCATCTGCGCACGAAGCCGCTTGTCCCACAGCTTCTCCTCGCTGAATTCCTGCGGCGTCACGCGTCGCTCGGCTAGGGCAGCCGCGATGCAATAAGGCAAGCTGTGGTCCGCGGACTGTTTGCTCTGCGGATTGTACTTGGCCGGATCGGAGAGAATGTCGGCCGCACGGGCGATACTCTCGATCACGACTTCCTTCACGTCCTCGGCCTTAAGCCCGTGCTCCCTGAGGATGTGGAGCGTCGCCGAGACGGGCGAGTGCATGAGCGCCTCGATCGGGTAGGACTTCATCCCACAGTCGCTGATCATGAACCGCTTCCCGAGATCCTCGTTAACCCACGAGTAATCCCACTTCGGTCCGAGGCAGTGCTCCATGCCCTCCTTGCCTTCGATGGCGCCTTCCGGACCGGTATAGCCTCTCTTGGCGAGCAGCGCCGCCTCGACGCCGGCACGTGTGGCCATAGGGCTGACGGTGTTCTTCATCATCGTGAGCTTCCCCGCGACGGCACAGCCCAGCGTGAAGCACCGGCAGCTCGCGATGCCGATGGCGTGCTGCATCTGCTGCCAGTCGAGCCCGAGCATCTTGCCGGCCGCGACCGGCGCCGCGTACCCCATCAGCGTCGCGTGGTGCCAGCCGCGCTCGCGAATGCCGGGAACCGCGACGTGGCACAGCCGCATGGCCATCTCGTACGCCAGGATGATGGCTACGATGACCTCCTGGCCGTTTCGCCCCTCGCGCTGCGCCAGAGCGAGCGGTCCCGCCAGCACGTCGGAAGGATGCGACGGGTCCTGCTTCCAGTAAATATCGTTGTAGTCCATCGCCCGGACCATCAGGGCGTTGAGCATGGCGGCCTGCACGGGGTTCAGCTTGTCACCGGCGCCGATCACGGTGCAGGGGCCGCCGCCGCCCATCTCCCGCTCGTGCTCCAGGAAGATCCGGACGTCGTGCATCTGATAGCCGCCCAGGGCGCAGCCCAACGTGTCGTATAGGAAGCGTTTGGCGGCATCGATCGCCTCCGGCGTGAGATCCTCGTAGTTCAGTTCGGCCGCCCACCGGGCGATGGTTTCCGTCAGCGTGGCCATGTCGTGCTCCTACTTCTTCTTGCCCAGCCCGCAGGCGACGTCGAAGTCGATGAAGTCCGCGTGATGAAAGATGATCGATTCGGTGGTGCGCTGCCCGTGGTCGCCTTCTTTCGAGTGTGTCGCGACGATGTGCATCACCTCGTCCGGGAGCCCGTGTTTCCAGCACATCGCCACGCCGCTGAAGGGATGGCGCAGGTGATCGCCGCGCGTGCCCTTGGCCACCTTCCCGTTCTTTTTGACGAACTCGATCGGCTTGCCGACATCCGCGAGCAGCGAGCCGGCTACAAGGTGGTCATGGTGGATCGGCATCCGATGACCCCAGATGTCGGTCAGCACCTTCTCGATCGCCAGGCACATCCGGCAGCACGATCGGACGTGCTCGATGAACTTCATCTCGATATCCCCCGCGAGCAGGGTGAAAGGAATGTCCTCCAACTCCTTGGGCGTCCAACCACCCGTGCGGATCGAATCCTCCCACACGTCGATGACCTTCTCGCGTAGGTCGCCGTCGTGAATCTCCTCCAGCTCCGGAAACAGCTTCCTGATCGCGTCGCGCAAGCAAATATCCTCCTGAAAAAAGCGGGGGCGTCGGGTTACTTACGCCATCGCCGCCAGTTGACTCCGAATCAGTGACTCGAACCCGCCCTGGACGATCAGCTCCTGGGCCACCTCGCCGAGCGGGCTGAAGCTATAGGTGCGGTCGCCGCATTCTATGCGCGACTGACCGAAGTCCACCCGGGCCCGCCGACCGGTGCGGACCGTAAGTGCCTTTTCGCTGGCGAAGCCCAGTCTCAGATCCTCGACCAGCGCCGGGCACTCGATCACGATGTAGCCGTTGTTAAATGCGTTGCGCTTGTAGGTCTGTGAGTAGGACCCGGCTATGATCATGCTGAGTCCGCGGTATTTCAGGGCGGTGGCCGCCTGCTCGCGCGACGACCCCGATCCGAAGTTGTAGCCGCCGACCAAGATGTCACCATCCCGGGCGAGAGCTTGAAAGCGCGGGTCGTAGTTGAGCATGGCCTTCGTGCCCATTTGTTCCGTTGGGAGTTCGTGGTAGGTGAATTCCTTGCCATAAATCCCGTCGGTGTTCAGGTTGTCCTTGGGAACGTACAGCAGTTCGCCTGCGATCGCTTCCGGAAAACCGTCCAGGATGGTCACCGCGGCGGACGCGGCGCTTGTGCGATCGTGAACTCGAATGGCGCTGCGCTTTTCCAGGGGAACCGTATCGGCGGCCGTCGGCTTCAGGCCGGCGATCTTCCCTGCCAGCGCCGACGCCGCAACGACGGCCGGACTGGCGAGATAGACCTGGGCGCTGCGGGAACCCATGCGTCCCTTGAAGTTCCGGTTGGTCGCCGAGATGCCGACTTCGTCGTCCTCGAGGACGCCCTCGCCGAGTCCGATGCATGCCCCACATCCGGGCGGCAGGGCGATCGCACCGGCGTCCATCAAGGCTTGCCAGTAACCGAGCCGTTTCGCCTCGTTTTCCGCCTCACTTGACGCGGCCGCGACGTAGAACTTCACGTCGCCGTGCACGCGCCGGCCCTTCACGACCTCGGCCGCCGCCTTGAAGTCGCCGACCCGACCGTTGACGCAGCTCATCAAGAACGCCTTGTTGATGCGCACGTTCCGCGCTTCGAGCTCGGGTAACGGGGTGATCGTTTTGACCTCGTTGGGGCCGGCAACGAGCGGCTGCACGACCGAGAGGTCGAGGTCCAACTCCATGGCATAGAAGGCGTCGGCATCCGCCGTAGGCATCTTGGACTCGATGCGGGCGACGGCTTCGGCCGTCAGTCGCGGTCGGGCGTCGCCGCGGGCCTTGAACTTCTCGGCCCGCGACATCAGATAGGCTCGCGTGACCTCGTCGTAGGGGAAGACGCCCGCCAGTGCCCCCCATTCCGTGGTCATGTTGGCGATCGTCATGCGTTCTTCAATACTCAGCGACGCCACGCCGGCGCCGGCGAACTCCAGGCAGCAATTCAATACTTCATCTTGATTGAACACCCCGCACAAGGCGATGATGACATCCTTGCCGCTGACACCAGGGCGCAGATGACCGGTGAGGTTTACGCGGGCGATTTCCGGCACTTGCCACCACGTTCGGCCTGTCGCCCAGATCGCCGCCGCGTCGGTCCTCACGACCGGCGTGCCGAGCGCCGCCAGCGCACCGTACATGTTGGAATGGGAGTCGGAGCCCACCACGAACGTGCCGGGAACGACGAACCCCTCTTCGATCATGATTTGATGCCCGATGCCTCGACCGGCTGGGAAGAACGCGATGTCGTGTGTCTTCGCGAACGCCTCGATCTTGGCGTACTTGCCGAGATTCTCGGGGGTGGTGTTCTGGATGTCGTGGTCCAGTGCGAACACCGGCTGACCGGCATCGTACAGGCGCGCGGCGCCCATGCTTTCGAACTTGGGAATGACTGCCGCGGTGTTGTCGTGCGTCATGATGTGCGCCGGTTGGATGGAAAGAAAATCGCCGGCATGGACGATGTGCCCCTCACGCAGCCCCACGGCGAAACGCTGGGAGATCTTCTCGATAAGCGTCTGTCCCACGATCAACCTCCCCGAAAGACGATCCCTAGCGGTCAGAAGTCTACTCGTTTCCTACGGAAAGAGGGCCGTGCCCCGCATGGTTGCTCGATGTCGTCGCATGACGTCCGGCCCGGTATTGACGCCCCTCGCATGATCAGCTTCCGATCCCGCCGCCCCCGAACGTAAGCGTCACGATCTGCGCAATGCTGAAATGACCGCATCAGTCATCTGAGTCGTCGTGGCCGCGCCTTTCTTGAAAACATCGGGTCCGCCGGTCAGGCGGAGCATGTCATAGGTCCGCACCTTGCCCTCCGCGATCACCGCGCCGATCGCGGCGCGAATGCGGTCCGCCTTCTCGGCCTCGCCGATGTGATCGAGCATCATGCATGCCGAGAGGATCATCGCGATCGGATTCACGATCGACGGAGAGAGCTTCTCGTATTTCGGGGCCGAACCGTGCGTCGGCTCGAAGACCGCGACTTCACGACCGATGTTGGCGCTGCAGGCAAAGCCCAGCCCGCCGACCAGCCCCGCGAACCCGTCGGAAACGATGTCCCCGAACATGTTGCCCGAAACGATCACCCCGTAATCCTCGGGATTCTTGGTGAGCCACATCATTTGAGCGTCGATGTTCGTCTCCCAAAGGGCGATGTTGGGGTACTGCTTGGCCACCGCTTTCGCCTCGGCCCGCATCATTCCGGATGTCTCGCGGATGACGTTGGGCTTCTCGCAGACCGTAACCGACTGGTAGCCGAACTTCTCGGCGTAGGTGAACGCTTCGGATACGACGCGTCTGCATGCCGCCCTGGTGAAGATACGCGTGGAGATGGCGAGATCCGGCCCGGGCACATCCTGGAAGCGGCGAAACTTCGGATGCGTGGCCAGCGCCGCCCGGACCGGCGCCGGCGGGTCCGTCCATTCGACGCCGGCGTAGAGACACTCCGTGTTCTGCCGGAAGATCACCGCGTTGATCTGTGGCTCCTCGAAGCTCCCGTCCTTGCGGCGGATGAAGTTCAGCGGGTTCCCGTCGAACGACTGGCACGGGCGAATGCAGAGGTCGAGGTCAAAGTGCTGCCGCAGACCGACGATCGGGCTGCTGTACACGAATCCCTTGTGTTGATGGTGGAGGGCGAGCTCCGCGGCTGCTTGATCCTTGGGTTTGGAGGTGATCGCTCCAAAGAGTCCGAGCTTGTGCCGCTCGAGCAGTTTGATCGTGCGCTCGGGGAGGGCGTTGCCCTCCGTGATCCAGAACTTCCACCCAATGTCAGCGGGGACATAGTCGGCCTCAAAAGCAGCGGCTGACAAGACGCGCAGGGCCTCGGGCAACACCACCCGACCGATCCCGTCACCCGGCATGATAACGATCGTTCGCTTCACCTCAGCGGTCCTCCCACAGAGCCCTAATCACTGCCCCAATTTCTGTACGTTACCCTACATCAACAATACAACGCGGGTCAGCAAGCAATTCGCGTTCCAGCAACCGCCGGCTCGGATCGAACCCTACCCTGAGGAACGGCTGAATGCCAAGAAACAATAACGTGACACTGTTCGCCCGGCCTTTCCAGGTCCTGATGCCAGTCTCGGCGGGAGAGTTGTCATCCGCTGCCGGCTAGGGTTGTAGCCACGGGTGAAGCGAGTCCGCCGTAGGCGGAACGAGCGGAACCCGTGGATAGAGATGCGTCTCATTTTTGTCGTCGCCCCGAAGGGGCGAAGGATTTGCAAATGCCCGGAACTTACTCGCAGATTCTTATCCACATGGTGTTCTCGACCAAAGAACGTCGGGCATCCATTACACCGGAGATTCAACCTCGCCTCTACGATTACATCGGCGGCATTGTCCGCGCCGAAAAGGGCGCCCTTTATGCTATCGGCAGCATGCCTGACCATGTGCATATACTGCTTCGCCGGCGCACCAACGGAGCAATCGCAGACCTGATGCGGACGATCAAGGCGCGCTCATCACTCTGGGTACATCAGACGTTCGCAAATGTAGCAGCGTTTGCGTGGCAGGAAGGCTACTCCGTGTTCTCCGTTAGCAAGTCCGCTGAGTCCGACGTGAAATCCTACATCGAAAATCAGCTCGAGCATCACAAGAAACGCGACTTCGAGGAAGAACTGCTCACGATGCTGCGCGCTCACGCTATTCAGTTCGAAGAACGCTACGTTTTCGATTGATTACGCGCGCCCATTCGACGACCCTCCGCCCCTCGCGGGGCGGATTATCCTAGGCCCTCATTTTCCACGAGTCCCGTCCGCCGTTGGCGGACTCCACTCGTGGCTACAGCCCTCGGCCCCGTTGGGGCCGGCTCGGTCGTGTTCCACAGATTGAGACGTCCCAAAACGAGCGATCCGCTTGCTCGCGGCTCTGATGGCGTCACCCACAAGGGGT
>JAZDHF010000003.1:0-12692 GCA_043806315.1 Planctomycetota bacterium | reverse complement strand
TCCGGCTGTTTTGGTTCCACTCGCCGGTGGAGCCGATTCGCGCGGAGGCGGCGGAATACCAGGCGATCCTCTTCGTAGCGTCGCAATTCGGGCGTTCGCCCTCGCCTGACGACGGGGTGAATGGCCCGCCCGCCCCGCCGGCCTTCCGCGTTCCCATCACCAGAAATCGGGGGACAGCATACCTATTTATTGGCGTTGGCCGGGGAACGTGGTAGGCTTGAGGTATGGCGAGGATGGCCAGGGTCGTGGTTCCGGGGATGGCGCATCACGTGACGCAGCGGGGCAACCGGCGGCAGCGGACGTTCTTTCGCAAGGACGACTATCAAGCCTATGTGGAGCTGATGGCGGAGTGGTGCGGGCGATGCGGTGTGGGCGTGTGGGGCTACTGCCTGATGCCCAATCATGTGCACCTGATCGTGGTGCCGGAGAGGGAGGACGGGTTACGCCGGGCCATCGGCGAGGCCCACCGCCGGTACACCCGGCGGGTGAACTTCCGCAGAAATCGGGGGACACCATACCTATTTATTGCCGTTGGGCGGGGAACGTGGTAGGCTTGAGGTATGGCAAGGATGGCCAGGGTCGTGGTTCCGGGGATGGCGCATCACGTGACGCAGCGGGGCAACCGGCGGCAGCGGACGTTCTTTCGCAAGGACGACTATCAGGCCTATGTGGAGCTGATGGCGGAGTGGTGCGGGCGATGCGGCGTGGGCGTTTGGGGCTACTGCCTGATGCCCAATCATGTGCACCTGATCGTGGTGCCGGAGTCGGAGGACGGGTTACGCCGGGCCATCGGCGAGGCCCACCGCCGGTACACACGGCGGGTGAACTTCCGCGAGGGCTGGCGGGGGCATCTGTGGCAAGGAAGGTTTGCGTCGTTCGTCATGGACGAGCCGCACCTGCTGGCCTGTGCTCGCTACGTGGAGCGGAACCCGGTTCGGGCGGGGCTGTGCGCGCGGGCGGGGGACTATCCGTGGAGCAGCGCCGCGGCGCATCTGGCCGGCGAGGACGACGGGCTGGTCCGCGTCCGCCCGTTGCTGGAGCTGGTGCCGCGTTGGGGGAGGCACTTGTCGGCCGACCCGGACGAGGAGACCGTCCGTCGACTGCGGCGTCACGAGGGCACGGGGCGTCCCTTGGGCGGCGAGCGGTTTCTGCAACGCTTGGAAAAGATCGTCGGCCGTCTCCTCCGCCCCGGGAAACCCGGCCGCAAGAAAAAGAGCCCCAGTAAGTGAGTATGGTGTCCCCGGATTCCGGATTCTGTCCCCGGATTCGGTCGGTTCCGCGGGCAAGCGCCGCGCCGGGCAGTAAGATCAGGGGCAGAACCCGCGGTTGACGAAGCGACGGCGATCCGGCAAGCTCCTCCACAACGAGGCAGAGAGGAGTCAGGGCCATGCAGCTTCTCCGCGCATGGATCGCGGGGGGCGTTCGCAATCCGGTCTTCGCCAATCTGCTGATGGTAGTGTTCCTCGCCGGCGGAGCACTCTCCGCGCAGCGGATGGTCCGCGAAGCCTTCCCCGAACTTTCCCTGGATCACGTTCTGGTTGATGTCGCCTACCCGGGCGCCAGTTCCGAGGACGTGGAGCATCGAGTCTGCACGCCGATCGAAGACGCGGTGCGCGGGATCGACGGCGTCCGCTGGGTCTGGTCGGCGGCCAATGACAACTTTGGGACCATCGGGCTGGTCCTACGAACCACGGTCAAGGACGCGCGCCGAGTCCTCAACGACGTGAAGGACCGGATCGAGAAGCTCAAGAGCCTTCCGCCTGAGACCGAGAAGCCCGTCGTCACGGAATCGGTCATTCGCACCGAGGTCATCAACATTGCCGTCCACGGCGACGCCCCGGAGCGAACGCTCAAACGGTTTGCGAGAGACATCAAGGATGACCTTGTTGCTATGCCGGGCATTACGCAGGTGTCCTTGTCCGGCGTGCGCGAGGACGAGATTCTGATCGAGGTCTCCGAGGAGGCGTTGCTGGCGTACAACCTCTCGATCGCCCAGGTGATGGCCGTCGTCCGCAAGAGCAGCCTCGATCTGCCCGCGGGCGTGATCCGCACCGCTGAAGAAGAGCTAACCCTCCGCGTGACCGGTCAACGCCTGACCGCGGCCGAATATGAAGACCTCATCGTACTCGAGCAGGGCAATGCAGCCGTACGGCTGGGCGACATCGCCACCGTCCGCGAGGGCTTCGAGGACACGGTGTTGCGCGGTCGTTTCAACGGTCAAGCGGCCGTCCTCGTTGAGGTCTACAAAACGCCCCAAGAGGACAGCATGAGGATCGCCCACGCGGTGCGCAAGTACGTGTCCTCGCGGCAGGAGTTCCTTCCCGACCGCCTGCACCTTTCGGTGTGGGGTGACAGCTCGGTGGAGATCGACTCGCGCATTTCGATGCTCGTCTCCAACGGCCTGCAAGGACTGGCCGTGCTGTTTGTGACCATGTGGTTGTTTTTGGAGTTCGATCTCGCGTTCTGGGTGGCGCTGGGGATTCCGATTTCGTTTGCGGGCGGTCTGGTGCTGATGAATTACCTCGGCCAGTCGATCAACGTCATCAGCCTGTTCGCGCTCATCATGGTTTCGGGCGTCGTGGTGGACGACTCGATTGTGATCGCGGAGTGCGTTCACTCGCGGCGTAAGCGCGGAGAGCCGCCCGACGTGGCCGCTATTGAGGGAACGTGTCGCGTGGCCTTGCCGGTGTTCGGCTCGACGTTGGTGACCATCGTAGCGTTCGTCCCGCTGCTCTACGTCGTGGGGGTCATGGGGCGGTTCGTGTATGTGCTGCCGGTCATCGTGATCGCGGCCTTGGTCGCCTCGACGGTGGAGAGCATCTTGATCGAGCCGGCGCATCTCTGCTTCGGCCACCGCCCCGGCGTGGCCTATGTGCCCAAACCGCCCAACCGGTTCCGACTGGCGGTCGACCGAGGGTTCGACTACGTCATCACCAAATGGTACCGCCCCTTCTACCGACAGGCCGTCTACCATCGGGGCATCACGCTCGCCGTCGCCGTAGCCTTGCTGCTCATCGCCGCCGGGGCTTGGTATGGCGGGCGGACGCCGTTTGTTCTGCTTCAGAAGGAAGACGGCAGCGTCCTCCGCGCCCGCGTGCGGTTCCCAGAGGGCACGCCCGCGTCCGTAACGCAGAAGACGATCGAGCGGATCGAACAGGCCGGCTTGGCCCTCAATCACGACCCGCAACTCAAACCGGCGACGCCCGGCGATCTCGTCCAACAGGTCTTCTCCATCACCGGCGAGTTCGCCGACTTCATCCCTCAACGGGGGAGCAACCTCTGTGAAGTTCGGATCGCGATGATGTCGTCGGGCGACCGTCAGATCGGGGACGACCCCATCATGGAGCGGTGGCGGGAGCACATTGGTCCGCTGTTTGACGCGGAGGAGTTCACCATCGCCCGCCAGCAGATCGGCCCGACCGATCGTCCCATCGAGGTGCGTCTTCTGGGCAACAACCTCGACGACATGGCCGCCGCCTCGGAGCGGATCCAAGCCAAACTACGGGAGTTCGACGGCGTCACCGACGTGCACCATGACCTGATCCCGGGCAAGCGCCAGCTTCGGATCAAGTTGCGTCCGGCGGCGCGGGCGCTGGGCCTGACGCTGGACGACGTGGCGACGCAGCTTCGGCACGGCTTTTTCGGGGGCGAGGCGATCCGTCTGCAGCGCGGGGCCGAGGAGGTCAAGGTCCGCGTTCGCTATCCCGCGGACGAACGGGCGTCCATCAGCGATTTGGAAAACGAACGGATCGCCACTCCGCGCGGCGACGTCGTTCCCTTTTCCGAGGTCGCGGACATCGAATGGGGCCGGGGATACGCCTCGATCCAACATCAGGACGGCAAACGCCGGGTCCGCGTCCTCGCGGACCTCGACGAACGGCGGGCCAACGCGGAGCAGATCGTCCAGACTCTCCAAGCGGGCTTCCTCGACGGCGTGGTCTCCGACTACAACGATCTGACCTACAGCTTCGGCGGCGACCGCGAGCGGATGAACGAGTCGTTTGACAGCCTGTACATCGGATTCTGGTTGGCGATGATGACCAATTACGCACTGCTGGCGGCCATGTTGCGTTCGTACGTTAAGCCGTTTGTGGTCATGATCGCGGTGCCGTTCGGCCTGATCGGTGTGGTCGCCGGGCACGTGCTGATGGGCTATGACCTGACCATGATGAGCATCTTCGGGCTCGTGGGGGTGTCCGGACTGGTGGTCAATGAATCCTTGGTGTTGGTCGATAGCGTGAACTGGTTGATCCGAGAGGGTAAGAGCGTGCAAGAGGCTGTTCTGGAAGTCGGGGAGCTGCGCTTCAAGCCGGTTCTACTCACCGCGATCACCGATATTGCGGGCTTGCTGCCCCTACTGCTCAATCAGAGCGGGCAGGCCCAATCGGTCCAACCGATGGCGATTTCACTCTCTTACGGACTGCTGGCCGCGGCGGTTTTGAATCTGATCGTCGTACCCGGTTTGTATCTCGTGGCCAACGATGTATCACGCATCGCGCACTGGCTATGGTACGGCGGGGCCTACCCGATCCGGGAACTTGTGGAGGAAGCGGCCCGAGAGCGTCGGACCGTGGTTCCGGTACCGTGAGTAAAGTTCGAAGTTCAAAGTTCGAAGTTCGAAACGGGACGCCTACCGTTGTGCGCACGGTGTCCCGCGGCGGCGCCTTTTCGAACTTTGAACTTCGATCTTGGAACTTCAAGTTTCCCCCGTCGCTTGCGCTCTGCGCTCTGATGCTGGTCGTGGCGTCGGGTTGTGCGGCGCCGTTGGATAACATTCAGGTAATCCTCGATCGCCACGCGAGAGCCGTGGCGAAGCTGCCGGAGGAACAGCAGAGCCGAATGATGCCCTACGGAGAGGCGGTGGTCGGCACGAAAGCCGAGGCGTTGCTCCCCGACGGCGTGCTCACCGTCGAAGCGGCGCGCAGCACCGCCGTGCGGGCGAACCCCGACGTACACGCGGCGCAAGCGCGTCTGGAAACGGCCGCGGCGCGGATCGCGGAGGCCGAGGCGCGGTATTACCCCACCGTTGTCTTCGTTCATGACTCGTCGAGGACCTTCCACACCCCGGCCAGTCGAAACCGCCTGGCCGCCTCTCTCCAGCCCTCGCCGGTTCTTCCCACGGGCGTCGAGGGGAACAGTCTCGCGCTCACCACGTTGCTCAACGCGCTGCGGCGGCCGTTCGGCGGGTTGGGCGGCGGAATCGGGGGCAATACCAATCCATTCAGCGAACATACCACCGCGTTGACCATGACGTGGACGATCTACGACGGATACGTCCGCGAGGCGCAGTTGCTATCGGCCAAGTATCTGCGCCAGGCTTCGATGGAGTCGCTAATGGATGTGCAGCGGTTGATCGTCCGGGCGGTGGACACGGCCTATTACCAGGTGCAACTGGCCCAGGAGCAATCACGGATCGCGCGGGCGGATGAAACCTTCAGCGAGGAGCAGCATCGAGAAACGAAGAAGCTGCAGGCCGCGGGTCGGGCCACGTCGGCGGATGTGGACAACTTCCGGGTGCGCGTACTGGCCGCTCAGGCGAAGGTCTCCGCGGCTGAGGGACTGCGGGAGACGGGCCGAGTCGTCCTTGCCGAGTTGATGGGCTTGCCCGACGTGACCTTGCCGAAAGACCTGTCGCTTTCGCCGTTGGGCGAGGAGACGGCGGAGGAGCTTGCGGCGATCGACCAAGGGCCTTGGTTGGGCGAGGCGCTGGCCAATCGGCCCGACATCCTGCAACTCGAAGAGATCGTCAAGAGTGAAGAGGAGAACGTTCGAGCGACGAAGGGGTTGTACCGTCCGAGCGTCCTGGCCAGCGGTTCGTGGGGCTTCGATCGCGGTTCCAACGTGCATTACGAGGACGACGATCAGTCTTCCGCCGCGGCGGTCGAGTTCCGGTGGGAATTGTTCACCGGCGGCGCTCGCGGGGCCAGGGTGCGAGGGGCGGAAAGCCACAGGGCCGAGGCGGCGGCGACGTTGAACCGCCTACGGCTCTCCGTTCAGGCCGAGGTCCGAAAGGCGATCATCGACCTCACCAACGCTCAGACGCAAATCCGGCTGCATCGAGAAACGGTGGCGACGGCCCTGGAAAACCGCCGCGTCGTCCAGGCGGGGTATCTGGCCGGAAAGGAAAACCTCAACCGGCTCAACGAGGCTCAGCGCGATCTCATCACTGCCGACGCGGACTTGGCCCTGGCGCGAATCCGCCTTCGCCAGGCGTGGAGCGACCTCCACGCCGCCGCGGCGTATAATGGTGAAGGGGCTTGACGCAGAGGTTTCGGCGGAGTGTAACCCGGAAGCGAGGCCTGAAGACCGTTTAATCTGGGAACCGAATGACCACGAATTGAGCCACGACAGGAGAGAGCATGCCCGTCATATCCATGTTCTATGGCATCATCGTGTCGCTGTACTTTATGGACGACCGGCGACACAAACGCCCTCACATTCATGCCAAGTACCAGGACCACGAGGCCGTTATTGCTATTCCCGAGGGCGAGGTCCTGGAAGGGGCCCTTCCGCCGGGAAAGATGCGATTGGTTCTGGCCTGGGTCGAGATTCACGCCGATGAGTTGCTCGCCGACTGGCAGCTTGCGGTCAGCGGTCAGCACCCCTTCAAGATCGAGCCCTTGAGGTGAGCCATGAACCCCCGAGTGAAAACGGTCGTAGCGATGGAAGGCTACAAGCTCGAAATCACCTTCTCCAATGGCGAGGTGGGCGTCTACGACTGCGGGCCACTGCTGGATTTCGGTGTCTTTAAGGAACTCCGGGACGTCAGCTACTTCAAACGGGCCCGCGCGGAGGCGGGCACCGTGGTCTGGCCGCACGAGCAGGACATCTGCCCCGACACTCTTTATGAAGACTCGAAGAAGCTGATCTGAGCAGGGAGGCGTAAGGCGGTGTATGGCACGCAAGCTGAACAGCCAGACGGTCGGCAACGTAGGGCTGTACTACGTCTGCTACCGCCTCTCGCTTCGAGGCTGGAATGCCATGCCGACGACCCGCAACGCTCGTGGGATCGACATCCTTATTTACGATCAAGATGCAGAACGCAAGCTCAGCATCCAAGTCAAATCCCTGTCGAAGCCGTCGCCCGTGCCGCTCGGCAAGCACCTCGACAACCTCTTCGCGGATTTCGTGATTATTTGCCGCAATGCCTGTGACGACCAGCCGGAGTGCTTCATCTTGACGGCGGACGAGATTCGCGATCTCGCGCATCGTGGCGAAAAGGATGGCCGCGTCAGCTATTGGCTCCAACCGCCACAATATGCAGTCCATGATTTCTGTGAGAAATGGGATCGAATCGGCGATGGCACGAGCAGCCGCCTGACGCGGGGTGGCACTGATTGAATGTTCCTCAAGTGAATGACAGTGTGTGCCACTGCTCTTGAGCAGTGCTGCGCGACGCCGCTTTTTGAGTAGTGGGTTTCACGAGAACAGGGATGCCATTGCTGACACAGCGGTGGCACCGCTGCTGGAATCACGGCCATGTGGGAATCCGGCGCCTACGGATGCCTTTCCGATTATCTCTGGTGGTACGCGGTCCTCGCCTCGTTGGTGATCCATACGTGGTGTTTCTTTCGTTTCTTCCCGCGCGATCGTCGGAAAAAGCTGCGCCTCGTCGTGGGGAACGCCCTCGTCGGGCTGTGTCTGCTTGTGTTCGCCGGCTTGATCGCGGAGACGTACCTGCGTTTCGTCAGCATCGAGACCGACGCCTACGGGGCCACGCTGACCTCCCAACGATGGCACAAGGCCTATGCGCGGCGTAACTCCTTCTACTGCCGCGACAAGGAGTGGAGGGAGGGAAAGCCCGCGGGCACTTACCGAATCGCGTTCGTGGGCGATTCCGTCACCTATGGATGGGGCCTCAAGGACGAGAACGACCGCTTCACCAATATCGTGCAACGCCGGTTTGACGAGACCCGCCCCGGACAGGTCGAGGTGATGAACGTGGCCTGGTCCGACTGGGACACGCAGGATGAGTTAGAGGCCGTCGAGCGGATCGTCCCCGAATACCACGTCGATGAAATCGTCCTCTGCTATCTGCCCAACGACATCGTCAAGCTGCTGCCGAGCACCGAGAGCGGCGATCCTTCGGGGCTCAGGACAAGCCTTCGTGCTATTCCCAAACCGCGCTGGATCAACGTGGAGACCTCCTTCCTACTGGACTGGTTTTACCATCGTGTTTACGCCCGACGACTTCCGATGGTGCGGGAGTATTGCGACCGCTTATGGGACGGCTACATGGATTCCGCGATCTGGGCCCGGCACCGACAGACGATCACAAGGTTGGTGGACTACTGCTCGCAAAGAAATGTCCGTCTGCGCGTGGCGTTGGTCCCGTTTCTGCGGACCTGGGGCGAGAAGTTCGACTCCGCCGCGATTCACCAACGGGTAGCCGAGTGCTTTCAATCGCTCGGCGTCTCGGTGATCGATCTTCTCCCCGTGATCCAAGGCCGCGATCCGGCGACCCTCGTGGTGAACACCCACGACCCCCATCCCAACGAGCTTGCCCATCAGCTCTTCGCGGACGCGATCTGGACGGCCTTGGATCGAGAGACGGGCGACTCGCCGAACTAGAGGGTGCTCCACCTCCTCAGACGCGGGGGCACGAGTCGGCGCGACCATCACCGTCGCCTCCGAACCCAACAAAGGATCAAGTTTCACCGTCCCCCCCCCCCCGTCGGACGGCGCAACGCCGCGGACGTAGTCCACTTTGTTTTCTTGACGGCGCGATTCGGGATTGATAGATTAGCGGTGTGCTGGTCGGAGAAGAGAGGATTTTGGGGTTGACCGGGTGCGGCTATGCCCGTCCGTGAAGGGTGACGTTGTGCGCTTGGCGTCCGGTCGCCGTTTGTTTGGTCGCCTGCCTTTATCTTGTCCACGCGACCAAGGAGGGCTCTCTTGGGCGTTTGCCGATCGGGTCGCGGCGGGTTTGAGCCTCGGCGCAGTCCAACGTGCCGCGTCTACAACCGTCGCCGAATCATCGCGCGCAACACCTTCGGGTCGAATTACGCCCTATTGAACATCCCAACTTTGCGTTCTGTCGGGCGGCGGCGTTCTCGGACCGTGGCGACAACGGGAAAGCCGGTTCTCCAGTCGGCGTGTGACGGCCTTTGGGAAAAGGGGAGGTTGTAAGATGATTCATCAGATTGGGGCGTGCAGGCAAACAAAAAGACGCATGTGGATTGCTGGCTTTGTTGGGGTGTGCGTGGTAGCTCTGGGCGCGGCGCCTGCGCCGCAGGCGGTGCCGGGCTTGAAGATTGAACGGTCGAACGCCACCGGACTAGCCACGTTCGTGACCGCGCCCGGCGGCGGGGCGATTGCCGTGCAACCTGCAGTCGCGGGAAGGCGAATCCAGCCGATGGATTTCCTCACCGCCCAGGGGCACTTGTTCGGCGTCGGCGACGCCGCGCGGGAGCTCCTGCAGACGCGCGCGGAGGCGGATCAACTGGGACAAACCCATACGAGCTATCAGCAGGTTCATAAAGGCGTGCCCGTCTTTTCCGGCGTATTGAAAGTACACCAAGGGGGAGACGGATCGATCCTGGCGGCCAACGGCGACTTCTATCCGATCGCCGACCGGTTGGATGCCAACCCCAAACTGACGGCCGACGAAGCGGCGGCCCGGGCGCTTGCGGTGTTGGGTCGCGGGCAACCGAAGGTCGAACATCCGGAGTTGGTCATCGTCGATCCGGGTTGGTACGGCGACCCGCCGATGGGGGCGCATCTTGCATATTACATCATTCTGAGCGACATGACGGTCCCGGTGCGCGAGGCGTTCTTTGTCGACGCCCATCGCGGGCAAATCCTCGATCAGTGGAACCTGCTGGAGACGTCTCGTTTCCGGGAGGTCTGGGACGATGTGACGGATACGTGGGTTCGGTTCGAGGGCGACCCGCCCACCGGCGACTTCGACGCCGACTCGGCCTACGACTACAGCGGCGACTGGTACGATTATCTCGCCCGCGGTTTCGGTCGGGACAGTTACGATGACCTCGGCGCTAACCTGACCAACGTGGTTCACCTGGTCAGTTCGAGCTGCCCGAATGCCTACGGCGGGGGAGGAGCCAGCTACTTCTGCGACGGAGTTGCCAACGATGATGTCGTGGCCCACGAGTGGGGGCATAGCCTCACCAGCTGGACCTCAAACCTGATCTACCAGAACCAAGCGGGACAGCTCAACGAGTCCTACTCCGATGTCTGGGGGGAGATGATCGACCTGTTCAACGGCAACGCGGCGTTTCCGGGGGCCCCGGGGGGAACGCCGTGGCCGACGGATCCTACCTACGTCGGCCCGGGAACGGACACGCCCAACTCGCTCCGCACCGGCTGTGTCGGCGAAACGTTTATGACCGTGAACTCACCGATGTCCATCGCCGGGGACTACACCGCTCAGGCGGCCTCCTTCGGCCCGCCGCTCACCCCGACGGGCACTTCAGCAAATATCGTCGTCGCCGATCCGGTGCGCGGGTGCATTGCCGACCTGCCCTTCACCAACGCGGGCGACATGGCCGGCAAGATCGTCGTGATGGATCGGGGAACCTGCTTCTTCACCGAGAAAGTGAAGAACGCGCAGGATGCCGGGGCCGTCGCGGCCATCGTCGCCAACAACGTCCCCGGCGGACCGGCCCCCATGGGCGGCGGCGATCCCTCGATCACCATTCCATCGGTCGGAATCACCCAGGCGGACGGGGCGACGATCAAGACGGCCGCTGAGTCGTCCAAGGTCAACGTGACCCTGCGCACCAATTCGTCGCTCGACGTTCGATGGCTGGTCGGCGAGGATTCCACAGCGTTCGGCGGGGCGATCCGCGACATGTGGATGCCTTCATGCATGGGCGATCCCGACCGCGCCAACCACCCCTTCCAGATCTGCGATCCTACCGACAACGGAGGCGTGCACAGCGGCAGCGGCATTCCGAATCATGCGTTCGCCATGCTCGTGGACGGCAAAACGTTCAATGGATACACGGTCAGTGCGATCGGCCCGATCAAGGCGGGGGCGGTGTGGTATCGGGCGGGAACGGTATACCTGACTCCGGCATCGAACTTCGAGGATGCCTACGTCGCCCTGGACCAGGCCGCGGCGGATTTGATCGGTGCGAACATTGTCGATCCGCGTGACGGGTTCAGCACGGTTCTGTTCACTGCCGCCGACGCCGTTGAGGTGGATGACGCCCTCCGGGCCGTGGAGATGAATACCGAGGGTCTGTGCGGGTCGTGGAAGAACGTGTTGGACTCCGCGCCCGTGGCCAAGTGCCCCGCCCGCAATGTCATTTTCGCCGATGACTTTGAAAGTGGGATGAACGGCTGGACGGTTGCCGTCAGCGGTCCGTTCGGCCCGCCCACTCCCTACAACTGGTTTCAAGTCGCCGGAGGGCTGCCGTTTGGCCGGCCCGGAACCGTTTGGCACGTCCAAGACCTTAACATTGGCGACTGTGAGACTGTAGACGAGTCGGCGGTGCACACGCTGTCTAGCCCTCCCATTGCGCTTCCGGCGAGCTTATTCTCCCCTACGTTGGCGTTTACCCATTATGTGGATGTCGAAACGTTTTGGGACGGCGGGAACATCAAGATCAGTGTTAACTTCGGTCCGTTCCAACTGATTCCCAAAACCGCATTTCTGCACAACGAGTACAACGATCGACTCGCCGCCAGTCTCAACCCCATAGCCGGTCAGGACGCTTGGACGGGATTCTCGATGGATGGCGGAACCTGGGGCACATCCCTGATCGACTTGAGCAGCTTTGTTTCCGGGGGGGACATCGTGCAGATTCGCTTCGACTTCGGCAAGGACGCCTGCGGCGGCTTCTTGGGCTGGTATGTTGACGATTTTGAGGTCTACACGTGCCCGACTTGCGGAGACGAGGTGGTGGATCCCGGCGAGGAGTGCGACGATGGCAACCTCGCCAACGGGGACGGTTGCTCGTCGAGTTGCCAATTGGAGATCGTCCCGCCGGGGAACATCGTGTGGGACGCAAATGATCTGAGCACGGATCGCACCACTCGGTCCCTGAGGTTCCGCGTGGAGGGCAAGCCGAACGGCTCGCTTGAGGACGCCATTAAGGTGACGATGATCGATCTGCAGAGTCCCATCCCGGCGAACGCCGTGTGCTGTCCGCCGCAGGACTTCTCGGCGTATGAGTACGGGGCGACTTGTACCGATCCAGGCGGTTGCGCCCGCTGGGTGGGCGAGCCGGGGACGTTCTACGAGGCCCAGGGCCCGCCGTTGAGCGGACCCTACCGTGCGGCGCGGCTGCAGTGTTCGCCGTTCTACGCGGACTGGGTCACGGAGACGGCGAGCGGCACGATCTCGGTGGTGGGTGCGGAGATCATGCCCAGCTCGGAGTACAGCGTGAAGACCTACGGTTCGTCCTGTGTCGGCATCGAGGCGACATGCACGGACGTGGGGACTGCGGTGACGATGAAGACGCGCCGCTCCGGCGACGCGGAGACGGGATACAACCCGCCGGGGACTGGGCAGCAGCCCGACGCCGGCGACGTGACCGCGCTGGTCAACAAGTTCAAGAAGCTGGCGGGCGCTCCAGTGAACTCCCGTTCGCAGCTTCAACCGAACCTGCCGGAACTCAACACGGACGTCAGCGCGTCGGACATTGTGGCGGTGGTGGACGCGTATAAGGGCTTCGCCTATCCGTACGGCGGTCCGTGCCCGTGCCCGTCGCTGGTGACCTGCGGGG
>JAZDHF010000002.1:0-22212 GCA_043806315.1 Planctomycetota bacterium | reverse complement strand
GGCACTCGAACATCTGACGACCATCGGACAAGCCTGCATGGGCGTGTTGCGAGAAACGCTCAGCCATACGATCTCCTGGGTCATCGAGCGGGCGAGGGCGGACGGCTGGAATGATGGGAGAATCAAGGAACATCTGGCACTTTGTTAACTTTGCAAAAGTCTAGTCATTAAAAAAGAGTTGCCCGACAGCCTACCGAAAAGAATGGGACAAACACTCTCCGGCGTCACGCGGAGGCGATAGAAATGACCCAATCCGAGACACAGGGAGAGCCCTCCATCCGCAATTCGCCTAGTGGTCCAAGTTGCCTTTAATGGGACGAGGCGCATGCCTTCAGGCTTGGGGGTGTTGACCGCCCGTTCTTCTGTCACAGCACGCGAGTGCACAGGCTAGACTCCGCGCCTCTCCAGTCGGAAACAGCCTAACCGATCGCGGCGGGCGATTCAAGCTCCCGCCGGAAAGAAACTTGAAAATCGGCGGGGATCCGTCTCCGACGCCAATTCACGACATCTCCGGCTGTTGGGCGTCCTCCCGTTCCGACCGCTTCTCGATCATGGCTTCGGAGGCTCTCTGACGCACGTAGATCGCCAGCGGAATCTCGTTTCGCGAGAAGCTCTGCGACGTCTTCCACGTGCCGTCCCGTCCCGGCCACGGACAGTTGCAGCAAGACTGCATTATGGCGATGTGCGGCCTTGTCGTCAAGGCGGATTAGGTGGGAACAGATCGCGCACCGCAGTTGACCGTTCGAGTTGGCCGGGCGATAATATGGGTGGAACGTGCGGCTAACTCTTGGGTTGGCCGGGCGTTATGGACTGCTCCTTCGAGGCTCAGGACAAGCGTGAGCCGATCCTTCGAGCCCTTCGAGGCTCAGGGCAAGGCTGAGGACGAGCTGCGGAAGGCTCGTTTCCTTCGAGGCTCAGGACAAGGGACCTGCCGTATAGTGCTCGCCACGGCGTCACCCACGAGGGATGGCGCTACATGCGCGGCGCAAGGCCGCGTGTTGTGCATGAATGGCGGATCGGCTGCAGCCGGCAAAATGACCGGCTAGGAAGCCGGTCCCACAAGGGTGATCGCTCCAACCGGACCGTCGGACCGAGCAATGCCGAAGTTCTTTAATAGCGATATGGCGGAGTTAGCGCACCAGCTTACGCTCTCGCCGCGCCGCTTGCGGATGGAGCAGATTCGGGGCATCGACCGGCTCTTGGGGTTGGTCGAGGCGGAGCGCACTTATCCGTTCGAGTTCGTCTGCTTCCACATCACCAAGTACCGCAAACGCGGCCCGGCGACGGGTTATTCGATCCCCGGCAAGGCCCTGGTCAACGACCTGGTGACGCTGGCCGAGGTGCTCAGCCGAAAGTCCAATCTCGCGGTCGCGGAGTTGGGGGAGCCCTACGAAACGCACGACGAACTGGCCAAGGAGTTGCGGGTCAGCACTAAGACCGTCCGCCGGTGGCGCAATCGCGGATTGATGGGGCTGCGCGTCGTCTTCGACGACGGTGTCAACCGGTTGGCATTCTGCCGGAGCACGATCGACCGCTTTGTCCAACAGCATTCGGCGTTGGTGGTCAAGGGTGCGGCCTTCACGCAATTGTCGGAGCCGGAGAAGAGGCGGATCGTGGACCTTGCCCGCGAGCTGCTGAACCAGCGGCCGCTCAAGCTGCACGCGGCGGCCAAGATCATCTCCGAGCAAACCGGGCGAGCGGTCGAGACCGTTCGCTATACGTTGCGTCGGTATGACGAGGCCAACAAGGCGACGGCGCTGTTCAGCAACCGCAACGGGACGGTGCGATGCGAACGCCATGAGGCCATCTGGAAATGTCGTCAGGCGGGCGATTCCGTGGAATCCATCGCCGGGGCGTTCGAGTGCACGGCGGCTGAGGTCGAAGCGGTCCTGCGACAGGTGCAGGTCGAACAGTGGGTTCAAACGCCCCTGGACTGGATCCACAACGAACTGTTCGACGCTCCCAACGCCGATGCGATGATCCTGGAGGTTCCCGAACCGGCGGCGGCGAATGGGCCGGCGCCGAGAATCCCCAGCGATTTACCGCCCTACCTGCGGTCGCTGTATCTGACGCCGCTGCTGACGCGGGAGCAAGAGCAGGACCTTTTCCGACGGTACAATTATCTGAAATTCAAGGCTTCCAAGGGTCTCAAGCGCATCGACCCGTCCGGTGCAACGGCGCAGCAACTCCAAGCAATCTCAGATTTGAGATCTCAGATTGAACAGGTGCGGCAGCGGATCATCCGGGCGAACCTGCGGCTGGTGGTCAGCATCGCCAAGAAGCACGCAGGGTGGGCGTCCAACTTCTTCGAGGTGGTGAGTGACGGCAACATGTCACTGATGCGGGCGGTGGAGAAGTTCGATTATTCACGCGGCAACAAGTTCAGCACCTATGCGACGTGGGCGGTGATGAAGAACTACGCCCGGTCGATCCCCGAACAGCACTATCACAACACCCGATGGGTCACCGGCCAGGAGACGGTGCTCGAAACGGCGGCCGATCGCAGCACGGAGCCGGTGCACGCGGGCGATCGCGAACGAGTGAAGGAACTCATCACCGCGGGGATGCGGGAACTCACCGACCGGGAGCGCGAGGTGGTCAGCAACCACTTCGGCCTGGAGAAACCGGGAACGTCACTCACCCTCGAAGAGCTCGGCAAACGCTTCGGGGTCACCAAGGAACGCGTGCGGCAAATCGAACGACGCGCTCTCGCGCGATTACGCGAAGTCCTCGCGCCCTCCCTCGCCGACGCCATCGCTTGAGCGACGATTGCAACGCCGCGCCGTGCTTCCCGGCGCGCCGGGATTCCACCCGACGTAACAACGCACCCGCGCCCGCTTGCGGGCAATCCTCGCCCCGCCCCTCGCCGCGCCATGAGACATTAAGCGGGGTCCGCTGTCGGACCGATAAGCTGGATGATGACGGTGCTGGGTGTCATTCTGGCGCGGGCGGGGAGCAAGGGGCTGCCGGGCAAGTGCATGCGCGAATTGCTCGGGCGGCCGGTGATCGCTTACACATTCGAGCACGCGCGGGCGAGCAGGCTGCTGACCGATGTGGTGTTCTCCACGGATTCGGATGCGGCGAAGGTCATTGCGCGGGAGGCGGGGATCGAGGTCATCGACCGTCCGCCGGAGCTGGCGAGCGATACGGCCACCGTCGATGCCGCGGCGCGGCACGCGGTCGAGGAGTGGGAGCGGCGGCACCCCGGGGGTGAAGAGCTGAAGGGTTCAAGGGTTCGAGGGGGCCGCGTTGATGCGGTGGTCTTGCTGTACGGCAACATCCCCGTTCGCGCGGAAGGGCTCATTGATCGGGCCATCGAGCACTTGATGCAGACCGGCGCGGATTCGGTGCGGAGCGTCGCGCCGGTGAGCAAGCAACACCCGGATTGGGTGCACCGGCTCGAGGGGGACCGCATGGTGCAGTTCCGGGCCAACAGCATCTACCGGCGACAGGACTTGGAGCCGTTGTACTACCATGACGGGGCCATCGCGGTCGTGACGCGGGCGGCGCTCTTCGGGGCGTCGGAGACGCCGGACGATCATCAGTCGTTCTTGGGTCGTGATCGCCGGGCCATCGTGTGCAGCCCCGAAGACGCGGTGGATATCGACGAACCGTTGGATTTACTGCTGGCTGAGGCGGTGTTGCGGGGAAACGTAGAAACGCAGAAACGCAGAAACGCTGAAGCAAGGAGGCGGGGAGGCACGGAGGCACAAAGGCAAGTAGTTGAGCCACAAAGCCACGAAGCGACGAAGCGACGAAGCGACGAAGGGGAAACGCCGAAACACCGAAACACCGAAACGTCAGCAAAGGGCGGGGATCAAACGAGAGGAACATCCAAGGGGACATTCGGGGCTGACGCGTACAGCGTCACAAGCTCGCGAACGGTAGGGATCGCGCACTCCAAGGTCGGACCCGGTGAGCGCGTGTTCATTGTCGCGGAGGCGGGGGTTAATCATGACGGGTCGGTCGAGACGGCGCTGCGCATGGTGGACGCGGCGGCGGAGGCGGGCGCGGATGCGGTCAAGTTCCAGATGTTTCGGGCGACGGAATTGGCGACGGCCAGTGCGGCGACGGCGGCGTATCAGGGCGAACACTGCGGGGCCAAGTCGCAACGCGAGATGTTGACGAAATTGGAACTCACCGTGGGTGACTTCGAACGAATTGCGCGACGGTGCGAGGAACTCGGCATTGCGCTGGTGATCACGCCGTTTGGGGTCGAAGATGCCGTACGGATTGAGAAGATAAACACCCCATTCGGTCAACACGTAGGCACTGGCGGATCCCGGCGCGCCGGGACAAGTGGCATAGAGAGGCAAGAACACTGCTCACAGAGCAGTGGCACATCGGTGGCGGCGATCAAGATTGCCTCGACCGACCTGACGAATGGACCGCTGCTCGACGCCGCTACCGCGACGGGAATGCCGCTGATTCTCTCCACCGGAGCGTCAACGGCCGAGGAAATCAGTGAAGCCGTCGAAGGGATGGCACGCCGGGGCGCGATCAAGCGGCTGGTTCTGTTGCATTGCGTAAGCTGCTACCCGACGCCGATGGAGGCAATCAATCTTCGGGCGATCGCGGCGCTCCGGCGAGAATTCGGCGTACCGGTCGGTTTAAGCGATCATACGACCTCTGTCGAGATGGGCGGTTGGGCGGTCGCGGCAGGCGCGTGTGTGCTGGAGAAGCATTTCACGCTCGACCGGGCGGCGGCGGGACCGGACCATGCCATGTCGCTGACGCCGGAGCAGCTTGCGGAGTATGTCCGGAAGGTGCGCGAGGTGGAGGCCGTCTTGGGCGATGGGACCGTCGGGATGACCCAGATCGAGGAGGACGTGCGGGCCGCGGCGCGGAAAAGCGTCGTTTCCGCGGTGGCGATCCGGCAGGGGACGCGGCTGGCGCGGTCCATGCTCACCTTGAAGCGTCCCGGCACGGGCATTCCCCCGAACGACCTCGCGACCTTGCTCGGGCGCGAGGCCGCCACCGACATCCCCAGTGACACGCTCCTGTCATGGGACATGGTGCGATGAACAAGGGGCAGGCACGGAGACACGAAGGCGAAACGCCGAAACGCCGAAACGCCGAAATAAGAAGACACGGGGGCACGGAGGCACGGAGGCGGCGGGTGGCGGTAGTCACGGGCACGCGGGCGGAGTATGGGCTGTTGCGTTCGACGATGGAAGCGATCGTGCAGCGCCCCTCGTTGCGTCTGCAACTCGTGGTGACGGGAACCCATCTGCTCAAGAAGTTCGGCTACACCATCCGGGACATTCTGCGTGACGGATGGCGAGTGGATGCGCGGGTGCGGATGCAGGCTGGGGACGATTCGCCGCTGGATCAGGCCGGGGGGTTAGCCCGAGGAATCGCGGGGATCGCGCAGTACCTCGAACGGGCGAAGACGGACATCGTGGTAGTGCTCGGCGATCGGATCGAGGCCATGGCGGGCGCGCTCGCGGGCGTGACCACGGGTCGTCTGGTGGCACACATTCACGGCGGGGACGTTGCACCCGGAGATTTCGATGACAGTCTGCGGCACGCGATCACCAAGCTCGCCCATCTGCACCTGACGGCGACACAGGCGGCGCGGCAACGGATTATCCGCATGGGAGAACCGCCGGAGCGGGTTCATAGGGTGGGCGCGCCGGGGCTGGATCGACTGGTTGAACTCGTCGGGGAACACGAGTCATCCGTACCCGGAGCGCGAGCGACGGGCCGGCGCGGAAGATCGGAAACCGAAGTTCGAAGATCGAAAGAACAGCTCCGCTCCCTCACGGTCGCGGCTCTGAACGCGCGGCGGGCGTTAATCGTGCAACATCCGTGCGGGCGAGCGGCGGTGGTCGAGCAGCGAGTGATGAAGGCGATCCTTGCAGCGGTTCAGGAGCTCGGGTTGTCCGCGACCTGCATCTACCCCAATAGCGATCGCGGCCACAGCGGGATCATCGAGGCGATCGAAACGCATCGGCGTCGCGTGGGGGAAGACCGCTTCCGCGTGGTCCGATCGCTGGATCACGACACCTATCTGCGATTGCTGATCGACGCGGACGTGCTGGTGGGGAACTCGTCGAGCGGGATCATCGAGGCCGCGACGGCGGGGACGCCGGCGGTGAACGTCGGTCGGCGCCAACTGGGGAGGGAGGTCAGCGGAAAGTCGGTCATTCACGCCGAGGAGACCGTCGCTTCCATTCGCAAGGCGCTCACAAAGGCACTGCGAATGCGCCCGATAACGGGGCGACGCAGCGTGTACGGAGACGGGTCGGCGGGTCGGCGGATCGCTGAATTACTGGCCGCTGTGCCCCTGGACGATGCCTTTCGCCGAAAAGTGCATAACGGGTAAGCGGCACGGCAGGGTCGGTCCTAAATAGGCGTATGGTGGGTGACGATAAACCAGCCGGTGATCCACGAGGGGACGGCGCGACGGCTCAACCCAGAGACCGGGGACGAACTATGGCAGCGGTAGAGACGGTCGACAAGACCAAGACGGTGGTCGATAAGGCGATCGCCGGGATCGGGGACATCGCGACCCTGCCCGAAGTGACGATCAAGATCATCGAGATCGTCGAGGACCCCAAGAGTACGGCCCGCGATCTTCACGAAGTCATCAAAAACGACCCGGCCTTGTCGGTGAAGGTCTTGAAGGTGGTGAACTCGGCGTTCTATGGGCTTCCCGGGCAGGTGGCGAGCGTCGATCGAGCGATCATCTTACTGGGGCTGTCGGCGGTGAAGAACATCGCCATCGCCGCGTCCATCGCACGGCTCTTCAAGGGCAAGCGGATATCCGAGCAGTTCAGCGCCGCGGACTTGTGGCAGCATAGCGTGGCCGTCGCGGTGGCGGCGCGGACCCTGGCCAAGTGCTCGCCGCATCCGGCGATGGCGGATGAGCTGTTTGTGGCCGGGTTGATCCATGACATCGGCACGCTCGTGGAACGGCAGACTTTCCCCGACCAGTTCTCCGAGGTGATCCGCCGCTGCACCGAGACGGACATCGAGTTCCTGGCGTGTGAACGGGAGGTCATCGGGGCGGACCACCAGGCGTTCGGCGTGGGACTCACCACGAAATGGAAATTCCCGCGTCATCTGCGGGCGGCGGTCGGGTTCCATCACCACCCCGAGGCGGTCAGCGTGGAATTGAAGAACATCGCCACGGTGATCCGGGCGGCGGACATCATGGCGTGCCAGGAGAAGATCGGGTTCTATTTCACGGCGCGGCATGACGACATCGGCCCGGAAATCCTCGATGCTTTGGGCATCAGCGCAGCGCAGTTCGAGGAAGTCCGCGCGTCGGTCCCGCAGCAACTCGAAGAGGCCGAGGCGACGCTGAAGAGCTAACGACCCCGATCGTAAAACGAGTCCGAGCACCGGGCGCGAGCCCGGTGACACCTTCCGGCCGCGTGATCCCGCCGCCCCGGGACGTCATTCCGCGGGCGTCTCGCCTGAGGGTCAACAAGGCTGCTTTAGGGACCGGAGAAGTTCATGAAGAACCGGGCAACATCGTGCAGATCGACGTGGCGGTTGCGGTCTATGTCATAACAATCACAGTCCGCAGGCACGGGCGGGGACGGTCCGGAACGGGACAGGCAACTCGCCATTTCGTGCCATTCCGCGGGACCCCAGTGCCGGTCATTGACGCAGACGCCGCTCTCGCAGCGGTCATTGGGCGTGCAATCCCACCTGTCGTTGCACTGCGCATTGTTGGTGCAGGGACAGGCGTTCGGCGCATCGCAGGTCGTACCCGGACCGTTAAACACGTGTCCCGCGTGTACGCATGTAAAGCGGATATCGCGACTGCATGCGATCCCATCGCAGCAAGCGCCGGGAGTGCAGCTATCGGCGTCGCAGAGGGCGCCGAGGCCGAGAAACGTCCCGCCGTCACGGGTACAGAGGAAGTTGACGGCGGTTTGGCAGGTCTCGCCCTGGCAGCAACCGCCCCTGTGGCACATCTCGGCGGCACACGCCTGCCCCGGGCCGAGGAACACTCCATTCCCTTGAGTGCAGAGGAGTCCAAAGTCCGGGGTGCACCCATCGAATTTGCAGCACGCCCCTTGCGTACACGTGGCGGCGTCGCACGCCGTACCCAGGCCGAGGAACGTACCGCCACGGTCGCGGCAGCTCAGGCTGGGAACCGCTTCGCACTGCCCGGTGGTGCAGCAGGCCCCCGTAGCGCAGACCCCGGTGCCGCAAGCCGCGCCGTCACCGAGATACGTTCCCCCGTTGCGGGTGCAGAGGAGCTTGATGTCGGTGTGGCAGGCGTCGCCCCGGCAGCAACCGCCGATGTGGCAGGTGTCCGCGGCGCAGGCCACGCCCCTCCCCAGGAAGACGCCGCCCGGCGAGGGGCACAGCAGTTCTTGCCGTTGCGAACACGTCTCACTCTGACAGCACGCCCCGAGCGTGCAGACGGTCGCGGAGCAGGCGACGGCGTCGCCCAAGTACGTGCCGCCGTCGCGCTCACAGGTATGTCGCGTCTGACTGGTACAGGTCTCGCCGTTGCAACACGCCCCGAATACGCACAGGCCCGCCTCGCACACGTCATCGACCCCCTGGAATGCAAATACTCCGCCCGAACTCGCGCAATCCGAGGGGCTGCGCACCTCGCAGCCGGCAGACAGACAGCACGCCCCCGCCAAACAGCGGTCGGCGGAGCACGGCACGTCCTCGCCGATGAACGAACCCCCGCCGTTCACGCAGTCGGCCTCCGTCTCGGTCGTGCAGGTTCGGTCCGTGCAACAGGCGCCGGAAATGCACGGGCTCGGCGTGCATGCGATATCTACCCCCTGAAATTCGCCGCCGGCACTCGTGCAACCTGGAACGGTGAGGACCTCACAACCGGTCGTCGTGCAACAGGCCCCGGTGGGACACGTGTTGGCGGCGCAGCCAACGCCGATTCCCCGAAACACCACACCGTCACCGATTCCGGTGCACTGCGACTCGGTGATGAACAGACACGTTCCGGTGATGGCGCAACAGGCGCCGCGTTGGTCGCACGCCAAGGTCGGGGAACAGACGCTGGCGTCTTGCTCGTACGTCCCGCCGATGGTGTCGCACTCGGCATGGGTGAAGTCGTCAAAGCAGTCGCCGTCGTAATGACAGCACGCGCCGAAGCCGGGACAGGTTTGCGGTACGAGCGTGCAGTTGCTGCCGTTTCCCCTATAAATCCCGTTGGTGGAGAGGCATTGGTTTTCAGTAACTACGCTGCAGATCCCCGGCGCGGTCCCGCAGCAAGCGCCCACAGGAACGTAACCCGCGCAAACGCTGGGGCTGCACGTCGTGCCTGTCCCGGCGAAGTTGGAGCACGGAGCGGGCGCTGCGCTGCAACCCACCAATGCCCGGCAACCGGTCTCGGTGAGGTGTTCGCAACGGCCGTCGGTGAAGCAGCAGCGGCCGACCGAGGAGGCGCAGAATGTGGTCCCGACATCCTCGCACTTCTTGTCCGGGTTGTACGAGCCCGCGATCCAAGCGGCTACGCAGATGCTTGAGGTGGTGTTGATGCAAGTGCCGTCGGGCAGACAACAGGCGCGATAGGTGATTCCCGTGCCGGTGCAGGAGCCGCCGCAACTCGTCCCGTCCCCCCTGTAGGCGCTGAACGGGAACCCCTCGGGATCGACGATGCAGTCCTCACGGGCGGCGAGAGGCTCGCAGAACCCAAGGTTCGTGTCGATATCGATCCCCCGACAACAGGCCCCGCCGCACTCACTTCCCCGGGGGAGGGTCAGACATGCAGTCCCCGCGCCCTTGAAGACGCCGGGTATCGTAGCGCAACCTGCCTGTGTCCGATTCAAGCAGCCGCCCGCGACACAGCACGCCCCGCGGCACATATTGGGGTCGCAATCGGTGTTGTCTCCCAAGTACGCACCACCGCCGGAAACGCAATCCGGTCGGCATTTCACCGTGCAAGTCGTGCCGTTGCAGCAAGCCCCCGTCACCGGTGGACAGAGAGTCGGCGAACAGGATACCCCGCTCCACTGAACCACGCCGCCGGCGGCCAGGCAACTATCGCCCGTGTAATCGTCGCCGCAAGTCCCGCAGGGAAAGCAACACGCTCCGAACACGCAAGGCGTGTCTGCGCAGCGGGTCCGTTCGCCGTGGAAGAAGTCGCCTGCGCCGGTGCATTCGCTTTCAACAACCTCGTGGCACCGCTGATCGGAAGCGCGGCAGCAAGCGCCGATTTGTGGTTCGAAGCAAAGCTGCATGGAGTAGGCGTATCCGGCGTAGGGGTCTAAACACAAGGTTTCGGGGACGAGGGGATCGGGCGGAGGCGAGAGAGTGGCGGCCACCAGGCCAAGAAATTGTCCGGCTCGGAAAGGCGAAGCTTGCACGTCGTAGCCGTGGGTGATGACCGTCTCACCCCAGGCAAAAGCGATGGCGTATTTGAAGCCGGGCTCGAGCGTCACGGGCGGGTCAAGCACGCCCGTGGTGTAGAAATGTGGCACGGGAAGTCCCGATATCGGATCGAGTACGCCGCGCACGTTGATTAGATCGATGATAGGTACGTGAAGTTTGTAGCAGCCGTCGGGCCGCTGGCGATGGATGGCGACGTACAGGTCGGTCGTGCCGGAGAAGGCGAGTTCCATCTTGATTTCCTTGAGGACGGCGCGGAACTCCAAGTGAAAGGCGTTGCCGCGGTAGCGATAGGAGCGGGACCAAGGGTTGTCAAAAAAACCGAAGGTGTCGCAAGCGGGGTCCAAAGACTCGGCGACGGCGCCGCGCGGCGATGCCGCGGCTTCGTCACCGGCGTCGGGACCGACGGCGGCGACGGTCAATTCCGTCCCCGCGGTCAGGCAGAGACATACCCCGAGTAAACACGTCCAGCGCTGCGTGCCCATCTTCAACTCCAACACCCTGTCAGAAGGGAGAGGGTGGATACGGCCCACCCGACGGCTCAAGAATGCCTGTAGACCCAGGGCGGCGACCCTGGCGTCGGATCGCCCCCAACCCCCTCCAAGGCTTTGGACCATTATACCCGTGCGACCGCTCCAAAACCAACGTCCCCAAGGGTCGTGCGTTACCGGACTAGAAGGACCTGTGGCTCAGCCGCCCTCGGCTGATCGGCCACAGCGGAGGGCCGCTGTGCCACATGCCGCTGTGCCACGTCGTGCTGTGCCAACTCGCATCAGTCATTGTGGGCGTCGGTATATCGCGTGAGCGAGCGGTCGCCGATCCGCGAGGGAACCGACGCGCCCAAGAAAGTCGGGAGTCGGTCGATCGTTTCCTGGAAGCGCAAGGCCCGAGAGTCGACATCTCGCGCCGCGTCGATTGCAGCCGTGGGCAGACCGGAGTTCTTTATGCCATCGTCTTCCTGGCCGCGGAGGACGCCGTAGACGGTAAAGACCTGCGAGCGGACAGCGACCCAATCGCCCAACGCCACGAGGGCGGCGACCGCATCGACGAAATCCCGGGTGTTCGCTTGGTTGGGTTGGGTCGGGTCGATCACGCCCGAGTCGATGCGATGGACTGGGTCGGCGGCGCCGAGATGGCGCACGTTGGCCAGTTCGCCGACGGACATAAAGCCCGTGCCCCGTCGGGCCATAAGAGGCGCCGGTACGGGAGGCGGTCCGGGGAGCGTTGGGTTCCAGCCGCGGACGTACGGCGTTGTGGTAACCCCGTCGGCCGCGATTCCGTTGCCGTAGTTGCCGGTGCCCGGTAACGGACGAAGCTCCCGATACGCGACCATGCTTTGGGCAAGCTCGGGGCCGATCGGAACAGCGTCGGCGTACGCGGTGATCGCGATACCGAGCCGGGTCGCGATTCGGTCGCGAAAAGCATTGGGTATGCGTTGCATCGGGACAAACGGAAGCCCGGCGAGGACCTTCCAGGGAGCGGCGTTGATGTTGATCCGGCCATGGACGCGCAGCCCGTCAAGGTCGACGCGCGGCTTCGAGTCGGGCAAGGCGACGACGACCTCAGGTCCAGGTTCTACGTCGACGTAGGGGCCGGGGTTGCTTAGCGGCAAGGCCGTAAAGTAGTCGAACACCAATTGGCCCCAGGGGAGCGTGTCCAGATTGCCGGGCGCGCGCAATTGGGTCGCGCTCGGGGACACGTGATGCGCGGCGTAGAACTGCGGATCGGTCGGGGTCGCGGAGCGTACTCCAATGTCGAAGATCGGCATCCGCCCGTTGTCGATCTGCTCTTCCTCGTGGATAGCAAGCGCCACGAACCTCGAATCAACCGTGTTCGTCACGCCGACGAGAGCAGTCGTGAAGGCCAACTGCGTGACGGGGTCGCCGCCGCCCGGCGGGGTGTAATCCTGCAGCGATCGGTTGGCGTGGCGCATGAGCATCAGCAACGACCCGGTCGTTGGGAAAGAGGCCGAGCCATTCCGCGGATCGTTCGCGTTGGTCGGGTTCTCGAACCGTCGACTGAAGCTGCCCAAGTCGGCGAAGTTGACCTCGACGGGGTGGAGCTGGGGGTTGACATGGAACTTAGTCCAGTCGCCGATGGAGTGGTTTCCCCCTATTTCCTCGGCATCTGGAACAGGCGCAGTCCAGGGCACCGCCTTGGTCACGACGCGCTCCATAGAGAACTGGAACACAGGACCCGGAACCGGCTTACCGATGTTAGGCCCGTTGACCGCAAACTGGTCCACGACAATGTCCGTCGGCATGGTGTCGCCGGTGTATCGGACGCGGTGAATGAGATAGAGCATCGACCCGTTCTGAAAGGACAGCGCGTCCGGACCGGCCAGTCCATAGACCTTCCCAGCCGCCGAGTCTCCGATGAGACCAAGGAACCCAAGATTCCCTGGGTCGGTCACGAAGGCTGTAAACGGCTTCGGAGACGGACCGCTGTTGGGCTGCAAGACCGCGTTCAGCGGGATGTCGTGCGGGGGAACGATGCCCGGGTTGACCTCGCGCAGGAGGTACTCGCCGCTGGCGTTAAGCTGCGTGTCGTACGGATTGAACAGTTCCACGCCCCAGGCTTGGACACGGTTCGGGGCGCCGCTCTCAGCCGCAGTCGCGACCTCGGTAATGTAGGGTTGCCGTTCCAGGCCATAGACGTAGATCGGCACGACCGGACAGGTTCCGCCCGGACAGTTGTCGTTGGAGTTGCACTGTTGAAGATGGGCGGGGCCGCCGTTACAAAAGTTCGGGTCCGAGTCGAAATCGAACTCTCTTCCCGCTGCGTTCGCAGGTGCGGCGCATAGGCCGCCCGCGCCGCAGTCCGCATTTGTGTTGCAAACCCGACCGGCGGTCCCCTTGGTGCAGACGCCTTGCGTGAAATCAAACGATCGCAGGGCAACTCGCGTAGGAATTCCCCGGTCCTGGCACGTCCCACCCGGGCAATCGCCGTCCTTGGCGCACGACTGACTATCTCGAGGGCCGCCCATGCACTCCCAATCGGCGTAGTCGATGAGGTTTGCCGTCAGGGCCGCGGCGGTGCGGGAGATCAGGGCCTGACTGTGCGTCTGGCGCGTCCAGGCATCGACGCATAGCCCTATTGCCGGATCACAAACCTCGCCTCCCCCCACGCCTCCCATACAGTCGGCGTTGGTTGTGCAAGGTCTATCCTGCCAATAGGGCGCTTGGATGGTACACCTGCGATAGTAGGGATCGTCCGTGCGCGTGTGGCACACGGACCCGGGGATGCTGCATCCTTTCGTGGCGCAGTCGTCGAAGGTCGCCGGCAGCGCGGGCGGCGCGACGGCAACGCTGCACAGGCGACCGCGATTCG
This sequence comes from Planctomycetota bacterium, assembly GCA_043806315.1. Lineage (GTDB taxonomy): Bacteria > Planctomycetota > Phycisphaerae > UBA1845 > UBA1845 > SBAX01. The sequence continues at coordinate 8,556 of JAZDHF010000002.1, read as the reverse complement.
GGACGACCGGGCCACAAGCGGCGTTCGCGTAGGTGCAGTCCGCATCCGAAGCGCAGGGCGTGCCCTCCAGCGTCGTCACATGGGCGGCGTTACGGACGAGGAGGAAGAAGGTGTCGTGAATCAGACGATAGACACGGTCGAGCGCCTCCTGTCTGAGCTTCGGGTCGTTTAGGCCTTGGGCCTCGGCGATTCGCTCGTCGAGGAACGGCAGGCTGAGCTGCAACCGGCCCTTGCGGGCGTTGAGCCGGCAGCCGAGGTCCGCGGGGCAGCAATCGTCGGGAATGGTGTCGGGGTAATCGGGATACTCAAACGGAAGAAGAACGGGGCACTCCCCACCGAAAGGCGGTGGGGTCTGATTGGCCTGGGTCATTTTCGCCAGGATGTCCTCCTCGCCGCCGGGGACGGCGGGGTTGGGGACCCTGCCGCCGCGGACCAGCAGGTCGTCGTGGCTGACGGTAGTGACCAGGTGGCGGCGGTCGTATTCCGGCATGAGGCCGTCGTCGGGCGTGCCGTCGGCGGCGTCGGCGGTAAACGGCTCCATGCGCACGGCCCAGGCGGGCGGAGACTCGGGGTTGCTGCTGTTGAACACCTGATCGGGCGCGAACGGCGAGTAGCGAAAGCAGCGGCGGTCGTCGAGATTCCCGGAATCCTTGAAAGGACTCGGATCGCACAGCTTATTGACCATCGTCGCTGCCGGAAGCGGGGGCCAGAGCTGCCGCGACATGTCCGCTCCGCCGTTAGCCTTGCTTGAGAACCGATCGCCCTGCAGCCACGACGGAGGCATGGCCGGCGGGGCGAGAAACCCCCGCCGACGAAGCGAGGGTTCTTCGAGCAGCGGTGAGTAGGCCACCTGGTACTTCGTCGGACGGTGTATGAAGTTCCCGTACTCCGCCGGGTTGGGCGGCGTCCCGGGCGGGTAGAGCGGAGGAACGTCCAGGACATTCTCGATCAGCTTGGGATGCGAGGCGTTGAGATTCACCAGCCCGCCGTGGGGGATGACGCGGATTCCCACGAAGACTTTGCCGGTGGGATTGGTCGGCGGATTCAGTCTGGCGGAAAGGGCCGCAAGCTGGGCGTCGGAGAAGCCCAGCACCCTCGCGTCAACCTGAAGCGAGTCGGCGATGCCGTCGCCGTCCGCGTCGAGGAAAACCACCGGCTCGCCGGGAATCGGCGTCGTGCCTGGGGTGATCTTCGTGTCAATCTCCGACCCCGGGTACGTCGGACCGGCAAAGGGACGTCGTTGCGAGGCTTCCAAGTCGGTGAACCAGCGATAGCGGATTTTGTCATCCGAAAGGACCGCCGTCCCGCGGTCGTCACGATAGGGTTCGATGGGGCTGAAGGAGTTCTGCACTCCGGGCATCTCGGCGAAGGCGGTCGGCGAGAGGGCGGTCGACGGGTCGCCGAAGGGTATGCGGGCGGCGGACATCAGCCCGTCGCGGAGGGTTGAGCCCAATCGGTCAACGACGGCGGTGACGCGGGACTCGGCGCGGTTACGCTGGGTCTCGGAGGCGATCAGGTCGGCCTCGAAGTTCATCGAGGCCAGAAAGGCGATGCCGAGGACAAAGAGAATGCCCAGAATGGTCATCACCAGGACGAGGACCGACCCGCGGCGCTGACGCGAAGCTCGAAGTTCGAAGTTCGAAGTTCGAAGAACGCGGGCGAGATCAGCACGTTTCCTCCGACCGTCTTTGAACTTTGGACTTTGAACTTTGAACTTCATCGTGTCACCCGCCGATCGGAATCACCATCACGTGCCGGATGGGACGGTCCAAACGGCGTTCCTTGTCAAACACATCGATCGTGATCCGCAAGGCGCCGGGGAACATGGGATCGAGCACCGGCTCACTGGCCGGCGTCCCCGCAGGCGGCGGCAAGGCTGGGCGGGTCGCGGTGAAGACCACGAGGTTGGGGCGATTCTTATCGGGAGCCAGTTGGTCCCAGGCCTTCGGGTCGCCGAGCGGGCCGACGCGTCCGCGAAAGCGGTCCCGCAGCGAGTACTTGTACGGAAGTCCGGTGGCTGGGTTGAAGGAGCCATCGAAGAACCGATCATCAAGGAGGCTGTTCAGGTCGGCGTACAACCGTTTGGAAGCATCGTCGGTCTTGAGCTTCAACTCTTGAACCTCGTCACTCAGCGCTTTGAGCGGGTCGGACGGGTCCGTCGGATGCGCGGGATCGATCCATCCCGGGTCGAACCAGAACACTTCGTTGACGCCGTCGAGGCGACCGGCAACGAACTCGCCGCGCGGGTTGAGGGTCCACTCGACCTTGAAGGAGGCGCAGTTGGGGAGGAGGTAGTCGCCGATGCGGTTGGCGTAGAGGGCCGGCGGGGCCGGATCGAGCTTGCTGCGGGCGTAGGGCTTGTGCCAGTCCTTGAATGGTATGTTCAACGTGTTGCCGAAAACGGACGGCGGGAACCACGGATCCTGTGAGCCCCAGTTGGTCTTCGGGTCGACCGGGCGCAGGACGAGGTCTTCGTAGCGGAAGTCGCCGACGACATCGACTGCGCCTTCGAGGATTTCATTGCGGCTAAGCCCGACTCCCTGCGCTGAAGGAGTCTTGATCGCCTCCCATGAGAGCGCGCCGGGCGGAACGCCCGTCGGAACGAGCAGGACGCTACGGCGGGCCAGATGCCATTGGGCAGCGGGCACGGGCGACACCTTCTTGTCCGATGGATACTCGGCGCCGGCCAGCGTGTCGGTCGGGAAAGCCGCGGGGCCTTCCTCGAATTGGTATTTCGGGTCGTCCGCGCCGGACGGGACGTACTCGCCAAGCTCCGCGTGGCCGTACACGACCTGTTGCAGGTTGGAGGTGAGCGGCGAGGTTCCCGCTTCGACGAAGCTCACGCCCGGTCGGGCGGTGAAGATCATCAGGATGTCCGCCCGCGGCTGAACCGCATTGCCGCTGCCGTCCGTTTTCTCTCGTTCAGGATCGGCCGCGTGCGGGTAACCTTTGTCGTCCGACGGATTCCCATCGTCGTCGGCATCCTTGCCGTTTTGCGTCCAGTAAGCGTTGACCGGATTGCCCTGAATGAGGATCAGGGAGTTGCCGGGCTGGACGCCGCGCAGGTCATCGCGGAGGGTCTGCTCGAAGGCCCGAAGCTGCTGCATGACCTCGGTGAGGGCGGTCGCTTGGCCGGTGGACTTGACGGTGAGGTTGAAGACCTGCCCGACGAGGGACATCATCAGAACGAGGATGCCGATGGAGACGACCAGTTCGGCGAGCGTGAAGGCCCGCCGAACGACCGATAATCCATACCGCAACCGTAACTGCTTATGCCAAAGGCACTTACGCATCATCGTTTCGACCGAGAAGATGCCCGCGGCACGACGCTACACCGCGTCGATCAAGGCCATTATTGCCGTCCATAGGTGTCGGTCTAGGGTTGATTCGACTGGATGGAGAGCTATTCGCCCTGGTCGGTGAAGAGACGGACGTAGCTGTCGTAGCGGTCGGGGTGGATTTCGCCGCGGTCCACGGCGTCCTTGACGCGGCAGTCGGTTTCGTGGGTGTGGGTGCAGTCGGGAAACTTGCAGTCGGGGAGGAGGGGGAGGAACTCGACAAAATAGGCCTCCAACTGCTGACGCGGGACGTCGGAGACGTCAAAGGAGCGGATGCCGGGCGTGTCCACGACGTAGCCGCCGAAATCGAGACGGAGAAGGCTGGAGGTGGTGGTGGTGTGACGGCCCTTGTCGAACTTCTCGATCATGGCGCCGATGCGAAGGGCCAAACCGGGCTGCAGGGCGTTGAGCAGCGAACTTTTCCCGACGCCGCTTTGGCCGGCGACGACGCTGGCTTGGTCGCGGAGCACGTTGCGGAGATCGTCGATGCCGCGCCCGTCGGAGGCGCTGGTGCGGAGCGTGCGGTAACCAAGGTGGGCGTAGCGATCGAGCAGTGAGGCGGCATACCCGTTCACGTCCAAGTCCATCTTGTTCATGCAGATCACGGGCGTGATGCCTCCCACGAGCGACGAGACGATGTAGCGGTCGATGAGGTTGGTCTTGGGCGGCGGCTCGGCGGCGGAACTGACGATGATCGCTTGATCGACGTTGGCGACGATGGCCTGGGTGCGACGTCCGACGCGGCGGCAGAGTTGCCCCGTCCGCGGCTCAACGGATTCGATGACTCCTTCCTTGGCAACACCCTCCTGGGCGACGCCCTCGTTTTCGCCTTCCACGGTGAAACGGACGTGGTCGCCGACGGTGACGGGGTGCCGGCCCCGAATCAGACGGGTACGCAGAATACGACGGACCGTGCAGTTCCAAATGCGGGCGCCGTCGTCCACGTCGGCGTATAACCCGCTCATGGTGACGACGATACCTTGGTGCAATCCGGGGCGGTCGGCGGCGTCGTCGTGGACGATGACCGTGCGCCGGCGGGACAGGTCGCCCTTGGCCACGACGTTCTCGCTGGAGGGAGAATCCGCGGCGCGTTGGTCGGAATCCCGTGTGCGCTGCGTCCAATCCTTGTCGCGGGGCGGTGCGGCCCGGTTGCGTCGAAACGGTACACGGACCTTCTCCCCCTCTTTGGATCGTCGACGATGCGGTTGGCGAGCCATTCAAAGGTCATTGTCCGACGCGATCGCAGGAAGTGTCAAGCGTTGCGTGGGCGCGGCGGCTCTCGTATAGTCACTCGATTGCAGTGGTCGGCTTCAACGCCGCGTTGCTGCGAAGGAATGGAACCGATGGATCATTTCGCGGATCGTTTAACGGCGGCCATTCGTGAGAAGGACGCGCCGGTCTGCGTGGGGCTTGACCCGTTGATCGAGCGACTGCCGGGTGCGGTCCGTGAGGCGCATCGGGATGAACCGTGGACGGCGATCCTGGTCTACGGCCGCGAAGTGATCCGCGCCGTTGCGCCCTTCGTTGCGGCGATCAAGATCAACATCGCCTTCTTCGAACGCTTCCGGGCCGAGGGCATTCGGGTCTATCATCAACTCGTGGGTGAAGCGCGGGAGGCGGGTCTGCTCGTCATCGGAGACGTGAAGCGCGCCGACATCGGGCATTCGTCCGCCCAGTACGCCGTCGCACACCTGGGCGGCGCAGGGGCAGCCTCGCCGGACGCGGTCACCGTGAACCCCTATTTCGGCTACGACGCGATCGGTCCGTTCGTCGATGCGGCGCGGAATACGGGTCGTGGGCTGTTCGTGCTGGTACAGACGAGCAACGAATCGGCGTCGCAGGTTCAGGGACTGACGCTCGCCGACGGGTCAACCGTGTGCCAGAACGTGGCACAACTTGTGCAATCGTGGGCCGGCGCCGCGGGACTCGTCGGAAAGTGCGGATATAGCTGCGTCGGAGCGGTGGTGTCGCCGCGGGACTTGGAATCCACGGAGCGGATTCGGGCCTTGATGCCGAACTGTCTGTTCCTGGTCCCAGGGTTCGGCGCTCAAGGCCGGACGGCGAACGAAGTCGTCAAGTGCTTCAAGCCCGATGGAACGGGGGCCATTGTGACGGCCTCGCGCAGCGTGATCTATGCGTATGAAGACGCAAGATACCGCGCGACGGCGCACAACTGGCGGCAATGCGTCGCCGAGGCTTGCCAGGAGTTCGTCGCCGCGGTCCGTGAAGTCTTAGCGACCCGCTGAGAACCTAGTGCTCGGTCGCAGCCAAACGTTGGGGTTCGGCTGTTTGTGGCACAGCGGCCCTCCGCTGTGCCCTACTGCCCAGCCGGGGGCGGCTGGGCCACCCCTACTCGACCTCGACCATCAACTCGACCTCGACGGCGGCGTTGAGGGGAAGTTCCGCGGCGCCTACGGCCGATCGTGCATGACGGCCGGCGTCGCCGAAAATCTTGACGAGCAGATCGCTGGCCCCGTTGGCGACTTTCGGCTGTTCGGTGAATCCGGGACTGCTGGCGACGTAGACGCAGACGCGGATCACGCGGACGATGTTGTCCACGCCGCCGACCAGTTGGGCGATGGCGGCCAATCCGTTCAACGCCGCGATCCCCGCACCGTCGGCGGCATTGACCAGTGAAACTTCAGCCGGCACCTTGCCCGCCCAGACCAGTTTTCCATCGCGAAATGGAATCTGTCCGCTAGTAAACGCAAATCGACCGGTGCGCACTGCCGGAACGTAACTACCCACGGGGGCCGCGATGGTCGGCAGCTTCAGGCCCAGTTCCGCGAGTCGCTTACTTGGGGTCATCGACGAACTCCGTGGAATCAATCTCCGCGTCCCGTCGAGACCGGCCATCAACCGTCGCGGGGACGCTCAAGGGGTCCAGGTCCCCGTCATCGTCGCCCTCCAACGCCGACAGAAAATCGTCTCCATCGGACTCATCAGCGACTTCCGGCGCTGCGGTATGGGCAAATGGCGAGGGCATCGCCGATTGATCGCGCGCTTCGTCGGCCACGTCGTCCAGTCGGTCGAGCGGTGTCGGATCGAGCAGGCGGATCAGGATGGGCCCGAAGGGGCGGTCCTGGATTGCGCGGATGCGTCGTTGACGGATCAGTTCCAGCAAGGCGAGGAACAGTCCGATCATTTCCGCGCGAGAACGACCGGTGAAGATTTCCTCGAACGTCTCCGTACCCCCGGCCCGTTGGATCGAATCGAGGATGTCCTCCGCGTGGAGCGCGACCGGCGTGTCGTCCACGCCGACCTGGTGAACGCCGCCGGTCTTGCCGATTTGCGTCAACAGTCGGTTGAAAGCCTCGAACAAGTCCCAGATATCAAGGTTTTCGAGGGGGATTTCATCGGTGTCGCCCTCCGGCAGCGTCGGACGTCGTTCGTGCCGCAGGGCCCGCTCGGCCGCCGCCTCCTCTAACGACCGGGCCGCGTCCTTGTAGGTCTTGTACTCCAACAGTTGGCGGACGAGTTCCAGGCGTGGATCGACGATCTCCTCGTCCATCTGCTCCTGCGGCGGATGCGGCAGGAGCATCCGCGATTTAATCTCCATCAACGTCGCGGCCAAGACCAGGAACTCGCTCACGATCTCCGGATCGAGCTGGTTAAGAAGATCGACGTACTGAAGATACTGCTGCGTGATCCGCGCGATGGGAATGTCGTAGATGTCGATCTCGTCCCGCCGGATGAGGAAGAGCAGCAAATCCAGCGGGCCGTTGTAGATGTCGAGGGCGACGCGATAGTCAGTCAACGGTGCGTTCCTTTCGCCGAGGTGTCATGCTGAGCGGAGCGAAGCATCTTCAGTGGGGCGCAAGATGCTTGGGTCGCCAGTGCGACCTCAGCATGACAGAATGGCGGTCAACGGTGCGTTCCTTTCGCGGTCACGATGCCGCAGGCGTCGCGGACGTCGGCCATCACTTCTCGCGCAACGGCCCGCGCACGGCTCCCGGCGGTCATGAGGACATCTTCGACGTAATCGGGATCGGCGGCAAGTTTGGCACGGCGCTGCCGGGCCGGTCCCAGCACGCGCTCGACCACGTCGGCCAGCATCGTCTTGGCCTCGCCGTAACCCATGCCCCCGCGCGTATACCGCGCACGCAACGCGGCGACCTCCGCCGGCGTCGCCATCAGTTTGTAGAGGGCGAAGACGTTGCACGTCTCGGGGTCCTTCGGGGCCGCGACGGGCGTGCTGTCCGTCTTGATGCTCATGATTCGTTTTTTCGTATCTATGGGCAGATCGAAGAGGTTGATGGCGTTGCCGTAGCTTTTGGACATCTTCTGCCCGTCGATGCCGGGGACGACGAGGGCTTCGTTGAGCAGCGGTTCGGGGCGTTTGAACACCTCGCGGCCGAAGGTCGTGTTGAAGTACCCGGCCATATCCTGGGTCATCTCGATGTGCTGCACCTGGTCCTTGCCGACCGGCACGCTGTCGCTGCGGTAAATCAGAATGTCGGCGGCCATGAGCAGCGGATAACTGAACAACCCCATCGACGCGGGGAGGTCCTTGGCCACTTTGTCCTTGTAAGAGGTGGCTCGTTCGAGCAGGCCCTTGCCGGTGACTGTGGAGAGAATCCACGCCAGTTCCGTCACTTCGGGCACGTCGCTCTGACGGAAGAGCTTGACCTTGTTCGGGTCGAGGCCCAGGGCGAGATAGTCAAGGGCCACGTCGAGCGTGTATTGCCGCAGCAGCGGCGGGTCCTGCACCGTGGTGAGCGAGTGGTAGTTGGCGATGAAGAAGAAGCAGTCGTGCTCGTCCTGCAGCTCGATGTGCTGCTTCATGGCCCCTAGGTAATTGCCCAGGTGCAGCTTCCCGCTGGATTGAATGCCCGAAAGAACCCTCACGCGCAACCTCCGGGCGGAAGGGTCGTGAAGCTCGGCTGAATTGTCAAGGTCGGGGGGATCCGGTGGCGGATCAGGGGTCCGTGACAGTTTAGGCGGACATTTGGCGGATCGCCGCTGCCCCGGTTTGCGTCAACCCCGAAGGGGTTCCAGCATGAAGCCCAGGGTTGCGCCGAAGGCGCTACCCTGGGTAGGCGAGCGGTACGTCACCAACCCCAACGGGGTTGTGCCCCTATCATTGCCCCGTGTCGATCCTATGCGATTATCGCAAGCGAAAAACGCTACAACCCCGTTGGGGTTGCTGTGACTCTCTCGCACAGTTCCCCAGGGTAGCCGCATCGCGGCAACCCTGGGCTGGAGGGCATAACGCCTT
>JAZDHF010000001.1:0-15936 GCA_043806315.1 Planctomycetota bacterium | reverse complement strand
TGGCCGCCAGGAGCCGGCGCATCCGCTCGTCCAGCAGCGCCCATACGCCGACCAGCTTCGCCTGAAGTTCCGAGAAAGTCTTCATGCCCCGAGATCATACGCGTGCCGCCCTATTGCTGCAACCCTTATTTATTTACGCCGCCTAACCTACCGGGCGACGGGGTTACGATGAACGTAACGCCGGGCGCCTGCGATGAAGACGCCGGTTGACGGCCGACCCTGCCGCTTCTACACCCACCCGCGGATTTTGCAGGCCTCGGCCACACGGGCGACCGCGACCATGTAGGCGTTCAGGCGGTTGTGGACCCGTGTCTTCTTGGCCATCTCGTAGACGGCCTTGTAGGCATCGGTCATCTTGCGGTCGAGTTGCTGGTGCACGTCCGCCAGCGACCAGTAGTAGTTGTAGGTGTTCTGCACCTGCTCGAAGTAGGAGACGGTGACCCCGCCGGCGTTGGCCAGGAAGTCGGGCAGGACGTAGACGCCCTTCTCGAACAGAATCTTGTCCGCCTCGGGCGTGGTCGGGCCGTTGGCCAGTTCGCACATGACCTTGGCCTTGATGTTCGCCGCGTTCTTGGCGGTGATGACGCCTTCGAGAGCGGCCGGGTAAAGCACGTCGCACTCCAGCTCAAGGACTTCATCGTTCGAGATCGGCTTGCCGCCGGGGAAGCCGGCGATGGCGCCGCTTTCGAGCTTGTGTTTGACCAGGGCACGCGGGTCGAGGCCGTCCCTGTTGAACACGCCCCCGCGGGAGTCGGTAGCCGCGAGGAGCCGACCACCGCCGAGAATCTCCGGGTGCAACGTGGCCGCGAACTGCCCGGCGTTGCCGAATCCTTGGATGGCGTAACTGGCGTTCTTGACGTTGATATTGAGAGCTTTGGCCGCTTCCCGGACGATGTAGATGCCGCCGCGGGCGGTGGCGTCGCCTCTGCCTTCGGAACCGCCGACGGGAAGCGGCTTGCCGGTGATCACGCCGGGATGGGAGTAGCCCATAATGACCTCGAACTCATCCATCATCCAAGCCATGATCTGCGGCGTGGTGTAGACGTCCGGCGCGGGCACGTCGCGGTGGACGCCGAGTTCGCGTCCGACGGCGCGGATGTAAGCACGGGCGAGGCGTTCCTTCTCGCCGTTCGACATTTCCTTGGGATTGCAGACGATGCCGCCCTTGCCGCCGCCGAGAGGGATGTCCACAACCGCGGTTTTCCAGGTCATCCACGCGGCCAGGGCGCGGACGGTGTCGATGGTTTCCTCCGGATGCCAGCGGAGGCCGCCTTTGGTGGGGCCGCGGGCGTTGTTGTACTGCACGCGAAAGCCCTTGAAGATCCGCGTCGCGCCGTTATCCATCTTCACCGGGAGGGTGAAGTGGTATTCACGCATCGGCCAACGGAGTAGTTCGTGCGTGGCGGCGTCCAAACCGAGTCGCTTGGCCGCCTCGTCGAGTTGCTGCTGGGCAATCGCAAATGGGTTCAACGTTGACATCTCCTAAGACTCCTCGAATAAAACTCCCGTGGGTGGGTCGAACCGACCCTATCCTTCCACATCCGCCGTCTTGAATCCGTGCAGCAAACGGTGTGCCACAACAAGCGGTACAATTCGACAGCCCACCGCCGAAAACCGGGTATTGTAGCGATCGGGCCGGCGACATGCGAGGGGCGGGTGCATGAGCTCGTCAGGACGGGGTGCATCCGCCCGAACGATGCGAAGTCGATGAGGTCGTTGCCCCACCGCTTGCGGTGGGGGACTGATGTTCAGCTCCGTGATCGTCCCATGAATGCCCGGAGTCCCGGCGCGCCGGGATACTCTGCCGGGTCGGTCCCCCCAGCCCAAGGGCTAGGGCACCCAAGCTGTGCATCCATCCCGTCGCCGGCTGGCCGCGCATATCGGCGTCCGGAAGAGGTTTCCACTGTCGCTGAAGAGGCTTCTCGCCCGGACACTTGTCGGGGTCGATAATCTGAGGGAGCTTGCGTTGCCGGGGCCAGGCCGGTATACTCCGCACCGGCTTGGTGCCGACGACGCGGCAGCGCGGCCGTGGAAAGCGTCCGACCAGTTACTCCGTGATAGAAGGAGGATACCCGACATGCGTTCTCGCGCCCGAAAAGCGATCGCGGCGATGACCCTTCTGGCCGGTTCCGGGTTCCTGATGTCCGGACCGGGTACCGGCTGCAGCAGCTACGTCGTCGACGCCGCCCTGGTCGCCACGGACATGTGTTTTATCTTCGATTGCCAAAACGGGATCCTCGGCGGCACGATCGACCCGTGCAGCGGGATCGGCAGCGGCAATCAAACGGCCGAGGGCCAAACCCGACCGCCGTTGTTTACGGATTGCCCGACCAACCAGGGGCCGTGACCTTCAGACGTGACATGGACTCCAGTCGGACGCTCGAGCGCACGCCGTCTCGAGGCCGAGGAATGACAGGAACAAAACGATGATCACCCACCGAATCGGTTCTGCCTTTGTGCGACGGCTCATTCGATTCGCCCCGGTCCTTGTCAGCGGGGCGGCCATTCCCGGATTCATCGAGAGCTGCGACAACCGCCTCATCGGGCTCACCAACTACTTTGATCCCTGCGGAACGATCTTCGCCAACTGTGCTCCGGGCGACTTCCAGGTGAACCGGGCCGAGGTCGGCGACTATTGCGTCGATCCCGGGTGCACCGTCCCCGGCGCCTGCAACGACCAGCAGCCGCTAGGCACGATCACCAACGTCTGTCCGTAAGAGTCGGATCGATCCATGAGCCGCGGTCGTTCTTCGACCGGCTCATCGGACGGAGACGACTTTCGAACATGGTCTTGGAATACGATATTAGCCCGGACCATCGCCAGTCCCGTCGTTCCGGCAGGTTGCCTGTTTGGACCGCCATGTTCGCGCTTGTCGCCATTGCCCTCCCTGGCTTCATTCCCGGTTGTGACACAGCCGGCATCGTTGACAACGGGGGCGACGACGATGGCGGAGACTCGACTGACCCGGGCGCTCCGCCCGTCCCCGAAGGCGACTGGTACAGGCCGGTCGTCGACACGACCTGGCAATGGCAATTGCAGCCGATGACCGATGGCGGCCAAATCAACACGAGCTACGATGTGGACGTCTATGACATCGACCTCTTCGATGTTCCAGACGCGGTGTTCGACGAACTGCACGCGGCCGGGCGGAAGGTAATCTGTTATTTCTCCGCCGGTTCGTATGAATCATTCCGCGACGACGCGAGCGAGTTCGAGCCGGCCGACCTCGGCAAACCGCTCGAAGGATACATTCACGAGCGCTGGCTGGACGTTCGCTCGGACAACGTCCGCCGAATCATGCTCGCCCGACTCGATCACGCCATGGCCCGCGGATGCGACGGCGTCGAGCCGGACAACGTCGATGGCTACGCCAACGATACGGGTCTGCCGCTCACCGCCGATGACCAGCTCGCCTACAACCACTTCATCGCCGCCGAGGCGCACAACCGGGGACTGGCCGTCGGATTGAAAAACGACCTCGACCAGATCCCCGAACTCGTCGACTACTTCGACTTCGCCGTCAACGAGCAGTGTCACGAGTACGACGAATGCGACGCATTGCAGCCGTTCATCGACGCCGGCAAGCCGGTGTTCAACGCCGAGTACCAGACTCGCTTCGTCAACAACCCGATCTCTCGCGCCGACTTGTGTGCTGACTCGCAAGTACGACACCTCCGCACGCTCGTCCTACCGCTGGACCTCGACGACTCGTTTCGTTACAGCTGCGAACGGTAGGGCGTACTCTGACGTTCGCCTGCATCGCGTTCGAGTGCGCGGAACCATTATTGAAATGGCCTCTTACCCGCGCAGCGGGTGCGGAATAGAGGCGGCGGCGACGAACCAGTGGCCTGCTCCCCGAAATTTGATCCGGCAGTTATGAGAGTCTAACCGCCCCTGGACGGGGCAGCGGTGTGTCGCCATCATCCAAGGTAGGAGCCGAATGGGATAATTCCGCTCGTACAGTTCTGTGCGGAGGGCCCGGGGAAACTCGGATCCCTACCGCGACCGAAAGCTCCTGCGTCGGCTTCCCGGCGCAGAGGCCCCGAATCAGTCGGACGCACCATCTCGCAGTTGCAACTTCGGAGCCAGCAACAGATAACACCAGGACCACTGCCCCAGCGATGATGAGAGCGGTCCAAACATGCCGGCCAAGCAAGAGCCATCTGGGAATGGCGAACGCCAGCCCGGTCAATACCGCCGTCGCGAGCGTCGAATGAAGCTCATCCCGTGGGCTCCATGCCAGCCCTACCGGAGCACCCCGGAGCGAAGCGTGCCAAAGGCGCCGAGTACCGCCAACCAGCCATAAGACGACGACGTGCCCCGTCCACAGGCCGCAAAGCAGCCGCCACGACTGACCGAAATCAATGACGTGAATGCCGCCCAGCATTGCGGCCAGGAGAATCACGGTATGGATGAGAAACATCCGGCGGCTTGGCAGCCCACGCCGCCAAACACCAGAGCTGAACAGCCAAACCCCCGTCAACGCAGCGCCGGTGAACAGGCCCAAGCATCGTTGACAAACTGGTAGGGCAGCCCCGTCGACGACAAAGTATCGTCCTTGGCCGCAGAAATGGGTGTACGCCGCAGCAATGAGATCCATGTTCACCCTGGCCCGTTGGGACCCTGTTCGGCCGGCTGCGTCGACGGCGAAGCCGGTCGTATAAGGGCGAGATTGGTCTTGGGAACCGCGGTGCGGGAGACTTCTTCACCGGCAGGCGTGAAGAACACGATCGAGGTGACGCGCCCGTACGAGTCGTTCTCCTTGTCTAGCAGCTTCATCGCAACGCGTTTCGAATTCGGGGCAAACGTAGGTTGAGCCATGAGTTGCTCCTTGTCTCCACGCCAGTGCCTACGCACCGAACCGTCTCGATCCGTGAAGAAGACATCCTTACCGTACGCGAGAACCATATGCGCTCCGTCCGGCGCGATTGCCAGTTCCCCCATATTGTCGTCACCGTGCTCGTGCTCCGGGAGGGGCAGCGTCTGCGAAGCGACGATAGTGCCATCGGTCCGCAGGAAGTGCAGTACGTCCTTCCCCGCCGCGTCCTTCATCCGCGCCAGGACGGCCAGCTTGTCCGTGCCCACCCATGCCATACCGCCGAGCGAAAGCTCCCCTTCCAACCGCCTATATGTGGCTGCCTGCCCGTCGGTTCGGATGAAGCCGACGGCTGACTCCACCAACACGGCTATCGTCTGGCCGTCCGGTGACAACAACCCGTCCGCCGCGAGAGCATAGACGCGGCGGTCTCCCGAGGATGGATTCACGGCCATCACGATGTCGCCAACGCAAAGATAGACCCACTTGCCGTCGGGAGAGTACTGCGGACGGATTGTCAAGTAACTCATCAACAGCGCTTCATCTGGTTTGTCGCCCAGCGGCCACTCAAACGGGGTACTCGAGACAACGTTGCCAGTTTCGGTATCCCGTACGATCAGCACCGCGGGTACCTTGCAGTTCCTGATTTCGCGCTTGGCTAACTCCATGCTTGCCTCAAGCGACGGCATCACGAGAAAATCAACACTCGGGGAGGGCTGACTTGTCGGTGTTCCAGGGGCGCTACTCTTCGGCGACTCGGGTTTCGCACTCCAGGAGAACGAATCGAACGCGTCAAAGTGTTTCGTTCGCATCTTCATGATCTCGACGAGGAGCTCGACACGCTCTTTCGTTAGGAGAGGAACCCGCACATAACACAAGCGTTTTCCATCGGGGCTGAAGCCGGGCCCTGACAGCATGAAGTCGACGGTCTCCTCGATGACCCGGAGTTTTTTATCCTCCGAGAGGAGCATCAAGCGGTAAGCGTGCGATCCGGCCGTCAAGAAGTCATGTTCGCCGTAAGGCTCCACGGTCACAAAGGCCAAGTTCTTTCCGTCGGGCGAGAACGTCATTGGGCTTTCGGTGCACGCCAGCAGATGCCAGAGCAATCCCCCGGTCGCCACCGAAATTGCCAGCAGCGCTTTCCAGCTTCCAGCTTGTTTGGTCGTTACTTGTCGTACCATGATGGCTTTCTCCAATAGTGGGCCGGTCGCTTCTCGCGCGGTTTCAGGACCGCTCGCAGAAGGCTTTTCACAGCAATAGTGGTCCCCCGATAGAACAGAGCCCGATGAAGGCGCCGTTTTCGTCGGTCCGGGTCGAGCAGCATCGAAGGAAGAGTGCCACGCACCCGCTGCCAGCTGGGCGCCAACATCTTCCGCCAGTAGAGACTCTCCACCTGGCGCAGATCCAGGGTATCCGTTATGCAAACAGGAGTGTGGAAATTGTAGCTGCTCAAATCCGTGTTGACGGTGTAGCCGCCGCGTGCGGCATCGGCCGCCGTCGCCGTTCCCGGATTCGGCGTCAGGGGCAGCACGAAGCAGTGGTCCATGTTCATGTCGTACTCACAGGCTGCCAGCCGCTTGAGGTCGTCCACCGTATCCCCCGGCAGGCCGAAGATGACCGTCCCGATGGTGTACACTTGTGGATATCGCTCGCGAAAGATCGCAAAGGCCTTACGACACACTTCCGGATCGTTGTTGTGCTTGTTCAACGCGGCCAATCCGGCGCGTTCGTCCCGCTCGACGCCGATCATCACCTGCCGCAGCCCCGCACGAACCAGCTTGGCGAGGATGCCCTCCGATTCGTCGCGGACTATGCAATCTGCCCGCACCCAAGCGGTATGAAGGGTCTTGGGCCGACCGCCAGCACTCATCAAGTCGGATGCCAGCATCCGCTCCACCCACTCGTCAGACCACGCTGGGGAGGCGTTGAACGTCGGGTCAACCCATCCGAAGGTTCGTCGTTCGAACCGCCGGTACAGCCAGAGCACTTCATCGAAGCTGCGTTCGGCGCTCTTGGTGCGAAGGAATGGGCGGCACGTGCCGTTGCCGTTTACGTATTCCCCCATGTGCCTCCAGAGAATGCAGAAGGAACAGGAATCCACGCACCCGCGCGAATGTTCGATACTGGCCAGACCGGGATGATTCCGCGACCTTCGGCCATAGAGATCCGCGTTGACCAAGTCGTAGGCTGGAAACGGCAACGTGTCGAGGTCGCGGACCAGCGGAGGAGGAGACGTCAAAACCAGCTCGCCGTTTGACCCTCGAAACGCCAACCCGGGAATCGCACTCCAGGCTTGGCGGTCGTGGATTTGACGCAGTATTCTCACAAACGTCGTTTCGCCTTCGCCCCGCACTATGACATCGACACATTCCTCGTTCAGCGTCTGCTCCACGGCGTGGGCGAAGTAGACGCCGCCGGCCACAACGACACACTGTGGATGAAGTAGCTTGACGATCCTGGCCGCCCGAAGTGCTTCGTGCGCTGAAACGGTTTCCTCGCCGATGCCCAGCACATCGATTCGCTGCTCCGCCAGTCTTTGAGCTAGCGTGCGCCACCCCACTTTCTCGCCTGGTGCATCCCACACCAGCACCTCTAGTTCCGGAAGTTCCTCCCGGGCCGCAGCAGCCAGACACAGCAACCCAAGCGGCGGCCAGAATGCAGAAGTTTCGCTGTTGAACGGCCAAACGTAACGAGGTGGACGGAGCAGAAGAACACGCATCGGTTCACCGCACTTCCAGGCACATGGTACCGCCTTGACCTCGGAGTTCAACTGATACACGCCAGAAAGCACGTCTGCGCAGCCGCCGTGAGTTGCTCAACGTGTCGCCGGCACTTGAAGGCAACACCGCCGAAGTACAGGCCCTGCCGCCCTGATTCCCTCCGCGCGGACGCCACGTCCTCGGCGTAGGGCTGATCTCGGCGCACGCTCGTCGATCAAGAACACGCCGTCGCAGCCGGACTCGCGCGCGATCTTGGCGTTACGAAGAGCTTGGTTTTCCGATTCCGGGTGAACAACCGGTAGAACCACGTGTTGTCTCGTAAACACTTCACGGAATAGGCTAATACCGAGCTCTTCACTGACAAGATGCGCAGCAGGCGGCCAGCCCATCGTCCGAGAAGGCGAGCGTGAAGGTGCTGACTCCACAACGGCTGCAGCAAAGCGGCTCCAGCTCCTTGGTCAGGACGTTCCAAAAAACGGGGATCGTTCGGCCGGTCGAGCGGCGGAGCACGTGGCATTGCACCGCTAGGGCCGGGCAGTCCGTCCGCACGAGGGCCAGGGGGGTCAGGTCCACGCGGCACGCGTAGCGCTCATCGAGTTCGGCCAGCTTGCGGCGCAGTTCGAGTTCAACCGCTTTGGCCTTGGCCGCGTTCTGGGCGGAATCCTCTTCCGTAATGCGCCGCGCGGCACGCTTTCTATCGTCGCGGAGCAAGGCTCGATAGTAGTCCTGCAACCGCCGGCGATCGCGCCCGAGCCTGCCTTCCAGGCGTTCGACGAAAGGCCGGCTCTGAAGGTCCAGGTGGCGGAGGACGGAGCGAGCGGCGGACAACTGCGTGCAGTGACGCTCGGCGGGCAGATTGCCTGGCTCGACGCGCGCCGCGCCTGCGTCCATGAGGTCGGGAAGCGGAACCTCCGCGCCCGTAGAGGCGTTCACATTTACGCGCACGACCTGCTGCCAGCGGTCGGCGGAGTCCAGCGTGGCCAGGAAGTACCAGGTGTGGTATTCCGTACGCGTCGGCTCGGCGCCTTGCACGCGGACACGGGCATTCAGCCACGTGAAGGCCCGCCCCACCGGCTCGGACATGCTGGATCGCTTCAGATACGCCTCGGGGACGCGAAAACACACCACGGGAGGCTCCGCCAAGACCAGCGGCTCCACCCGGTCGAGAAAATCAGAGGTTAGACTGACCGGCAACGGGCTATCGGTATCAGCCGCAAGGGGCAGAATCTCCAGGCAGCCGAGTGTCTGGGCGACCTCCGGCGGAAGCAAGGCCAAGCCCTGGTTGGTTTCGGCCCGCCAGTCCACGACGGCCCCACGCCGCTCCAGCAGCCGAGAGGCGAACTCCCGCAGCCGGTCTGCGATCGTGGGTCCGGATTCCATCCGGTCCGCCGTCATTCGTACTCATCTCCAAATAGGGCCTCATCCAGCCGCTTGGTTTCCATATACTCTTCCTGGGCCGCCAGAAGGGAATCGCCCAGTTGCTCGAAGGCCTGATCGAGCTGCGCCGGCCCACGGGATTGGAGCCACAGGTTGAGCACCAGGGATTCGAACTCCTCGCCGCCTTCCAGGTTGCCGAGGATGGAACCTACTTCCCCAACCACGAGTTCGAACATGCGGATCTTCTCTTGCAGCAACCGCAGGATTCGTTCCTCCAGCGACCCGGCCGTACACAGGTTGAAGATGAACACTTCGCGGGTCTGGCCGATTCGATGGATGCGTCCGACCCGTTGCTCGATCCGCATCGGGTTCCATGGTAGGTCGAAGTTGATCAGCGTGTTGGCGAACTGGAGGTTGTGCCCCTCCCCGCCGATCTCCGAGCAGAGCATGACCGGCACCCGGCCCGCAAGCAACTCGATGGCATGGGCCTTCTCGACGGCGGTCTGACGGCCGGTGAAGACGCTGAACGGGATGCCCGCATCCGTCAGCACGCCGGCCAGACGGTCCAGCGTGGCGGCGAAATTGGCGAAAACGAGGGCCTTGCCTTGGAGATTGGCCTTCAGCAGTTCTACCAGCTTCGCCTCTTTGGCGGTGTGGATCGTGCGGGAACCGTCGCTCGCGGCCGCGGCCGCGTGGCGCGCCAATTCCAGAATGGCGCCGACGCGGTCATCTTGGTCGGCCAACTCGGTCAAGGGCGCGGCAAGGGCGGCCGGATGACTACCGGCCGCCATAAGCAGCGATGTGATCCGCTTACGGGATAGCCCGGGAAGTGTTCCCGCGTCGGCAACACGCCCGCGGGGTGCGTCGCGAACCTGAGGAAGGTCGCTCCTTTGTTCCGCTGTCGGGCCGGCAAACAGGTAGAGCTGAGCTGGTCCGTCGCGCCCGCCATCTTCGGCTGCGAGCGGCGTTCCTTCTGATTCCAGTGCGTTCGCCCCTCCACCCTCCAACGAGCGGTCTCGGGTCCGCGAACGCAGATACGTGTCCAGCATTCGGTAGAGTCTGGTCTCCCGCCCGTCGGGGTCAATGACGAAGGTCTGGGCGTAACGTGGCGGCAAGTCGACGGTCACGAGGCTGCGGGTGTTGCGGATCATCACCTGACCGAGCAGTTCGCGCAGCCGCTCTCGGTTCCGCGGGTCACGTGGGTTGCCGCGGCGGACGTAGTTCTTCCTGAAGTCAGTCTCCGTTTTGAGGTGTCCGGGCTCCAGCAAGGTCAGCAGGTTGTAGATCTCAATCAGGTCGTTTTGTACCGGCGTAGCCGTCAGCAGTAGCATTCGTTTCCGCTTGAGGGCATTGACCAGTTGCCAGTTGCGGGTCGTCCGCGTGCGGCAGTGATGGGCCTCATCCACAACGACCAGATCCCATGAACAGGCGGACACCGCGTCGAAATGCCGCGCGCTTTTGGCCAGTGACAGCGATGCCAGGACCCGGTCCGTGTCCCGCCAGAATCCGTCCGGGATGTTCCGGCCGCTTTCGGCGGTGGCGAAATCCAGCCCGAACTTGGTGGACAGCTCCTCGCGCCACTGGCTGACCAACGCCGGCGGCACGAGGATCAGCGCCCGCTTGATCACCCCGCGCAGCAGATACTCGCGCAGTAGTAGGCCGGCCTCAATCGTCTTGCCCAAACCGACCTCATCGGCCAGCAACACGCCGCCGCGAAAGTGTCGCAGCACCCGCCGCACTGTTTCGATCTGGTGCGGGAGTCGCTCGACGCCGTGCAGGCCTTCCAGGCAGAGGAGCTCCTCGAAGCCCCGCAGCAGGCGCAGCCGCGCGTGCTCAAGGCGCAGCCACAGTCCGTCCATGTCGCCGGCGTCGGCCGGCGACTTGCCGGCAGTACCGGCCGGCACACTCTGCGTCACGCGGACCGTCACCCCGATCCCGCCCGGCGTTCGTCCGGCCGGCCGAGGCGAATCGGAGATTGCGTCGATAGTCCACATCGGCAGGCATTCTACCAAGTGGCACGGCTTGGCGGACCAGCGGGGGCAGAACCCCGAGGCACGATTCCCCTGCACACGACCCGGCAGCCGCGGGCGCCCCGGTCGCTCTCCCGGACGCCGAGCCTGATCTTCCGGAATCGGACCAGCGGATTGCCGTTTTGCCCAACATCCCGCCCGAGACAGAACGTCGTGTGATTCGCGCCTTCGTCGAGCTACACGACTCCTGGACGGCGGCTGAACCGACCGCCGAACGCACCGCTGAGGCGGCCGAGTGGAAGGCGAGGATTAAGGCGAAATGACGCCTTTCAAGGGGGGCGCCGCCCATCGGGTCGTCCGAACGACTTGCCGACCGGTGAAAGTCAACTGGGCGCGAATCACGATCACGTTCGGAGACTGCCCATCAACGTTGATTCTAACCTCACCGGAAGAGCCCTCGGGTCCGATGTCCTTTCCATCGAGGGTCACCGGCGTGTCGGCGTGAGGGCCGCCATGAACCTGCACCCACGCTCGAGCGCTGTCCGTGAGCTGCCGCAGCAGCATCGATTCGTGTTCGTTTCTGGTCGTTCGCACGATTCGCGCGGAGTTGGCGGTCAGCAGAACGGCCAGCGCGGTCGCCAGGACAATAAAGAAAAGAACAAGAACCAAGACCGCTCCTCGGCGCGCGCCGGTGCGGCGGTGGTCCTGTCTGACGCTATCCCGCTCAGTTTTCATCATGGTCAAGGTCACCGGCACAGCGCACCGCCCGATCGAGGCGGCGATTCGGCTCGGGATCCTTCGCGTCGGTTCTACCCCAGAAAACCGTCACGTCTACGAGAGCGTTTCCGACATCTGACTGGACGGAAGTGACGCCGGCGTTGGCAGTCAACGGACTCCACAACTTGGCGGCTTGGGAATCGCCTTCAAACGCGGTCCGCTCTACGTGTTGCTTGTAGAACCGATACGACACCTGCCGCGGCGGCTCCCCGACGACCAGGACTTGTTGCAGATCCGCCCCGTCGCCCTCGCGCAAGCTCGCGGTTGTGGCTCTCCTCACGTCGCGGAAGAGGCACCGAAGGAAGTCGTTCGTCATCGCGTATCGATTGTCGAGCTCCGCCACGCGTCTTTGGCTACGCATGATGGAAACGAGCCCGACGACCATCAGAGACCCGCCGATCGACAGCATAAAAACGACGGTGAGCATCTCCACCAGGAGAACAGCCCGTCTCCGACGAGTCATCGGCCACCCCCTGCCGGCGATCGTGCCGGCGGCAGATACGTGTTGAGCTGATAGCGGGCGATGCGTCCGTGGCTGCCCACGATGCTCGCCGTGGCGCTGACCCGCCGTAATGGTCGCCACGGCCCGTCTGCATCGGCGACCCGGACCTCGTAGGCAACGCCGGCTCCGTCGATGAAGGCGGCATCGGCGACCTCGAGCACACCCGCCCGCATCCGCTCCACGCAGGACTCCGCGGCCAGTTGCGCACGGCGATAGTTCAGAAAATAATCGGTCGATCGGGCGTGTTGCGTTAACAACAGTGAGACCATCGTGAGGACGAGTCCCACGAGCATGATCGACGCACAGGCCTCGGCAAGAATCACGCCTGGACGACGAGGGTCATTGGGTGGGTGGTGGTCCATCACATCGACTCCGATACCGCGTTGATGAGGGCAATCAGCGGCAGGAACAACGCGAGGGCAATGAAACCGACCATGCCGGCGATCGCCAAGGTCACCAAGGGCCCGCTCAGTGCGGCCAGTGCGTGCCACCAGCGGTAGGCGATCGCTTCATAGTATTCGGCCGCGTGGCCAAGCACCCCCTCGGGATCCTCGCCGTGTTCGACCATCTGGAGTGCGCAAACGACGACATCACCGAGCTTAGCCTGGCGGGCCGCCTCGTGCGGGGCATCGCCGTCGGCAATACGCCGCGCGAACTCGGTCAGTCGGCGACGCAAAAGGTTCGTGGGACTCACGACGGAAGGAAGCGTGGCCGCGAACGTGCCGGGGGCGCCGCTCCGCATGGCCAGCGCCATGGAGCGGATGGCCTTGGACATGCCCAGTCCGTAATCCAAGGTCCGCGTGATGGGCATTGCCCACCGTACGGTGGCCACCCAGCGCGTGAAGATCCCGGTTTCGTCGCCGACATGCGTGCAGGCGCCGATCGCCGTGGCGCCCCCCGCGAGAAGTAGGCCGATCAGCAATAGCCACCAACCCCACGCCGCAAACCACGACGCAATGCCGATCAGGATCAACGTGATTCTGGGTAGCGGCGTATTGAAGTCCAGGAAAATCTCCTTAAACCTGGGCATCACAAGGATCATGATCCACGCGACCATGGCCCCGGCAAAGAGCATCATGAACGTGGCGTACGCCACGGCGTGTCGAGTGTGGGCCGTCGAGGTCAGATGGATATCCATCGTGGCTGCGACCGCGCGCTCCTGATCGGCGAGCGCTTGAGTTAGTTGGCCGCACTCCTCGGCTCTTTGCAGGATCGCCACGAGTTGTTTCGGACACCCGCGCAGCGCGGCCTCGAGCGCTGCCGAGACCGGCCGACCGGCGGTGATCGATCGGCTCATCTCTTGAAGCACCCGCCGGATTCTTCGAGACTCGCCCTTGGCCGCTGCTTCCAGGGCGGGCCCCAGCGGAAGATTCAGTCGTGTGATCAGCGCCAGCCGTGAGACAACGGCCTGAATCTCGACCGTTCGCCGGACGCGGGCGCCTTTGGATATGACTCCGCGGGGCATCAAGCTCCCCGATTCCCCGGAGGCCGCCCAGACGATGGTGCTCATGATCGCCGGCAGCCACCATGGAATTACAACCACGGCGACGGCGAGAACGACCAGCAACAGGACTTCCAACGCGTCCAAAGCAGCGAACCCCACTAACTACTGACGGACTGGATCAGCGATAACAGCGGCACAAACAGCGCCACGATCAGCAACCCGACGACGATTCCGACGCCCAGGACAGCCAAGGGCGCCAGCCACGCGCGGAGAACCGCTTGGCGATGTGCCGCACGGGATTCATAGGCCTTCGACAACTGAATCAAGGAGTCCCGGAGATTGCTGCCGTCGCTGCTGACGTCCACGACGTACCCGAACATCGGCGGGATCAAACGCGTGCCTCGACAGGCCTCGTAGACGCCGCCCCCGGTTTCCACTCGAGAGGCCACTTGCTCCGCCTCCTTGGACATCCCGGGGCTTGCCGTGGCCCCGGCCGACAGCCGCACCGCTTCGGGCAGTGGAATACCGCTGTTGACGGCGAAGGCCATCGCCCGAAGGAAGCGAGCGCGTAACGAGTTGCGGATGAGCGAGCCGAGCACAGGGATCGTCAAAATCAAGCCCTCCCGCACGACGCGACCACCAGTCGTCGCCCGGAGCAGGCAGAACGACAGGGTAACGCCGATCACAGCGATTCCGAGCCCGAGGAGGAGCCGAGGCATGACCCGGGCCAAGGCGATCGTCGCCTCGGTGAGAGCCGGCAGGCGGACGTCAAAGTCCCTGAAGGACTCGGCAAACTGTGGCACGATGAACATGATGACCATGCTGAGCATACCGAAGGCGAGCACGAGCACGACCGCAGGGTAGGTCAAGGCCTCGGCAATCAAACGCCGCGTTTCGGCCACCAATCGCAAGTGGTTCGAAAGGTTCAGCAAGGTGGCCGCGAGTTGACCCGTCTCGACGCCGGCGCGAACGACGCGGGCGTAGAGTGCGGGCAACTGCGGGGCAAGTCTCTCAACCGCCGCGCCGAGCGGTTGGCCCCGTTCGATGTCGGCGGCCACAGCCTCGAGCACGTTGCGGAGTCGGCGAGACTGGATGTCTTTGCCGAGCTGTCGCAGGCCGGCGTCCAGGCACATTCCGGTGTTCGCCAGGGAAGCCAACTGTTCGTTGAAGAAGATGAAGTCATCGCCGCTGAGAGGACGCCGCGAAGGAGGACGATCCGCCGCGCGCAAATCAATGTTGCACAGGCCCATCAGGGTGAGCACTCTGACGGCCTCGACGCCGTCCGGCGCTTCCATCGTCCCACTGATCGCGGATCCTCCCTTGCACTGGGCGGCGTATTCGAAGTGTTTCATCCTACTGCCCCTTGCTGCGCCGAGACCCGTCAGGTCACGCGGACGGACGCTGGCCGAGCACGCGGCCAACCTCGCACTCGTCCGTTGTGCCACTCGTCACCAGGGTCATGGCGCGATCGATCATGTCTGGACCTTGTCTCTTCAGTTCCCTGCGCAACTCCGTTGCGGTCGCAAGACGCAAGATCAACGTCCGCGCCGACTCGTCGAGCCGTGCGACCTGGGCGACTGCGGTCCGGCCGGCGTAGCCTGTACCGAGACAGGCCTCGCAACCGCGACTCGACGCCCTGGAGCATTCTAGGCAGGTTTTTCGCAACAAGCGCTGGGAGCAGACCAGCGTCAGCACGCTGGTGAGCTGGTAGGCCGGAATTCCCATTTCCAGGAACCGGACGATGGTATCGGCCGGGTCCCCGCTGTGGGTCGTGGTGAGGATCAGATGCCCTGTCAGCGCAGCTTCAACGGCCACCGCGGCGGTCTGGCGGTCACGCACCTCGCCTAGAAGCATCACCTGCGGATCCTGGCGCAGTAATGATCTCATGCACCGTTCGTAGCCCAGTTCCCCATGCGGGTTGATCTGGATCTGGGTGATGCGATCGATGCGCTGTTCGACGGGGTCCTCGAGCGTAATCACGCTGCGGCCGGCGAACTGATCTCGCACTTCTCGGATCATCGCATAGAGCGTCGTGGTTTTGCCGCTGCCCGCCGGCCCGGAGGCCACGATGAACCCGGCGGGTTGAGCCAGAGCGGACCGGATCAGTGAAACCTGTTCTGGGTGCAGTCCAAGTGTGTCGAGTGATCGTAGCTCGGAAGTGCCGCGGAAGACGCGCACCACGGCTCTTTCCCCTCACCCTTACCCACAACTTTTCTCCCGCAACAGATCGCGATGGAGTTCGAGCCCTTGCACGAGGGGCATGACTTTGTTCCAACCCTTCCAGATGGTTTGCCAGCCCGGCAGGCCGTCGCTTTTTCGTGCCAGAAAG